>CAMLLG010000029.1 GCA_946480825.1 uncultured Lysobacteraceae bacterium
ATCCACATCGCCGAGCAGATCGGCGAAGTGCAGGACAGCCTCGCGATCCGCGGCGAGCGCCCGGTGCGCTGGCTGCTGGATCACGCCGACGTCGACGCGCGCTGGACGCTGGTGCATGCGACCCATCTGGAGGTCGACGAGATCGTCGGCATCGCCGATCGCGGCGCCACCGTCGCGATCTGCCCGACCACCGAGGCCAATCTCGGCGACGGTCTGTTTCCGCTGCGCGATTATCTCGATGCGGACGGTGCCTGGGGCATCGGTTCGGATTCGCACATTTCGGTTTCGCCGGTGGAAGAACTGCGCTGGCTGGAATACGGCCAGCGGTTGGTCACGAAACACCGCAACATCGCCGCGACCGATGCGGTACCCAGCGTCGGCGAGGTGCTGCTGCGCGGCGTGCAGGCGAGTGCGGCGGCATCCACCGGCTTCGCGTCGACGACGACCGCGGACGATACGGTCGCGCTCGACGGCGGGGCGCCGCAACTGATAGGCGCGACTGCGGGCGACATCGCCGATCGCTGGATCTTCAGCGGCAACCGGCCGCTGGTGCGCACGGTCGCGGTGAACGGTCGCGAGGTCGTCGTCGATGGCCGCCATCGCGACCGCGAGGCCATCGCGGCGCGCTATGCCGCGGCGATGCCGGGCCTGCTGGCCGGTTGATCCGGCGGCGACCGGGATTCGTCGTCCGGAATCGGGGGTTCGTCGCAAGGTCCGGCGGGCGGCGACGTGGCGGGGCAGGCTGGTCGCATCCCCGCCGTTCATGGAGACCGTCATGGCCATGTTGTTCCATCCTTCGATCGTTCTCGCCGCTGCGCTGCTGTTGAACGGCACCGCCCATGCCATGTCCGATGCCGAGCTGCAGGCGAAGCTCGGGCAGCGCCTGCACGGCGACCGGACCGGCGCCTGCTTCGCTGCCGCGGTGATCGACGGCGACAGCGTCGCTCGCGCCTACGTCTGCGCCGACGGCGGTGCAGACATGGGCGACTCCGCGCGACGGATCGGACCGGAGACCGCGTTCGAGATCGGCTCGGTCAGCAAGCCGATGATGGCGGCCCTGCTCGCCGGCCTGATCCGCGAAGGCAAGGCCTCGCTCGAAGATCCGCTGTCGGCGTATCTGCCCGAGGACGCGCAGGTGCCGACGTTCGAGGGCAAGCCGATCCTGCTGCGCCACATCGTCACCCACACCTCGGGTCTGCCGGCGATTCCCGCGGGCATGCACGGCGCGGATCCGGCGAATCCCTATGCGCGCCTGAGCGAACGCGACCTGCTCGATGCGCTGTCGAAGACGACGCTGACGCGCGCGCCCGGCACGACGTTCGCATACTCGAATTTCGCGGCGATGCTGCTGTCGTATGCGGTGGCACGTCGTGCCGGCCTGGACTTCGAAACGCTGATCGACGAGCGCCTGTTCGCGCCGCTGGGCATGACCCGCAGTTACATCGGCCGCAAACCCGACGGCACGACGGTCGCGACCGGGCACACGTCGGACGGCAGGCCGACCTCGCCCTGGAATTTTCCGACCGATCTCGCCGGCGTCGGCGGCGTGCGCGCGACCCTCGACGACATGGTGCGTTACGTGCGGGCGCAGGTCGGCAACGCGCCGGAGCCGCTCGACGCCGACTTCGCGCTGACCCATGTCGCGATACCGGGCGATGCGAAGACGCCGACCGCGATGCACTGGCTGATCGCGCCGCTCAACGGCCGCAGCTTTCTCGCGCACGAGGGCGGCACCGGCGGTTTCTCGTCGTTCGTGGCCTTCGATCCGGAGAAAAAATTCGGTGTGGTGATCCTCTCCGACACCGCGCTGCATACCCTCGGCGGTCTCGGCAGCGTCGGCCTGCATCTGCTGGACCCGCGCGTGCCCCTGGGCAAGCCGCTGAAGGCGGAAACCGAGGTCGATGCCGGCCCTGCGTCCGTGTTGTCCGTCGACGATCTCAAGGCCTATGCCGGCGAGTACCCGCTGATGCCGGGCTTCGCGCTGACGGTGCGCGCCGAGGGCGCCGCGCTGACCGCGCAGGCCACCGGGCAGGGCGCGTTTCCGCTGAGCGCGAAGGCGAAGGATGTGTTCGCCTTCGCCGAGGCCGGCATCGTCGTCCGCTTCCGCCGCGATGCGGCTGGTAAAGTCATCGCGCTCACCCTCGAACAGGGTGGCCAGATCCTGCAGGGCACGCGCAAATGATTTCCTCTTCCGTCTCCGACCGCACGCCGTACGCGCTGGATCAGCCGCTGCCCGCCGAGGTCGTCGTCTCCCGCGGCGCATGGCTGGGTTACCGGCGTTATCCGGTCTTCGGCTGGCGCTGGCTGCGCGGCCGCAGCCTGATCTTCGGCGGCGTCATCGCGGTCTTCGCGTGTTTCATCGTCGGGGGGATGGTCATCGCCACCGGCGACGTTCGTCGCGGCGTGATGCTGGCCTTGTCCTTCTCGGTCGGCTTCATGCTGATGTGTTCCTCGGGGCCGTTGCTGGCGGCGCTGGTGCGCCACGCGGGCTGGCCACTGCGCCGCGAACGCTTCGGCATCGTGCTGGCGCTGCTGCTGGGCATCATCGTCAGCTATTTCGCGGATGCCTGGTCGTCGAACTATCTCCAGCAGAACATGCCCATGCGCGAAGACGCGCGCATCCTGATCAAACCGCCGGCGCTGTCGCCGGTCGTGAAGGCGGCGACGCAGGCGCTGAATCTGGCCCTTTTGGTGCTGATCTACGGCGCGCTCGGCGGCGGGCTCGCGCTGCGCGCGTATTTCCGAGAACTCGGCCGTTGGCAGGACAGTCGGCAGGCCGCGGCGCTGGCCACGCTGCAGGCCGAGAAACAGCGCTCCGAACTGCGCCTGGGCGTGCTGCAGGCGCAGGTCGAACCGCATTTCCTGTTCAACACGCTGGCCTCGGTGCGCGCGCTGGTGCGCCAGGATCCCGGTCAGGCCGAGGCCACCCTGGATGCGCTGGTGGATTATCTGCGCGCCAGCATTCCGCGCCTGCGCGATGCCGAAGCCACGCTCGATTCGAATCTGCTCGATTCCACGCTCGGCCAGCAGCTCGATCTGTGCGCGAGTTATCTCGAACTGATGCGCCTGCGCACCGCGGGCCGCCTGTCGCACGCGATCGAAGTCGATGCTGCGCTGCGCGAGATGCCGTTCCCGCCGCTGCTGCTGATCAGTCTGGTCGAGAATGCGGTGAAGCACGGCATCGAACCGCGGCCCGGCCCGGGCACGATCACGCTCAGCGCCGAACGCGACGGCGACGCGCTGCGGTTGCGCGTGATCGACGACGGCATGGGCCTGCAGCCGGGCGTCGGCGGCGGGCTCGGGCTGGCCAACGTGCGTGCGCAACTGCAGACGCGCTACGGCGATCGTGCGGCGTTCGCGTTGCACAGCCGCCCGCCGCAAGGCGCCTGCGCGGAACTGCGCATTCCTGTGGACGACGCGCGATGACGGCGGGCGCTGCGATCACCGCCGTCGTGGCCGAAGACGAAGCGCCGCTGCGCCGCGCGCTGTGCGCACTGCTGGAGGAGGCCTGGCCCGAACTGCGCATCGTCGCCGAGTGCGAAGACGGCATCGCCGCGATGGAAGCCATCGCCGCGCATCGTCCGGACCTGTGTTTTCTCGACATCCGCATGCCCGGCGTGAGCGGGCTGGACGTGGCGCGCGCCGCGGTGGCGGCGAAGTCGCTGGTGGTGTTCACCACCGCCTACGACGAATACGCGGTGCGCGCGTTCGAGGCCGGCGCGGTCGATTATCTGTTGAAGCCGCTGCAGCCGGAGCGCATGCAGCGTGCGATCGAGCGCTTGCGCGCGCGTCTTCGCGATGCGGACGACGACGATGCCGGTGCGCGGGTCGACGCGCTGGAAACCGCATTGCGTCCCGTCGGCCCGCGCGCGATCCGCTGGATCAGCGCCGCGGTGGGCGACAGCGTGCGCATGATCGGCATCGACGACGTGCTGTTCTTCCAGGCGCAGGACAAATACGTGCGCGTGGTGACCGCCGATGGCGATGCGCTCATCCGCACGCCGATCAAGGACCTGCTGGCGGGGCTGGATCCCGACGTGTTCTGGCAGGTGCACCGCGGCATCGTGGTGCGGGTGTCAGCGATCGATCGCCTGCGCCGGGACGAGCTCGGCAAATCCACATTGCGCCTGCGCGGTCGAGACGAGACGCTGCCGGTAAGTTCGGCCTTTCTGCATCGTTTCCGCGGGATGTGAGCGGGACGATCACCGCCCTGGTCGATCACGCTTCTTTCACGCGCGATGCGACTCCACGCGCACCTGTGATCGTGCTTTCTGCAAGCGGGATGGATGAGGTTCGAGAAACTCCCACAGGGGCAGCGGTGACATCTCGTGTAGAGCGGCCTTCGGGTCGAGATGACGCAGCGGGCTGAAGCCCGCTCTACCGCGCAGGGGGCGAGGGCCGCTTTGTCTCATGACGCTACCGCAGCGCCGCTTCCGTGGACGCGAGGCTGCCGTCGTTGGGCGCCGGGCGCACGCGCAGCAGGCGCGCGAGCAGCGGGTAGATGTCGATGTTGTCGAATGCCGGCAGCACCACGCCGCGCTTGAATGACGGTCCGGTCGCGGTGAACACCGCGCGCATCGACGGATCTTCCGGCGCGAAGCCGTGCTCGCCCTTCACCGGTTGCGGAGACACCGCGTTGCCGCGGCCCTGCACGCGCCAACCCGCATCGGCCTGGCACACGATGGGCGGAATCCGCGGATGCGCGCCGTAGCGCCACTGCGCCGGCAGTTCGGATTTGCGCCAGCAGGCGTAGACATCGTGGCGCCCGATGAAGGCGCGTTCGACGTCCGCCGCGCGCCCCGGTTTCGGCACGATGCCGATATGCGTTCCCCACGAATCCAGCGTGTAGGCCGAGGGCTGCAGACGGTCGTCGAGCAGCCGCAGATGTTCGCGCGGCACGTCGGCCATGCCGTGGTCGGACAGCACGATCAGATCGGTGTCCGCCTCCAGCCCGCGCGCGCGCAGCCCCGCGCGCAGCCGCGCCAGCGAGGCGTCGATCACCCGCAGCGCGGCCAGCGATTCCGGTGCCGACGCGCCGTGCTCGTGCGCGGCGACGTCGTACTGTTCGAAGTACAGCGTCAACAGTCGCGGGCGTTCGCCGGGCGGCAGATCCAGCCACTGCAGGATCTGGTCCACGCGCGCGTCCGCGGCGACCGCTCTGTCGAAGATGCGGAAATGGCGCGGGCGTTGGCCGGCGATGCGCGCCTCCGAGCCGGGCCAGAACATCGTCGCTGCGATCCCGCCCTGCGCCTGCACGGTCGCCCAGATCGGTTCGCCGCCCCACCAGCGCCCGTCCTTCGCGCTCGCTTCCTTCGAGATGAAACGGCCGAGCCGCTCGTCGCGCATGTTGTTGTGGACGATGCCGTGACGATCCGGACGCAGGCCGGTAACCAGGGTGTAGTGGTTCGGAAAGGTCAGCGTCGGATAGCTCGGATTCAACCACTCGGCGCGCACGCCTTCGGCGGCGATCGCATCCAGCGTGGGCAGGGTGCCGTCGCCCAGCATCGACGCGGGCAGGCCGTCGATCGACACCAGCACCACGTGCTGCCCGCCGTCGCGCGGTCCCGTGCGTGAGGTCGGCGCGCCCGCGCAGGCCGCGAGCAGCAGCGAAAGGACAAGAACGGCAATCCGGGCCCCGAGGGCGGCGTGCGGGCGGCGTGGCATCATCCGGCCATGATAAGCGCCGTCGATGTCCGCGGGATTTCGGCGCCCCTCAGACTTTCGTCCATTGTTTCCGGAGTCCGTATGCCGCGCCGCGCGCTTGTGTCGTCCATGCTGTCGTTCGTCTCGTGCCTCGCGGCGTCCGCGCCCGCATGGGCCGCGGCGCCGCATTCGCCGGTCGAATGCGAGGTCTGGGCCCGCGAACTCAGCTTCGCGCGCACGGTGGCGGACCACGATCCCGCCGCGTTCGCCGATCACGTGGCGGCGGGTGCGGTGTTCGGCGCCGGTCGCGCGCGCCAGACCCGCGGCCGCGAGACGATCGTGGCGCGCTGGGGCGGCATCATCGAAGGCCGACACGTCACCATCGAGTGGTATCCGCTGCGCACCACGGTCGGCGGCGTCGATGGCATCGCCTGGTCCGAGGGCCCGTCGCTGACGATCGAGAACCCCGGCACCGCCGACGCGAAGTATTCGCTCGGCGGTTACCGCTCGGTCTGGCATCGCGAGGCCGACGGCGTCTGGCGGGTGTTGTTCGACGACGGCAGCGACAGCGTGCCGGCCACGCCGGAACAGGTGCAGGCCTTCCGCGACGGCCGCCGCGAGACCTGCCCGGCGGGCTGACGCCGCAGTGAACGCGGCATTTCTTCGGCAGGCGCGTTCATGCAGACCGCGCCGGGCCGGCGTAAGGTGCGGCATATCCCGAGGACAACGGAGCCGCCGCCATGACCCGCTTCCTGTTTGCCGCCCTGCTCGCCGCCTGCTCCGGCATCGCCGTCGCCCAGACCGTGACCGTCAGCAAGGACACCGGCGAAACCGAAACCATGCAGACCTCCGTGGCCGAAACCACTCCGGATGCGTCCGCACCGGCCCAGACCGAAGAACCGGCGCGCACCTGTCTGCGCAGCACCGGTTCGCGCATCGTCGGCAGCCGCAATCTCCGCGCCGAGAAAGACCTCAAGCCGCAGGGCTGCGCCGTCGCCGCAGGCCGCGTCTACACCGCCGAAGACCTCGACCGCAGCGGCCATCTCAATCTCGCCGACGCCCTGCGCAGCCTCGATACCTCGATCCGCTGACGCGCATTCAAGACCTTCACGAAGCCCGGCCCCGCGCCGGGCTTTTTCGTGCGCGTGCGTTCTCTGGACGATTTCAGCCGAACAGATCGCCGCTGCCGCGCATCGGCAGCGCGCCTTCGAGTCGCAGCAGCGCTTCCTTGATCGGCAGGCCGCCGCCGAAACCGGTGAGGCTACCGTCGGCGCCGATCACGCGGTGGCAGGGCAGCACGATCGGCAGCGGATTGCGGCCGTTCGCCGCGCCCACCGCGCGCACCGCCGCGGGTTTGCCGATGGCATGGGCGAGATCGCGATAGCTCCAGGTCTCGCCGTAGGGAATCGTCGCCAGCGTTCGCCAGACTTCGCACTGGAATGCGGTGCCCTCCGGCGCCAGCGGCAGATCGAAATCGCGGCGCGTGCCGTCGAAGTATTCGTGCAGTTGACGTGAAGTCGTCTCGATGATGTCCGCCGCGATCCCGTCCGCTCCCGGCACCCAGCCAGCGCGATCCACCGGATGCCGGTTGCTCGGGAATTCGATGTGGCGCAGACCCTGCGCATCCGCGGCGAGCGTCAGCATGCCGATCGGCGTGTCGATGCGCTCGAAGAACAGCGTCGCGTCGTTGGTGTTCATGCCGCTGCCCGCTGCGCCGCGTCCGCCGGCAGATGCCACAGATGCAGCACCGCATACGCGCGCCACGGCCGCCACGCCTGCGATCGCGCTTCGGTCGCGCGTTCCGTCAGTCGTGCCACGCCCTGCGCCGCGGCCAGCCGCTGCTGCAGCACCAGATCGCCCGCGGGAAACGCATCCGGCATCGCCATGCCGCGCATCGCGATGTACTGCGCGGTCCACGCGCCGATGCCGGGCAGTGCGGTCGCGCGCGCGACGAAATCCTCCAGCCGTTGGCCGCCTTCGAACGACAGCCGGCCGTCGGCGACCGCCGCGGCCAGCGCGCGCACCGTCGCGGCGCGGGTCTTCGGCAGGCCGATGCCTTCCAGCGGCGCGTCCCGCAGACGTTTCGGCGACGGAAAGAGGCGATCGAGTCCGGCCGGCGCGGCGTCGTCGCGATGCGCGCCCCAGGTATCCACCAGCCTTCGCACCAGGGTGGTCGCACCGGCGACGCTGATCTGCTGCCCCAGCACCGCGCGCACCGACAGTTCGAAGCCGTCCCAGCCGCAGGGCACACGCAGTCCGGGATGCAGCGCGACCGCGCGCGACAGCAATCCGTCTTCCGCGAAGACGGCATGCATCGGCCGCAGATCGGCATCGAGATCGAACATCCGCCGTACACGACGCACCAGATCGGGAATGTCGCGTGGATCGGCCTCGGCGATCTCCAGCATCAGTTCGGGGCGATCCGCGACCGCGCTGACGCGCAGCCACGCGCGGCCCGGACCCACTGCGCGTTCGTAACTGTCCACGCCGACGCGTTCGATTCCCGGAATCGCGCGCCTGGCGAGAAACGCCAGCAACATCGGGAAATCCAGCGGCGGTCGATAACCCAGACGCAGCCTCAGCGTGCCGCTCGGCGCCTTCGCGGCCGAGGCCTGACGACGGATCGCGCCCGGCGGCATGCCGCAGCCGTCCCTGAACGCGGCATTGAAGCGCCGCAGGCTGTTGTAACCCGCGGCCAGCGCCACATCGGTCACCGGCAGCGCGGTTTCGGTGAGCAATTGTTTCGCGAGCAGCAGCCGGCGGGTCGCGTGCACCGCATGCGGGGTCGCACCGACGTGGGCCAGGAACACCCGCTGCAACTGGCGCGCGCTCAGGCCCACGCGCGCCGCCAGCGCTTCGACGCTGTCGTCCTGCAACGCGCCTTCGGCGATCATCGCCAACGCCCGCCGCACGGCATCCTCGCGCACCTGGGCGAAGGCCTCCGGCGACAGCTCCGGCCGACAGCGCAGGCACGGCCGATACCCGGCCGCGGTCGCCGCCGCCGCGTTCGCATGGAAGGTGATGTTGCTGCGCTTCGGCGCCGGCGCCGGACACACCGGCCGGCAATAGATCCCGGTGCTGCGCACCGCGACGAAGAACAACCCGTCGAAGCGATGATCCTTCGCGGCCATCGCCCGCAGGCAGACCTCGCGGGGCGGCAGGGCGGGGTGGTGGTCGGGGGTGGAGGTCATGGGGGTAGCGTAGACCAACGGCGCCGGGGTGACTGGCCGTTTTCGGACGTGGGTGTTTTCGTAGGGCGAGCCCTGGGCCCGCCGATGTCGGAGCGGACGAGGCGTGAGAGGCGGTGGGGGTGGAGGACTTGTTGGGTGCCTGCGGAATTGCAGCGTGGTCCCGTTTTTTGACCCTGTCATTTTGGACAGGTTGTGTGCTGTTGGGATTTTTTGCGACGGTGGTGCCGCATATGAGGACAATGTATTTCGCGTGTGGCCTGATGGCGCTTCTGGCCTTCATGGTTTTCGCAAAAACTATGCGATTGATCGTTTCGAAGGCCTGTGGCAACCTCGGTTTTATGTCCCGGGTCGCGGTCTAATTAGACTTAGGCGCATCTACGATAGGTATCGGCCACTCAAGCCATGAAATTCAAGCCTAGAAATCTACGAGAGCTGGCGGAGATGGTAATCGGCGATGCCGAGCACTTTCATTACCGATCAAGCAGTTACATAACAAGATTTTTTGAAGAATGCGATCTAGATTTCACGCATGATGGATCAACACGTTGGTCGTGGACGGCAGACAGATTATCCGAGCTTCTTGATGAGCCGCAGCCAAGCCCTAACGCACTCCCAGAAAATTTTGTGAGAGTTTTTAGGGTGCTGATGGATAAGGCCGATGCAAAAGCGGAAGATCCTGATAGATCCAAAGCTCTCGACGCTCTAAATAAGCCGCTTCATCGTGAAGGTTTTGAGGCTTTTTATGGTGAGGATGGTCATCTATACATAAGGCATATTCGCACTCAAACTGTCTCAGTAATTACAAATCCACACCGCCCATTCACACCAAAAGAACTCGACAAGCGCAATCGACTCAGCAATCATCTCGACTCATGTTCAGAAGATGATTTAATAGAGAAAATACTTTTACCACTTTTTCGGCAGCTTGGTTATCACCGCGTTTCTGCAGCCGGTCACAAAGACAAGTCTTTAGAGTATGGGAAAGATGTATGGATGCGTTTCATTCTCCCGACGCAGCACGTTCTTTATTTTGGGCTTCAAGCCAAAAAAGGAAAGTTAGATGCTTCTGGCAATTCTAAAGGCTCTAATGCGAACGTCGCCGAAATTCACAACCAAGCGCTTATGATGCTAGGGCACGAAATATTTGACCCCGAAACAAGCAAAAAAGTTCTGGTTGACCATGCATTTATTGTCGCTGGCGGAGAAATTACAAAGCAAGCCAGAAACTGGATCGGCGGCAAGCTTGATGCTACCAAGCGCAGCCAAATTCTCTTCATGGATAGAGAAGACATACTAAATTTATACACTGTTAGCAATTTGCCTCTGCCGGCTGATGCACTCAAAGATTCTAGTGGACAGGAATTCGGAGACATTCCTTTCTAGCTTCATTCGCGCCGGCAGATGCGCCTAACAATTCGTTCAAGCCGACCCCGCATCGTGGCGTCGGCCACGTGCTTGCGCTACGCTGGCACGCGTCCGCCACCCCGCTACGGGGCGGCTTAACTCGGGCGTTGGCGCTTATATGGACTATCAGAATCGCCTTAAAGGAGCAATCACCCAGTCCCTTGTGCGATCACTGTTCGCGCAAGCGGGATTGACTGTGGTTCCCCTGGGCATCGAGGAGACTATTCGGGAGGTATCCGATCTTCCAGTCGATCAGTACATGCGTCTGGGTCTACCTACTGCACTGCGCAAACTACCTGACTTTTTTGCAACGGACAGAGATAGGACCACGTATTGGTTAGTAGAGGTCAAGTACCGACGTCAGTGGAACGACGTTGTCCGCGAGGAGTTAGGTCAGGCCCTGTCTCAGCAGGTTTCAACCTGGGATCCACTCGTCGTCTTCATCTTCGTGGGAGAGACGCCATCGCAGTTTGATCAGCCAAGCTCTTGGGTAAGAGCGGCCCATCTCAAGCTTGACAACGGCGAGCTCAAATTTCGGCCACGTGGCGCCGGGGACTTCATTCCATGGAGCCAAGCTACTTTCATCAACTTTCAGCGTGTGCAAGATGTTTTTCCGCAACTCAACGATGCGAAGTTGTGGGCATCATCAGCACTGCATCTAACACTCGACATTTCTCGCGGGCTAACTCGGCTATGAGCGCTAACAATTTATTCAAGCCGACGTTGCTTCGCTGCGCGGCTTAATTCAGCAAGTAGCCCGGGTAAGGCCGCAGGCCGCACCCGGGATTTCGGAGCGGCATGCCGTCTTTCTCCCGGGTGCGCGCTCTGCGCTTACCCGGGCTACGGGCCCCTCAGATCATGGTGCGAAAAAATTCCAGTTTTGAGCCGCGTTAATATGAGGGGCTTGCCGGGCCGACGAGTTGATCCGATTCTCTAGTCGCCTGGGTCAATTGTGTCGGGTCGTGAGCGGTTTCTCTTTGGGTCTTATCACACGCTTTATTCCGCAATTTTCAATCAAATGGAACAAGGAGCATGGAATGCGCAGCATCAAGATTTTCCTTATCTTCGTCATCCTGATCGGCGGCCTGGCTTTCCAGAAAACCGCATCCGCTCAGGTTGGTACGATCACGCAATACTCCAATGAAACTGCGCCGGGGATTTGGCTCTTCAATAGCGCCAACGGCAAGGTGTCTTTTTGTCATTCGCGCGTTTCAACGGGAGGAAGTCCAATCGCAAAATGCTCTCTCCCGGCAGTCACTGCAACGAGTGCTGCAGGCTTCGTGGTTCAACTGAGCGAGCATTCAGTGTGGGTGATCTCGAAATCCACCGAATATGTTTACCAATGCTCGTATTACATGGCGAATCTTACGACGTCGACTCCGGTGGTCACTTGTACGCAAATCACGACTCTTTCTTCAATGCATTGACTCGCAGAGGCGGCGTCCTGTGCTTCCTCGGATGGCAGTAGCCCGGGTAAGGCCGCAGGCCGCACCCGGGGTCTTCAGAGAGGCACACGGTCGTTTTTTCCCCGGGTAAGCGCTTTGCGCTTTCCCGGGCTACGGGCCTTCGGCTTATGCGCCCTACGCAAGCGGTGTTTGAGTCAAAAGCTCGGGCCTGAAGGCCCTCCTACGAGGGCGGGCGTTCGAGAGCCGGGCGGGATTTTGTGGAGGGATGCGGCCGTTTTCCTGATGCGGGTGTTGCGCCATCGGGGACGGTGTATCGGTCGCGGGATTCGTTTTCGCCGGGCGCGAACGACGCTCATGCGGCTGCGGCCGGCGATTCGCGTTGTTCCACCAGCCGCGCGATCAGCCAGACGAAAGGTTCGACCTGACCGCCCAGCAGGCAGCGACCGTCGATCACCGCGCGCAGCAGGTGTTGCACGTCGAAGGCCTGCAGCGCGGCGAGTGCGTCGTCGTCGATGAGCTGCAGGGTGCAGGTGGAGATGTCGTGGGAAGCGTCCGTGCGCAGGGCGATGGCGCCATCGCGCAGGACCAGGGACACCGGTGCGTCGAGGCCGGGTGCGGTCGCGGACATGGCCAGTTCCGGCAGCGCCTTCGACCGGAGGTCCAACCGCTCGCGCAGGCGTGCGGCGAATGCGTGGGCCCAGGCCTGCAGTCGCGGACCGGCATCGCGCGGCGGCACGCACGCGAGGTGCGCGACGGCCAGTTGTCCGTCGACTTCGCGTTCCGCCTCGACGAGCGCATCGAGCGTCCTGTCGACGTCGTCGCGCGTGTGCGCTGCGGAACAGATCAGGCGCAGACGCCCGCGGCCCGCTTCGACGATGGGGTAGGTGACCGCGGAGGTCTGGATGCCGCGGCGGTACAGCGCCTCCACGAGGGCGTAGAGCTTGTCCTTGTCGCCGAAGTGCGGTGTGACGATGGGGCCGTCGCCGCTGCCGAGGTCGTAGCCGGCATCAATGAAGCGCTGCCGCATGTAGCGCGCGGTGTCCCAGAGTCGCTCGCGCAGGCCATCGTCGCTGCGGATGCGCCGCAGCGCCGCGAGTGCGGCCGCGGTGTCCGCCGGGCTGATGGAGGCCTGGAAGATGTAGGCCCGCGCCGACGATTTCAGCAGGTCGACGTGTTCCTCGCGCGCGGCCACCACGCCGCCGAGGCTGCCGAGCGATTTGCTGAGGGTGGTCATGATGAAGTCGACCTGGTCGGTGACGCCCTGCGCGGCGCAGATGCCGGCACCGCGCGGGCCGTAGAAACCGAACGAATGCGCCTCGTCCACCAGCACCAGCGCGCCGTGGCGTTTGGCCGTGCGCACGAGTTCCGCCACCGGCGCGGCGCCTTCGCCCATGCTGTAGACGCCTTCGAAGACCACGAGCGCGGTGCGATACGGCGAGCATTCCGATGCGAGCACGGTGTCCAGATCGGCGGGGTCGTTGTGACGGAAGCTGCGGATGGTCGCGCCGCACAGCCGCGCGCCGTCGACGATCGATGCGTGGCACAGCTGATCGATTACCACCACGTCGTGTTTGCCGAGCAGGCCGGCGACCGCCCCGACGTTGGCGGTGTAGCCGGTGGGGAACAGGCAGGCGGCCGGTTTGCCGACGAGTTCGGCGAATTCGCGCTCGAAAGTCAGATGCAGATCGGTCATGCCGGAGGCCGCCGCGGAGGTGCCCATCCCGGTGCCGTAGCGCTCCAGCGCATCGCGCGCCCGGTCGATGACCTCGCGGTCGCGGTTGAGGCCGAGATAGAGATTGGTGGTCCAGATGATCGCGTCCCGCGATTCGTCGTTGTAGGCGTCGGCGACGGTGCCGCGGGCGGCGCTGCCGGTGCGCAGCACTTTGCCGTAGGGATTCCTGCGCTGGTCGTTGACCATGCGCATCACTTCATGCACGAAGCGCGCCTTGTCGGTCGCGCACCATGCCGGCGCCTTCGCGGCCTGGAAGGTCGGATGACTCGACCGCAACTGCGCCTGCAGGCCGGCGAGCGATGCGTGCGCGGCTCCCTTCGCGTTGTCGGCACGATGCGAGCGGGACGTGTCCGTGCGCAGCAGATGTGCGGCCAGAGCGGAGGGCGTGGCGTGTTCGGCGAGGAGGTCGGCACCGATCTCGCGCGCCAGACGCTTTCCCAGTCGGCCGCGGAATTCCAGCGCGGACAGCGAGTCGAGCCCCAGACTGTCGAACGACGCCTGCGGCGGTATGCCCGCGGGGTCGGCGATGTGCAACAGGAGAGCGAGTTCGCCGTGGATCAGCGCGAGCAGCACGGCGTGGCGTTCGCTGTCGGCAGTCGGTTCGTACGCGATGGCGCTGCCTTCAGCGTCGTTCACCGCGCGCGGCGCGTCGAGCCCCGGCAGACGCGCGCGGTCGAGTTTGTCGTTGGGCAGGCGCGGCAGAGCGTCGAGCCACATCACCCGCTGCGGGACCATATGCGGGGGCAGACGCGCGGCCAGGAAATCCTTGACCGCGGATTCGGTCGCCGAACGGTCGCGACTCGACACGTAGACGACCAGCATCGTCTGGCCGATGCCGCCTTCCACCGCGGCGGCGGCCGCGGCCTCCACGCCCGGCATGCATTCGAGCGTGGATTCGATCTCGCCGAGCTCGATGCGATAGCCGCGGACCTTGACCTGTTGATCGACGCGCCCGAGGAATTCGATCTCGCCCGCAGCGTTGCATCGGCACAGATCGCCGGTGCGGTACAGGCGGGATTCCGGGAGCGACGCGTCCGGTGCGCGCTCGATGAAGCGCTCGCGGGTCAGCGCATCGTCGTGCAGATAGCCGCGCGCGAGTTTGTCGCCGGCGAGATACAGTTCGCCCGCGACGCCCGCAGGCAGCGGACGCATCGCCGCATCGAGAATCCAGGTGCGCGATCCCGGTACAGCGACGCCGATCGCGATCGGCCCGGTGCCGGCGCGCACCTCGCAGGCGGTCGAGAAGACGGTGTCCTCGGTCGGGCCGTAGACATTCACCACCCGCGGCGGCGAATCCAGCGCGAGGATGCGATCCGCCAGCGAGCGCTTGAGCGTCTCGCCGCCGAACACGACGCAGCGGATGCCGGGCGGAAGCGCATGCGACGCGAGCAGCGCCTGCATCGAGGAGGGCACCAGGATGCAGGTCCGGATGCGGCCCGCTGCCGGATGCGTCGGCAGCGCGAGCGCGTTCTGGCCCAATACCACCGTGCCGCCCAAGGCGAGCGTTCCGAAGATTTCCATGACCGACGGGTCGAAGCAGATCGATGCACCGGCGAAGACGCCGTCGAGCTCCTCGTCATCGAGCAGCCGACGCATCGCCCGGATCATGGCGAGCACCGCCCGATGCGCCACCGCGACGCCTTTCGGGTGTCCCGTCGATCCGGAGGTGTAGATGACATAGGCCAGCTCCGTATCCGACGCGCCCGCAGCGCTGGCGACGTGCCCGTCGCGCACGCGCAACCGATCGTGGCGGAGGCATGCGCCCACGCCTTCGCAGAGCGCCTCGGTGGCATCGTCGTCGACGATGACGGCGGCGGCGCGGGAATGCGCGAGCATGTAACGCACGCGTTCGACCGGATAGGCCGGGTCCAGCGGCACATACGCGCAGCCGGCGCGCAGCACGCCGAGCAGCGTCGCCGCCAGTGTCCAGCTGCGATGCATGCAGACGCCGACCAGCGATCCGGGCGGCACCCCGCGCGCAGCGAGCGCATCGGCCACGGTGGATGCGTGCGCGATCAGGCGCGCATAGTCGATGCTGTCCGTGCCATCGATCAAGGCGATCTTGTCCGGGTGGGCCTGCGCGTTGGCGAAGATCAGCGCATCGATGGTTCCTGCGGACGTTCGCGCCTGGAACTCATCTTCGCTGCGGCCCGCATCGGCGCGGTCCCCGCGTGCGTTCGTCGCGCGGGAAGAATTCGCTTGTGCTTCCATTGCATGCTCCTGTCCGTGTGTGTGCGTTGCGTTGGTCGGCCCAAAGTCGACGCGCAATTCTATAGGCAAGTCGCCAGTGTCCTTCGATCTGGAGTGGCGGTCCGATCGCGATCAGGATCCTGAACGACCATGAGATTCAACGTGAAAATGCGATGTCCGGTGAACAGGGGCGCATGATGCATTTGTCGCTTGCATCAGCGAAGCGTCATGCACCCTGCAATGTTCCCGGTCGCGGTTGAGGGTGACTGCGCATGACGCCTTCGGCTGATGCGCACTGCGCGAGCGGTGATCTGGGCAAAAAGCTCGGGCCTGAAGGCCCTCCTACGGGGTGGGTAAAGCCAATCCGTCGAGCAACCGGCGCAGCGCGCGCGCGTGCAGGGCGCGGAATTCCTTCGCGTCGCAGTTGAAGCGTCCGGCGCGATACAGCGCGATCAGGCCGTGCGAGTGCGCCCACAGCGTCAGCGCGACTTCCCAGGGGTCGTCGGGTTTCAGCGCGCCTGCGGTTTGCGCCTCGGCGACCGCGTCGGCGACTTCGTTGAGCGTGGGCGAGCGGCGCGCGCGGAAGTCGTCGGGATAGCGGCGGGCGTCGTCGCGGCGGGCGGAGAAGGCGTGATCGAACAGATGCGGGTAGGCGAGGGCGTAGTCGAGGTAGATCTCCTGCAGCGCGACGATGCGGGTCATCACGTCGGGGCCGGTGTTGCGGGCGTGCCAGTGGTGCGCGATTTCCTGGAAGCTGTCGTCGCAGATGCGTTTCAGCAGGGCGTCGCGGTTGGGGAAGTGGCGATAGATCGCCATGGGCGTGATGCCGACCTCCTGCGCGATCCGGCGCATGGTCATGGCCGCTGCGCCCTCGCGTTCGAACACGATGCGGGCGGCGTGGAGGATGCGGTCGGCGGTCGCGGGCGGCGTCATGTCTACAGCGTACACAATCGGGTGCGTGCCGGTCGAAAATCAATGGCTTGCGGCGGCGATGCGCGGTCGCGACGGGGGCTTCCGCTGGTGGGCGCGGGGAATGCGGCGGGATAATCCGTGCATCGCCACCCGGCCTGCCGCGAAGGACCCCCGTCATGCATCCGTCGATCCCGTTCGGTTCCAACCGCCACGACCCGTCCCGCAGCATCCGCGCCCCGCGCGGCGCCGAGAAGACCTGCAAATCGTGGCTGAGCGAAGCCGCGTACCGGATGATCCAGAACAACCTCGATGCCGAAGTCGCCGAGCGCCCGGAAGACCTCGTGGTCTACGGCGGCATCGGCCGCGCCGCGCGCGACTGGGCCTGCTACGACGCCATCCTGAAGTCGCTGCGCGAGCTCGACGACCACGAGACCCTGCTGGTGCAGTCCGGCAAGCCGGTCGGCATCTTCCCCACGCATCCCGATGCGCCGCGCGTGCTGATCGCCAACTCCAACCTGGTGCCGCACTGGGCCACCTGGGAGCACTTCAACGAACTCGACCGAAAGGGCCTGATGATGTACGGCCAGATGACGGCCGGCTCGTGGATCTACATCGGCAGCCAGGGCATCGTGCAGGGCACCTACGAAACCTTCGTCGAAATGGGCCGCCAGCATTACGGCGGCGACCTCACCGGCAAGTGGATCCTCACCGCCGGTCTCGGCGGCATGGGCGGCGCGCAGCCGCTGGCCGCATCGCTCGCCGGTGCGTGCTCGCTCAACATCGAATGCCAGCAGTCGCGCATCGACATGCGCCTGCGCACGCGCTACGTCGACGAACAGGCGACCGACCTCGACGACGCGCTCGCGCGGATCGAGAAATACTGTTCGGCCGGCGAAGCGAAATCGATCGCGCTGCTCGGCAACGCCGCCGAGATCCTGCCCGAACTCGTGCGCCGCGGCGTGCGTCCGGACGCGGTGACCGACCAGACGTCCGCGCACGATCCGCTGCACGGTTATCTGCCCGCGGGCTGGACGCTGGAGCAGTGGTTCGACAAGCAGAAGACCGCGCCGGAGGAGGTCGTCGAAGCCGCCAGACATTCGATGCGCATCCACGTCGAAGCGATGCTGCATTTCGAGGACATGGGCATTCCCACCTTCGACTACGGCAACAACATCCGCCAGATGGCGTTCGAAGTCGGCTGCAAGGACGCCTTCGATTTTCCCGGCTTCGTGCCGGCCTACGTGCGTCCGCTGTTCTGCCGCGGCGTCGGCCCGTTCCGCTGGGTCGCGCTCAGCGGCGATCCCGAGGACATCGCGAAGACCGACGCCAAGGTCAAGGAACTCATTCCCGACGACGCCCACCTGCATCGCTGGCTCGACATGGCGAAGGAGCGGATCAGCTTCCAGGGTCTGCCCGCGCGCATCTGCTGGGTCGGCCTCGGCCTGCGCCACAAGCTTGGTCTCGCCTTCAACGAAATGGTGCGCAACGGCGAACTCAAGGCCCCGATCGTGATCGGCCGCGATCATCTCGACAGCGGCAGCGTCGCTTCGCCCAACCGCGAAACCGAAGCGATGCAGGACGGCAGCGATGCGGTCAGCGACTGGCCGCTGCTCAATGCGATGTTGAACGTCGCCGGCGGCGCGACCTGGGTCAGCCTGCACCACGGCGGCGGCGTCGGCATGGGTTTCTCGCAGCACAGTGGCGTGGTGATCGTCTGCGACGGCACCGCCGAAGCCGACAAGCGCATCGCGCGGGTGCTGTGGAACGACCCGGGCACCGGCGTCATGCGCCATGCGGATGCGGGCTACGAGATCGCGAAGGCCTGTGCGAAGGAGCAGGGGCTGAAATTGCCGATGGTGTGATGGCCGTCCGTCGGCGCGGAACGCCGGCGCATGCGCGGCTGTCGATCCGCTGCCTCGCCGTTCGTCGTTGTCCCATACCGGTACGGCAGACGTGCTGCCGTACCATGCGCCGAACCGTGCGCGCCGACCGACCCATGAACGGATGGATCTCCGATGAGCAATGAACCCCAGTCCGTACCCGACGCCGACACCGCGCCGCGGGCTTCGCTCTGGTCGGAATTGCGTGACGCGATCCGCGGCACCAACGCCGACTACACCCGGATTCCGATGCGCCGGGCGGTGTTCCTGCTCGCGGTGCCGATGGTGCTCGAACTGGTGCTGGAGTCCACGTTCGCGGTCGTGGACATCTGGTTCGTCGCCAAGCTGGGTTCGTCCGCGGTGGCCACGGTCGGACTGACCGAAACTTTTCTGTTCCTGCTGTACGCGATCGCGATGGGCCTGGCGATGGCGGTCACCGCCGTGGTGGCGCGGCGCGTCGGGGAGGGCCAGCGCGAAGCGGCGGCGGTCACCGCGGTGCAGGCGATCCTGATCGCGCTGCTGGTATCGGTGCCGTTCGCGGTGATCGGCATCGTCTGGGCGCAGGATCTGCTGCGCCTGATGGGCGCCGACGCATGGACGCTGCAGCACGGCTATGTCTACATGCAGTGGATGCTCGGCGGCAACGTCGTGATCATGCTGCTGTTCGTGATCAACGCGATCTATCGCGGCGCCGGCGATGCCGCCATCGCGATGCGCGTGCTGTGGGTGGCGAACGGCCTGAACATCGCGCTGGACCCGATCCTGATCTTCGGTCTGGGGCCGATTCCGGCGATGGGCATCGAAGGCGCGGCGATCGCGACCAACATCGGTCGCGGCGCCGGCGTGGCGATGCAGCTGTGGATCCTGTTCCGCGGCGGCCATCACATCCACGTGCTGTCGTCGCAGCTGGCGCTGCGCAGCGCGATCCTGTTCAACATCGTGCGCACGTCGCTGGGCGGCATCGGCCAGATGATCATCGCGATGACGTCGTGGATTTTCCTGATGCGCATTCTCGCCGGCATCGGCAGCGAGGCGGTCGCCGGTGCGACCATCGCGATCCGGATCATGATGTTCGTGATGATGCCGGCCTGGGGCATGTCGAACGCGGCCGCCACGCTGGTGGGCCAGAACCTCGGCGCGCACCAGCCCGATCGCGCCGAAGCGTCGGTGTGGCGGATCGGCGGTTACAACATGGCTTATCTGATCGCGGTGTCCGTGGTGTTCTTCCTGTTTCCGGACCGGCTGATCGCGATCTTCAGCGACGCACCGGAGGTGGTCGCCATCGGCGCCGAGTGGCTGCGGATCCTGTCGTATTCGTTCTTCGTCTACGGCTGGTGGATGGTGACGGTGCAGGCTTTCAACGGCGCCGGCGACACGGCGACGCCGACGAAGATCAACCTGGTGTTCTTCTGGCTGATCCAGATTCCGCTGTCCTACGTCCTGGCGATCGAGCTTGGCTGGCAGCAATCGGGCGTGTTCTGGGGCGTGTTCGTTTCGGAGACCGCGGTCGGCCTGTTCACGCTGTGGCTGTTCACGCACGGCAAATGGAAGACGGCGAAGGTCTAGCGCGTCATGCAAACAGATGGGCGTCTGATCGCCGAGATCGAATCGATATTGGCCACGGATTTTTCCGATCCGGCTATCCGGCAGGCACGACACGACGCTGTCTACGCGACGCTGGCGGCGGTCGACGCGCATCTGAGCGACATCAAGGATCGCGCCAACGGCTATCCGCGGGCGCCGATCGACGGCGCGGTCTGGTTCGCCGGTCGGCGCATGATCGACCTGACCGAGAGGTTGACTCTGCATTTCCGTGCCGCCGGGTGGCTGCGGAAGGAGTTCCTCGCCAGTTGGCTGTGGGGCAAGGCGACGCTGGCCGTCTGCGCGCATTACCATCACATGGTCGGCCCCGCGATGCTGGCCTGCGCGGATTGCCACGAACGCCTGGGCGAGCTGTCCGAAGCCATCGATCGCTATGAAGCGGTGATTGGCGATTTCATGTTTTTCCTCGATGAGGGGGAGCCGGAGG
Source organism: uncultured Lysobacteraceae bacterium (assembly GCA_946480825.1). The sequence goes on from CAMLLG010000029.1 coordinate 20,388, forward strand.
CCGATGCCCCGATCGGCGACGACCGCATCGCGATCGAATGTCTCCGGCATGCAGTTGAACGCGTGCTCGCGTTGGACCCGGCGCGGTCGAACGCGGATGCCATGCGTGCCGTGCTCTTGCGCATCGATGGCTTGTTGACGTAACTGTCGCAAGGTGGGGCGAGCCCGCACTGCCGGGCTTCGCTTACCCGGGCTGCGGTCTGCGCGAATAGTGCAGGAAATTTTTCGCGCCTTCCGGCGCTCCTACAGTGAGCATTTGCGTTTCACTGGATGTTCGCGCGGCTGATGCATACTGCAGGCGCCGCCATACTCCGGAACACGACTCGCATGATCGATCCACGCACCCTGCGACTGTCCGACCTGCACGGCGTTGCGCGGCTCGGGGTCGATGCGACGGTGGGCATGACCGATCTGGTCGAAGCGATGCATGCCGCGATCGCGCGCCCGGATCGCGGGCTTCGCGGTACGGCGTCGACGCGGACCACCGGCATCACCGGGCTGGTGTATCGGAGCATTCGCGGCGTGACCGGATTGACCGGTGCGGGGCTCGATGCGGTGCTCGCCCGGCGGGGCGTCGAACACGTCCGTACGTCCGCGGCGCGCGAGGCGGCGATCGCGGCGCTCAGTGGCATCTTCGGCGATCATCTCGCAGCCACCGCCAATCCGCTGGCCATTCCCATGCGTCTGCATCATGCGGGCACGCCGCTGACGCTGTGTGCCGATGCGTTGTCGGAAGCGATTCCGCAAGCCGGCAGAAAACTGCTCGTGCTCGTGCATGGGTTGTGCATGAACGATCTGCAGTGGACGCGCGACGGTCACGATCACGGCGCGATGCTCGCCGATGCCCTGGGCCATACGCCGGTCTATCTGCACTACAACACCGGTCTTCCGATCGCGGAGAATGGCCGCCGCTTCGCCGAGCTTCTGGAAACGCTGCAGACGCACTGGCCGACGCCCATCGACGAGATCGCGATCATCGGCCACAGCATGGGCGGGCTGCTCGCGCGCAGCGCGTGCCAGCACGCCGCGAGCGCGGATCATCGCTGGATGGCCACGCTGCGCCATCTCGTCTGCCTGGGATCGCCGCATCACGGCGCGCCGCTCGAACGCGGCGGAGACTGGATCGATCTGCTGCTCGGTGCGATGCCGTTCGCATCGCCGCTCGCGCGCGTCGGCAAACTGCGCAGCGCCGGCATCACCGATCTGCGTCACGGCGCCACGCGCCCGCCGCACAGCCGTCTTCGCGTGCCGCCGTTGCCGCGCGGGGTGCGCTGCTACGCCATCGCCGCGACCACCGGCCGCCGACGCGGCGACTTCAAGGATCGCTGGATCGGCGATGGTCTGGTGCCGGTGGAGAGCGCGCTCGGCCATCACCCCGATCCCGAGCGCGCGGTCGGATTCGCGAAACACCGGCAATGGATCGGTTACGGAATGCATCATCTGGATCTGCTCGATCATCCCGATGTCGCGGACCGCCTGTTGCGCTGGTTGACGCCGGGGAAGTGACGCGGCGTGAAGCGGTTTCGCCGTGCGCGATGGCCGCCAATCCAATCCTCTGCCGTTGACTTCCTGTGTCCGGACAATCACGCCCGGCATCGACATGGAGAGTGGTCATGGCCCTGCGCAAAGTGAAGTCGCGTCTCGATTTCGTTCTTCAGATCACGAATTACTTCGGCGGTCATTGGGAAGACCCCGAGTGGGGCCGTCGCCCGGCGAATCAGGTGCTGATCGCATTGGCGATCCGCGATCTCGCCGGCGGTCTCGGCGATGCCGCGCTGCAGAAGCAGATTCTGGATGCGGCCGACAAGGCCATCGCGAAGAATGCGGCCGCGGTGAAGTAATCCGTTCGAAGTCGCGGGCCCTCTCCGGCGATCGCCGTCGCCGGGGTGGCTCCCGCAGCAACGACGCGAGGCCGGCCGACGTCGTGCCCACGATCGAAATCGCTTCGATGCGGCGCAGCGGGCATGCAGCGCGATGGACCCGCAGCTATGCTGCGGGCTCCGTTGCTGTCTCCCGTCCGCATGCGCGCTTCCGCTGAACCACTGTCGCCGATGCGACTGACCATCCTCGTCGCACTGGCGATGCTGGCCTTCGCCGGCAATTCGCTGTTGTGCCGGCTGGCGCTGCGCGATACCGCGATCGATGCGGCGAGTTTCACCGCCGTACGGCTGGTCTCGGGCGCGCTGGCACTGTGGCTGATCGTGCGTCTGCGCGGTGTTGCGGGTGCGGGCGGCGACTGGCGATCGGCCTTCGCGCTGTTCGTCTACGCCGCCGGATTTTCCTTCGCCTATGTTGCGCTGGATGCGGGCACCGGCGCGCTGCTGCTGTTCGGTGCGGTGCAGACGACGATGATCGGTCGCGGACTCGCGCGCGGCGAACGTCTGCGCGGCCCGCAGTGGCTCGGTCTCGCGCTGGCGATGGGCGGACTGGTCGGTCTGCTGCTGCCGGGCGTCTCGACGCCCCCGCCGGGAGGCGCCGCGCTGATGCTGTGCGCGGGCGTGGCCTGGGGCGTGTATTCGCTGCGCGGTCGCGGAGCGGGCGATCCCACCGCGGTCACCGCCGGCAATTTCCTGCGTGCGGTGCCGTTCGCCCTGGGGCTCAGTGCGCTGTGCTTCGCGCGGGTTTCGATGGATAGCGCCGGGGTCGCGTATGCGCTGGCATCCGGCGTGCTGACCTCTGGGATCGGTTACGCCATCTGGTATGCGGCGCTGCCGTCGCTGCGCGCGACCAGCGCGGCCACGATCCAGCTGAGCGTGCCTGCACTGGCGGCCTTCGGCGGCGCGATGCTGCTCGGCGAAACCCCTGGCCTGCGGCTGTTGCTGGCGAGTTGCGCGATTCTCGGCGGGATCGCGCTGGTGATCCTGGCCGGCGCGCGGCCTGCGCGCTCGTAAGGTCGCGCTGACCCGTTTCGGTATCGGCCCGCGGACGCGCCACGGGCGCGATGGCCGCGGCGATTGCATCCATCGACGATCCGCCACCGTATCCCCCATGTCGCGCCCGGGCGGCTTTCGTGCCGGCCTTGACCCTGCCCATTGCGCGGTCCAGTCTGCGATCCGACCCGGGCGCTTTTTTTCGGAGGCCACATGTGGTTCAAACGCTTCTGCATCACCCTGCCTGTGTTCTTCGCCATCGACATGCTGTGGCTGGTGGTGATCGCGCGCGGGTTCTATCGCGAACAGATCGGCACGCTGCTCAAGCCCGACGTGAACTGGTGGGCGGCGATCCTGTTCTATCTGATCTTCATCGGCGGCCTGGTCTATTTCGTGATCGCGCCTGCGCTGGAAAAGCGTTCGCTGCGCCATGCCGCCATCGCGGGGGCGGCGTTCGGTTTCGTCACCTATGCGACCTTCGACCTGACCAGCCTGGCCATGATCCGCGATTGGCCGGTGCTGGTCACGGTGGTCGACATGGCCTGGGGCACGGTGCTCTCGGCCTCGGTGGCGATGGTGTCGTTCGCCATCGCGCGCAGACTCGGAGCGTGAATCGATGAATTTCGCCGGTCTTTCCGAAGCCTGGGTGCCGTGGTCGGCGATGCTGGCGATGGCGGTCGCGGTGTGGGCCCTGAGCGTGCGGCTGCGCGACGTGAGCATCGTCGACAGTCTGTGGTCGATCTTCTTCATCGTCTTCACCGCGCTGTTCGCGTGGCGGATGCGCAGCGACGCGATGGCGTCGTACGTGCTGATCGGCCTGATCGCATTCTGGGGGCTGCGCTTGTCGGCCTACATCACCATACGCAATCACGGTCACGGCGAAGACCGGCGCTATCAGGCCATCCGCGCGCGCAATCAGCCGAATTTCGAATTCAAGAGCCTGTATCTGGTCTTTCTCCTGCAGGCGGTGCTGGCCGCGATGATCGTGTCGCCGGTGGTGCCGATCCTCAACGAAGCGCGGGCCGCGAACGCGTTGACCTGGGCCGGCTTCGCGCTCGCTGCGTTCGGTGCGCTGTTCGAGACCGTGGCCGATGCGCAGATGGCGCGGTTCAAGCGCGATCGGGCCAGGGCCGCGGGCGCTGCGCAGGACACGGTCATGGATCGCGGCCTGTGGCGCTACAGCCGGCATCCGAATTATTTCGGCGAAGCCACGTTCTGGTGGGGCATCTGGGTCGCGTCGGCCAGCATGGGCGGCGCTTGGACGGTGTTCGCGCCGGTGTTGATGACCTGGCTGCTGACCCGGGTGTCCGGCGTGCCGCTGCTGGAAGCGGATCTGTGCCAGCGCAGTCAGGCCTATCGCGACTATCTCGAAACGACGCCGAGCTTCGTTCCCGGGCGTCCCCGGCGCCGGCCGGCCGCGCGCTGAATCCTGCCGCGCGCAGGCGTCGGCGCTCGGGTCAGGCGCCGTCGGCGTCGCCCGGATCGAGGAAGCCGCCGGACTGGCGTTCCCACAGTTGCCGGTAGAGACCGTTCGCGGCCAGCAGCTGCGCATGCGTGCCCTGTTCGACGATCCGGCCGCGATCCATCACCACCAGCCGGTCCATCGCGGCGATGGTGGAAAGCCGATGCGCGATCGCGATGACGGTCTTGCCTTCCATCAGCCGGTAGAGATTTTCCTGGATCGCGGCTTCGACTTCCGAATCCAGCGCCGAGGTGGCTTCATCCAGGACCAGGATCGGCGCGTTCTTCAGCAGCACGCGGGCGATGGCGATGCGCTGGCGCTGGCCGCCGGAGAGTTTCACGCCGCGTTCGCCGACGTGGGCGTCGTAGCCGCGTCGGCCTTCGGCATCGGCCAGTTCCATGACGAAATCGTGCGCGGCGGCGCGCGCGGCGGCGTCCAGCATCTCCGCTTCGCCGGCATCGGGCCGGCCGTAGAGGATGTTGTCGCGCACCGAGCGGTGCAGCAGCGAAGTGTCCTGCGTGACCACGCCGATCTGCGCGCGGAGGCTGTCCTGGCGGAGCCCGGCGATGTCGGCGCCGTCGATGCGGACCGCGCCGCCTTCGGTGTCGTGGAAGCGCAGCAGCAGATTGACCAGGGTCGATTTGCCGGCGCCGGAGCGCCCGACCACGCCGATCTTTTCGCCCGGGCGCACGTGCAGATCGAGACCCTCGATCACGCCGCTGCCCTTGCCGTAGTGGAAGGTGACGTGGTCGAAGCGGATGTCGCCCTGCGCGCGCGCCATCGCCGGCGCGCCGGGCGCGTCGTCGACCGTCGGCGGCAGCGAAATGGAACCGATGCCGTCCTTCACCGTGCCGATGTTCTCGAACAGCGAGGACAGTTCCCACATCACCCATTGCGACATGCCCATCATGCGCAGCACCAGCGCGACCGCCACCGCGACCGCGCCGGCGCTGATCGCGCCCGCATGCCACAGCCACAGCCCGAGCGCGGCGACCGAGGAGAGCAGCAGCATGTTGAGAACGTCGTTGACGATGTTGACGATCGTCACCAGTCGCATCTGCCGGTGGACCGTGCCCAGGAACCCGTCCATCGCTTCGCGGGCGTAGGTCTGTTCGCGTTCGGAGTGCGAGAACAGCTTGACCGTGGCGATGTTGGTGTAACTGTCGACGACGCGGCCGGTCATGGTCGAACGCGCGTCGGCCTGCGCGCCGGAGACCGTCTGCATCCGCGGCAGGAAGTAGCGCATCAGCAGTGCGTAGCCGCACAGCCAGCCGCCGAACGGCAGCATCATCCGCCAGTCGGCGCTGGCCGCGATCAGCACCGCGCCGGTGAAATACACCACCACGTAATTGCCGATGTCCAGCAGCTTCACCACGGTTTCGCGCACCGCAAGCGAGGTCTGCATCAGCTTGGTGGCGATGCGGCCGGCGAATTCGTCCTGGAAATAGCGCATCGATTGGCGCAGCAGGTAGCGATGCACGTTCCAGCGGATCCGCATCGGGAAATTGCCGAGCAGCACCTGATGAGTGACCAGACTCCACAGCAGGCTGCAGCCGGGCATGACCACCAGCACCAGCGCCGCCATCCAGGCGAGGCGCGTCCGCTCGGCGGCGAAGAAGGTCCGCGGCGTGTGCTCGCCGAGCGTGTCGACCAGGGTGCCGACGTAGGCGTAGAGCACGATCTCCGACAGTGCGAGCGCGGTGCTCAGCGCCGCCATGAGCAGCAGCCAGCCTTCGGCGCCGCGGGTGTAGTGGCGACAGAACGCCACCAGCGTGCGCGGCGGCTGCGTCGGTGCGTCGGCGGGGAAGGGGTCGAGGCGGTTTTCGAACCAGCGGAACATCGCGCGTCTCTTCTCGGTGTCGGTGCGCGCATGCGGTCGTCGGCCTGCCGCGATCCGCATGCGCGCGGCAGGCACGCACATGGGCGGCACAGGGTAGCATCGCCCGCGCGCCGCGGATTCGCGGCCGATGCCGCGCGAATCCCGCGCGGAATTGTTCGTCGCGCGGATCGCGACGATCTCGACGCGCCGTCCGGAATGTACGGTTCGGAATGTACCGTTAGGAACGTGTCCATAAATCGTGCATCCGAAACGCGCACGCCCGGCATGACCGGGCGTGGCTGCGATCCGGGGCGTGCGGACTCAGGCGGTCATGCCGGGAGAGCGGCGCGGCTCCTGGTCGGGCGTGGCCAACGGCGGTGTCTGCGCCTCGATGGCGTTGTTGGCGGCGACCTGCACCGGCGTGGCGCGTGCTTCGTTCTCGCTCACCCGTGCGTGGGTGGGACCCTGGACATCGCTGCGGCCGTCGAACACGAAGAGGTTGCGATCCGGCTGCCCGTTCGCATCGCTCACCGGCTTGCCGATCTCGATGCTGGTGACGCCGGCCAGATTGGCGCGGCTGGCCGCGGCGTAGAGGTTCGCGGCCAGCGCATCGCCTTCCAGCCCCTTGGCGGTCATCGCGGTGACGACCTGGCCGTACATCGGATCCTGACGCATGCGGTCGACGTTGGGATCGGCACTGGCCAGGCGCGTGTCCGGCTGCCCGGGCGTGAGGGTGGGCGTGACCTGGCTGACCGAGGTGTCGGTGGAAACGACGCCCGGGGTGTTGATCTGCGGCGCCAGCGGGCCGGACGGCGCGAGGCCGTGCTGTCCGCGCACCACGCGATCGCTCCATTCGAGATTGCCGCTGCGGTCGACCACGACCAGCTTGCCCTGGTCGAGCGCCTGCTCGACGAGATTGGCGAGTTGTTCCGGCGACGCGTTGCGATTGGCGGCGCCGATCGAACGCCCGATCTCGTTGTTGTAGAGGTCCATCGCTTCGCGATTGGCGGGATTGTTCGGTCCGCCCTCGTGCGCGGTCGCGAACGCGCGCGTCCAGTTCTCGCCGTACTCCTGCGTCATCAACGCATTCCAGTACGCATGGCGGAAGGCATCGCGGTGGCCGTCGTTGCCCTGCCATTCGCGCTCGCGGCCCGCGGGAATGTTGCCGGGCCGCGGAGTGTCCGGAAAGCGCTGCTCGCCTTCTTCGAAAGCGCGGTCCTTGATGTCGCTCATCCGGCTGAGGCCGAGCAGGCCGCGGTCGAAGGTCATCTGATCGAGCAGTTCGCCTTCGGTCCTGGTCATGCGGACCGAACTGGTGAACGGGATGTCGATCGCGCCGAACGCGCGCGGGTGGTAGTCGATCATCTGGTCGGTGGCGACCTGATATTGGGTGCGGACGTTGTTCAGATCGGGCCGGGGGTCTGCCATGGGAGGCTCCTTGTGCCGCCGTGTTGCGGAAATCGGCGCTTAGCGACGGGCCCAGCGATGGGCGGCGATCTTCCCATCCTGGTACTGGATTTCGTAGAACTCTTCGTCCACGCCATAAGCGGCGACGCCCAGTTCATAGACATCGGTCGCGGTGTCGGCGTCGGTGGAATCGGGCTCGCCCAGCAGCTTGATCACGTCGTCGCGCGACATGCCGGTGTGCAGGGATTTCTCGAGCACGGCGACCATCTGGCCGCGGGTGTTGTCGCGGGGTGCGGCGCCGCGCTGGGATTTCCAGGCGTTCGAATCGAAGTCGGGAGTGGTTTGCATTGCGCAGGCCGATAGGGAAACGATGAGGAACAGCGCGAACAGCGCCATCGGGGATTGTCTGAACAACGCAGACACGCGCGGCGCGCGGCCAATGCGCGTGTCGGGTCGCGAGAGGGAGGCGGGGCGGGAGCGGGCGGTGCGGCAATGGAACGTCGGGACTCGCCGCAACAGTGGGAGCAGCGGTGCGGTCGACCCGGATCCGCGCCGGGTTGCGCAGCGACGGCTGTCATCGGGGGGGAGGGACACGACCATATCCTTTGGATCGGGGGAGGATTCCGGGGCGGACACCGTGAGCGGGAACGTAGCATGGCCCGCGGTCCGTTGGATGAACCGGTGGGCGTCTCATCGCCCGCGGGATGGCGCCGTATCGGCGCGGATGCGGCGCTACAGCCGGTTCACCCGGAATTTGCGGCCCTTGATCTTGCCGGCGCGCAGGCGGGCGAGCGCGTGCTCGGCCTGCGCGCGGGCGATGGCGACGTAGGCGCGGGTGGCGAAGACGTCGATCTTGCCGATCGCATCCGCCTTCAGCCCGGCGTCGCCGGTGAGCGCGCCGACGATGTCGCCCGGGCGCAGCTTGTCGCTGCGGCCGGCATCGATGCGCAGCGTGGCCATCGCCGCCGTCGGCACGTTCGCGGGTTTGCCCGACAGCGGCTGCAGCCGTTCCCAGCGCAGTGGTTTGCCCTGGCGGGTTTCGATCAGGGCCGCGCGCGGCAGTTCGCGCGGCGTGCACAGGCTGAGGGCGAGTCCGGCGCGACCGGCACGGCCGGTGCGGCCGATGCGGTGCAGATAGGTGTCGGCGTCGGTCGGCAGTTCGTAGTTCACCACCGCGCCGAGATCCTCGACATCGAGCCCGCGTGCGGCGACATCGCTGGCGACCAGCACGGCGCAACTGCGGTTCGCGAACCGCACCAGCACTTCGTCGCGATCGCGCTGCTCCATGTCGCCGTGCAGGGCCAGCGCCGAGAACCCGTAGTGCGCCAGCGACCCGACGACTTCCTCGGTGTCCTTGCGCATGTTGCAGAACACCACGCAGGATTCCGGCCGGTAGCGCAGCAGCAGCGCGGCCAGCAGCGGCGCGCGCCGCGCGGGTTCGACTTCGAAGAACAGTTGCTCGATCGTCGCCGGCTCGACGCCGTCGTCGATGGTGATCTCGACCGCGTCGCGCAGCATCGCGGTCGCCAGCATGCGGATCGCCTCGGGAAACGTGGCCGAAAACAGCAGGCTCTGCCGCTGTTTCGGCGTGCGCTTGACGATGTCGCGGATCGCTTCCTCGAAGCCCATGTCGAGCATGCGGTCGGCCTCGTCCAGCACCAGCGTGCGCACACCGGCCAGGGACAGCGCCTGCTGCTGCACGAGTTCGAGAATCCGGCCCGGCGTGCCGACCACGACATGCGGCGCATGCGTCAGCGAGGCCAACTGCGGGCCGAGCGGAATGCCGCCGCAGAGGATCGAGATCTTCAGATTGGCGATGCCGGTGGCGAGTTTGCGCAACTGCTTGCCGACCTGGTCGGCGAGTTCGCGCGTGGGGCACAGCACCAGCGCCTGCGTGCGGCCCTCCGCGGCGTCCAGACGATGCAGCAGGCCCAGCCCGAACGCGGCGGTCTTGCCGCTGCCGGTTGGCGCCTGCGCGACCACGTCGCGGCCGTCCAGAATCGCCGGCAGCGAGCGGGCCTGGATCGGCGTCATCGCGACGTAGCCGAGAGCGTCGATTCCCTGCGACAGCGCGGGCGACAGCGGCAGATCGCAGAATGCCGTCGATGCCGGCGCGGGTTCGCGCGTGGATTCGGGGGGCGATTCGTGCGTGGATTCGTGTGTCGATTCTGGCGGCGATGCGGTCATCCGGCCATCATCGCAGACACGCGAGCCCCGGGCCATGGTCGCGGTTTCCGCCATACCCACGGCCGAGACCATGTCGCACTGCGGCAAGGCTTGTGCGCGCATCGAGGCCATAATGCCCCGCGCCCCGGCGAACGCGGGCGACAGGAAGCGTCGGGGAGGGGGCCCCGGGCCGACACGGTACGGACACATTGCGCCGGGACACTTGCGCGTCCATCGACCGCTTCAGGGAGAGAACTCATGGCATCCCGTATTTCAAGATCGTCCATCCTCGCGATGCTCGCCGCGGGTCTGTTGCTGTTCGCGGGGCAGGCCGCCGCGCAGTCCTATCTGCGCGTGGTGTCCTGGAACATGCTGCATGCCGGCTGGAGCGGCCAGCAGGACTGGAACGGCTACGCCCGGCAGATCTGGAACAACTACGGCAGCACGGCCGGCGCCGCCAACGGCGTCGATCTCGTCTTCGGCCAGGAAGTGATGTACGCCGAGTCCGCCGCCAGCATCGCGTCGGCGCTGACCGCGGTCAGCGGCTACACCTGGGACTATCGCGTCACCGCGGCCATCGGCCGCAGCAGCTACAAGGAACGCTATGCGGTGTTCTTCCGCACCGACCGCGTGCAACTGCTCTCGTCCACGGTCTGGAGCGACAGCGGCGACAAGTTCGAGCGCGAGCCGCAGATCGTGAAAGTGCGGCACATCCAGACCGGCGCCGACTACACCTTCATCAACTGGCACACCGTGTTCGGCACCACCGCCCAGCGCCAGGCCGAGATCCAGCAGATCGCATCGGTGTTCGCTTCGATCCAGAACGGCAGCAGCAGCGATCAGGACGTGATTCTGCTGGGCGATCACAATCGCGACGCCACCTCGCCGTGGTGGGCCACGCTGACCGCGGTGTCGCCGACGGTGAGCTGGCGCGTGAACGAGCTGACCTCGATCAACGCCAGTTGCGGGTTCGCCAATCGCTACGACCACTTCTGGATGCAGAACAATCACGTGACCGAGTATTCGACCTCGGGCCGGGATTACATCGCCGACATGTGCGCGTTCCGCAACGGTCTGTCCGATCACGCGCCGGTCTACATTTCGTTCTATTCGACCGCCGATACCGATTGAGCGCGGGCGGAAGGTTCGACGCGATGGCGAACCATCGCCGTTCCGCGCTGCGCTCGGGCGTCCGCCTCGCGGTGGGCGCCCTCATCGTCGTCCTGCTCGTCGTCGCGGTCCGCTGGATGGTCGCGGGCGATGCGCCGTCCGCGACGTCGTCGCGCGGCGACATCGCGGAAGGCGGCGGGAACTCTACCGATCCTGGTCGACCCTTCCGTTTCGACACGCGTCTGTTGCCCGACGCCGGGCTGTCCGCCGACATCGGGTCGGTGCGCATCGGTCTGGCCGTGGTTTCCGCCGACGAACGCGCGGCGTATCGCGCCTGGCTGCGCGGTGGCCGCGAGGGCGCGGGGCCGCAGCGCATCGACGATCTCGCAGCGGTCGTGCGATGGCTCGATGTCGATGCGACCCGCGCTGCGGACGGCAGCGTCGTCGTCGGTCCGGTCGCATTGCCCGCGGCCGATCGTTACGTGCTGCAGGCGCGCGTCGGCGATGGTCTGCGTTTCTACGAAGCCGCGTTCGCGCGCGACGATGCGCCCGCCGAAGTGCGCGCGCGCGTGGCGGCCGGTCTGCGGATTCGCGCGCCGCGCGGCATCGATGCCGCGGCGGTGCTGTTCCGCCGCGTCGACGGCGACGCGGATGCGCCGTGGCAATCGTTGATGCGCCGCGAGGCGCCCGCGCTGCTCGACGCCTACGACGAACGCCCGCTTCCCGTGCGCGAAGAGACCGCGTTCGCGCCGTTGCCGCCCGGTCCGCTCGATGTGATCGCAGTGGTGAACGGCGTCGAGACCGAGCGTCGGCGGGTGACGTTGTCGGCGGGTCGCCATGTCGCGCTCGATCTCGATCCCGACGCATCGGAACTCGGCGCCGCGCTGTCGACGACGCTGCGCCTGCGCCTGATCGAGCGCGGGAGGGGTGCGCCCGTGCGCGAGGCGACGGTGGTATGGGCCTCGCCGCGCGGCGAGCGCGCGCTGCGGCCCGATGCCCGCGGCACGGTGCGCATCGATGGCATCGATGCGATGCAACCGCTGGCGCTGCAGGTGCTGTTCGCGTCGCCGAAACCGCCGTCCTTTCTGGTCGAAGCATTGCCTAACTGGCCCGAGCGCATGCCGCTGTCGCTCGATCTGCGCGATGCGCCGGTGGTCGCGGGTGCGATCGACAGGACCGTCGAACTGCGGCCGCTTCGCTGGCTGATCGTCGATACGCCGGGAATGGAGATTCCGCGCCGCCCGCGCATGGGCGATCCCTTTCCGGTGTTCGTGCTGCAGCGTCGCGAAGGCGGCGCATGGCGCGAATCGTCGGCGGAGAGCTTCCGCCCGGTGCCGGGTGGGATCGCGGTGTCGCTGGATCGGCCGGGTACGGTGCGGGTGTCGGCGCTGCTGTCGCCGTGGCAGGTGGCCGCCAGCGATGCGGTGGTCGCGAGCGAAGGCGATGCGCGCCAGCGCACGCGGATCGTCGCCGCGGGTGGACGCACGGCGACGTTGCGCCTGTCCGCGGCGGGACGGCCGTTGGCGCACGCGCCGGTGCAGGTGGTGTCGCCGCTGCGCGGTGTGCCGCCGAAGACGTTGACGACCGACGACGGCGGGCGCGTGGCGCTGGCGAACGTCACCGTGCCGATGGTGTGGGTCGATGTGCCCGGTTTCGCGCAGGCCGAAGTGCGCCTGACCGCCGCGGAGATCGCGGTGCCGATGCTGCGCGAGGGCGATTGAGGGCTGCCGCGGACGGCATCGTGGTCGTCCCCTTATCCCGCTATGCTTCGGCCATGAACGCGGCGAACATCGACAACTCGGGTTCCGGGGATGGCGGCTTCCGTGCCGATCGCTTCGACGATGACCGCTTCGACGATGCCGATCTGCGCAATCCGTTCTGGTCCGCGCTGCGCAGCCGTCACGCCGGCATCGCGCAGGTCGTGGGCGAGGTCGCGCGCTATCCCGCCGATCATGCGCCGTTTCTCGGCGTGGCCCATGCCGATGTCGCGGCCGCGGATGCGTTCGACGCGTTGATCGCGCCGGGCGAAAGCGCCTATCTGCTCGGCGTGGCGCCGCCCGCGCCGGACGGCTGGACGCTCGAATGGCTCGGCGATCTCGCACAGATGATCTGCGACGCACCGTTGCCGGTGGCGGAGGGGCCGGAGGTCGTCGCGCTGGGCGATGCGGATCGCGATGCGGTGCTTGCGCTCACGGCTCTGGTCTATCCGCACTATTTTCGCGCACGCACGATGTCGATGGGCCGCTACTTCGGTATCCATCGCGACGGCCGGCTCGCGGCGATGGCGGGCGAACGCCTCGGCACCGACCGTTTCCAGGAAGTCAGTGCGATCTGCACCCATCCGGACAGCAACGGCCTGGGTTACGCGAGACGCATCACCGCGATGCTGACCAACGACATCCTCGCTTCCGGACGCATCCCTTATCTGCACGTGAGTCAGGCCAACACCCGCGCCAGGACAATGTACGAACGCATGGGTTACCGACTGCGCCGCACGATTCCGTTCTGGTCGCTGCGGCGGACGGCAAAGGCCTGATATTCATGCCGACGCGGGCGCTGACGTTGATGGCAATGGCCTGCGTGGCAGGTTGCAGCGGGTCGCCGCCGCCTCCCGATCTGTCCCGTGCATCGACGATCGAACGTTACGATATTTCGATTCCCGCTTTCGGCGGGGAATTGTTGGGTCGTGACGATGGCGAGTGGGGCGGTATGCTCGCATTCCGCGATGCGTCCGGCGCAGTAACGCATCTTGTCGAAAAGAATGTGCTCGGGCTTCACCGTATGCCCTATGGCTATGTGGCGGTGACAGGACTGTCGCACATGCGCGTCAATGAAGGCGAGTTGCTCTTGATCACGCGGCGATCGCCCGAAAAAATCAGGGTCGATTTGCTGCGGGCGTTGCCGCATGCCGCACATGGTTCCAGACAGCGCGCAGACGGCGCTGTCGAAATCGTGCTTTTCGCCGGCCGTCTTGAGAAGGGTCGATGGGTATCGGAATGCGTATTGTTGGGCATCGACAGATCGCTGAAGTCGATCGCGTGCCCGGTCGATCTTCGATTGAAATACTGAATCACCAACAAGGGAGACGCATCGATGGGCGCATGGGGCACCGGCATCTTCGACAACGATACCGCCTGCGATTGGGCGTACGAACTGCAAGGACAGCGCGATCTGGGCGTGATCGAACGCACCCTGGACGCGGTGATCGAGAACGGCGACGAGTATCTCGATGCCGGGGAGGGCGAGGAAGCGTTGGCCGCGGCCGAAGCGCTGGCGCGGCTGCAGGGCCATTGGGGCACGCGCAACAGTTACACCGAACGCATGGACGCGTGGGTCGAAGCCGTGGGTCTGGCGCCGTCGCCCGCGCTGGTGCGCAAGGCGCATGCGGCCATCGATCGCATTCTCGCCGTGGATTCCGAACTGGTGGAACTATGGAGCGAGTCCGATGAGTTCGGCGCGTGGAAAGCCGCGGTCGCCGATCTGCGGGCGAGACTGCGCGTGGACTGAGTCGCGCTATTCCAGTTCGCGATGGAACGTCGACACCTCGCGCCAGCCCTGTTCGCGGGCGTGCGCGGCGAAGGTTTCGGCGAGATAGACCGAGCGGTGTTTGCCGCCGGTGCAGCCGAACGCGACGGTGATGTAGCTGCGCGTATCCGCCTGGATGCGCGGTATCCAGGTGTCGAGGAAGTCCGAGACCTGGGCGACGTATTCGCTCACTTCCGGCTGCGCGCCGAAGTACTCGCGCACGTCGCGGTCGCGGCCGGAGAGCGGGCGCAGGCGCGCGTCCCAGTGCGGGTTGGGCAGGCAGCGCGCATCGAAGACGAAATCGGCGTCGCTCGGCACGCCGCGGCGATACGCGAAGGATTCGAACAACAGCGAGACCGGACGTTCCGAGGTGAGATCCAGTTCGGCGATCACCCGTCGCCGCATCTGGTGCACGTTGGTGTCGCTGGTGTCGATCAGGATGTCCGCCATCGCCCGCAGCGGCTTGAGCATGCGCCGTTCCAGCGCGATGGCATCGTTGAGCGTCAGCCCGAGATGGCTCAGCGGATGGCGGCGGCGGGTTTCGGCGTAGCGCTTCAACAGCACGTCGTCGCGGGCGTCGAAGAACACCAGTTTCGGATCCATGCCCAGCGCGCCGGCCTGCGACAGCAGGGTCGGCAGGTTGGACAGATCGGTGTTGCGGCTGCGCACGTCGATGCCGACCGCGAGTTTCGGCGGCAGATCGCTCTTGCCGGTGGCGCTGCGCACGAACTCCGGCAGCAGCTCCGCCGGCAGGTTGTCGACGCAGTAGAAATCCAGGTCTTCGAAGGTGTGCAGGGCGATCGATTTGCCGCTGCCGGACATGCCGCTGACGATGATCAGCCGCGGAGCGGGCGCGGCCGATGCGGGCTCGACGCTCATGCCGCGCCCCTCATTCCGCACGCTCCAGGAAATGCGAGTGGCGGGCCATGAAGGCGGCGGCCGGGTCCACACCCTTGATCCGCAGGATGTGCGCGCGCGCCGCGGCTTCGGTCAGCACCGCGAGGTTGCGGCCGGCCATCACCGGCAGCGTGATCATCGGCACGTCGAGATCGAGCAGCCGGCGCGAGCCGAGATCGCCGATCAGCCGCTCCATGCCCGAGCCCTGCGGTTCGGCCTGCGGCTTCTTCAGATGCACGATCAGGCGCAGATATTTGTTCCGCTTCACCGCGGTGTCGCCGAACATCTGGCGCACGTTGAGGATGCCGAGGCCGCGCACTTCCAGCAGATCCTGCAGCAGGTCGGGGCAGGCGCCGTCGAGCACGTCGGGCGCGATCTGGGTGAATTCGGGCGCGTCGTCCGCGACCAGGCGATGGCCGCGGGTGACGAGTTCCAGCGCGAGTTCGCTCTTGCCGGCGCCGGATTCGCCTGTGATCAGCACGCCGATGGAATAGATCTCCATGAACACGCCGTGCACGGTGAGCCGGGGCGCGAGCTTGCGCGCGAGGTGGTACTGCAGATGGTTGAACAACTCGTGGCCGCGCCGCGGCGAGCACCACAGCGGCGTGTCCGATTCTTCGGCCGCCGCGCGCAGATCCTCGGGGCAGGGCTGGCTCTTGCTGATCACCATCGCCAGCGGCCGGAACTGGATGATCTTCTCGATGGTTTCCCAACGCTGGCGCGCGTCGAGCGCGTCCATCCACGCCAGTTCCTCGGTGCCGAGGATCTGGACCTTGTTCGGATAGATGATGTTGAGATAACCGGCGAGCGAAGGCCGGCGGGCCACCGTCTCGACCGCTTCGAGGACGCGGTGTTCGCCGCGTTGGCCGGCCATCCAGCGCAGTCCGAGGCGTTCTTGCTGCTGATCGAACAGGTCGCGGGCGCTGATGCTGGCGTTCATCGATGACGTGACGGAGATGGCGAGGCGGAGAGGAAAGGAAAGCCGACGGCGCGCCGCCCGGGCGGCGCGCCGTCGGGGAAATGCGCGTGCGGAGGGTCAGCCCTCGACGCGGGAGAGACTCTCGCCGCGGTGATGATCGACCATCTTTTCCTTGTGCTTCAGCAGCAGGCGGTCGAGTTTGTCGGCCAGCAGGTCGATGGCGGCGTACATGTCCTGGCCGGCGGCGTCGGCGTGCAGGGTGCGGCCGGAAATGTGGACCGTGGCCTCGGCGCAATGATCGGGTTTGTTGATGCTGAGCTGGGCGCGGACGACGTCCATCGGGTGTTCGAAGTGCCGACCGAGCCGGGAGAGCTTGGTTTCGACGTAATCGCGCAGGGCGGGCGTGACTTCGAGCTGGTGGCCGTGGGTTTCGATACGCATCGACGGTGTCCTCTGCTGTGCCGGGCCTGGGTCGCACGTCGCGCTGCCGGGCCCGGCCCGTCGGCGCTGCGGTGACGGCGCCTCCGCGTTCGGCGGCGGCCCCGTATCGTGAGACATCGGGTCGACTCCTCCTTCGCACAAGGGCGGTGCCGTCCGCGATATCTCCCTGTCCACAGGGTACCCCAGCAGGCCGGGGACGCAAGTGCGAACGATGGCGGTCCCGCGTTCCGCGGACGCGGTACGGTTCAGGCCATGCGTACGCGTTCGTGCGAAGCGGGAATGTTCATCGCTTCGCGGTATTTCGCGACGGTGCGGCGCGCCACCGGCACGCCCGACGCCTTCAGCGTGTCGGCCAGCTTCGCGTCCGACAGCGGCTTGCGCGGGTTCTCGGCTTCGATCAACCGCTTGATCATCGACTGGATCGCGGTGCTGGACGCTTCGCCGCCGCCATCGGTGCCGATGCCCGATGCGAAGAAGCTGCGCAGCGGCAGAGTGCCGCGCGGCGTGAGCGCGTATTTGCGCGCGATCGCCCGCGAGACGGTGGACTCGTGCAGGCCGACTTCCGCCGCGACTTCGCGCAGCGTGAGAGGGCGCAGCGCCTGTTCGCCGAATTCGAGATAGCCCGATTGCTGGCGGATGAGGCAGCGCACCACCTTGAGCAGGGTTTCGCCGCGCGCTTCGAGATGCTTCAGCAGCCACCGCGCTTCCTGCAGCCGGCCGCGCAGATAAGTGGCATCGCTGCCGGTGGCGTGCTGGATCATGCCTTCGTAGCCGCGATGGATGGTGAGCCGGGTATGGCTGCCGGCCAGACCCGCGCGCCACATGCCGTTGTGGCGCCAGATGACGCAGTCCGGGGTGATGTAGGTGTCGACGCTCATGCCGCCCAGCTGCGAACCGGGCCTCGGGTCGAGCGAGCGCACCAGATGCAGCCCGGTCGCCGCGCACTCCGCGGACAGTCCCAGATCCTGCGCCAGTCCGTCCGCGCCGAGCTTCGGCAGGCGCTCCAGCGCTTCGCCCACGATCCGCAGCGCCTCGGCCTTGCCCGGCGTGTCGTCGGACAGGGCTTCCAGTTGCAGACTCAGGCACTCGCGCAGATCGCGGGCGCCGACGCCCAGCGGGTCGAAGCGCTGGATCTGGTGCAGCACGGTGCCGACCTCGTCCGCGCCGACGTTCACCTCGGGCCGCAGCGCGTCGGCGATGTTCTCCAGACTCTCGCGCAGGTAACCGTCGTCGTCGATGGCATCGATCAGCGCGGCCCCGATGCGCTGGTCGCGCGGCGACAGCCGGGTGAGATGCAACTGCCAGGACAGGTGGTCGTGCAGCGACTCGGCGTGGACCAGGCGATCCATGGGATCGAGGCCGTCCTCGTCGCCGCTGTTGCCGCTGCCGCTGCTGGTGTTCCAGCTGTCGGGCGGTTCCCAGCCGTCGTCGTCCCCGACGCGTTCGCGCTCGGACGTCTCTTCGGGCGTGGCCGCTTCCGGCGTCGCCGGCGCCTCGGGCATGCCTTCGGGCGCTTCGCCCACCGATTCGTCCCAGTCGAGCAGCGGATTGCTTTCGACGGCGGTGGTGATTTCCTCTTCGAGTTCCAGCGAGGACAACTGCAGCAGGTGCAGCGCCTGACGCAGTTGCGGCGTCAGGACCAGCTGTTGACCCAGCGATGTCTGCAGGCGTGGCTTCATGTCCCTATGTTAGAGCCTGCGGGCGCCGCGTGAACCCCCTTGGCCCGATCCTTGCGTACGCGGCGGTGCGAATTTCCGTGATGACGGTCGCGCGATCGCGTCGCCATCATCCGCGCAGGTTCACAGCCGGAACGATTCGCCGAGATAAACGCGGCGCACGTCCGGATTCGCCAGCAGCGCCTCGGGAGCGCCTTGGGCCAGCACCGCGCCGTCGCTGAGGATGTAGGCGCGATCGCAGATGCCGAGGGTTTCGCGGACGTTGTGGTCGGTGATCAGCACGCCGATGCCGCGATTCTTCAGATGACGGACGATCCGCTGGATTTCGCCGACCGAGATCGGATCGACGCCCGCGAAAGGTTCGTCGAGCAGGATCATCCGCGGTTTCGCGGCCAGCGCGCGCGCGATCTCGACCCGGCGACGTTCGCCGCCGGAGAGACTGGCGCCCAACTGTTCGGCGACATGGCTGACCTGCAGTTCTTCCAGCAGCGAAGCGAGTTCGCGCTCGCGGCCGTCGCCGTCCAGATCGGACCGCAGTTCCAGCACCAGCCGCAGATTGTCGGCGACGCTGAGTTTGCGGAATACCGAGGGCTCCTGCGGCAGGTAGCCGACGCCGCGCTTGGCGCGCGCATACATCGGTTCGCCGGTGATGTCGTGGCCGTCCAGCACGATGCGCCCGGCATCGGCCGGCACCAGGCCGACGATCATGTAGAAACACGTGGTCTTGCCGGCGCCGTTGGGGCCGAGCAGGCCGACGACCTCGCCGGCGTTCAGGGTCAGACCGAAGTCGCGCACGACCTCGCGGGACTTGTAGCGCTTGCGCAGCCCTTCGGCGACCAGCATCAGGGTTTTTCCGCCGCCGCGGGCGCGCGCGCGGCCTTGGGCTGGATGGTCATCCGCACACGGCCGCTGTCGCCGCCGCTTTCGACGCGACCGCTCTTGAGGTTGTAGGTGAGACGCTGGCCGCTGGTGCTGCCGCGCGGGGTGGTCACGGTGTAGTTGCCGGTGAGCACGATCACGTCGGCGGTCATGTCGTAGTCGATGCGGTCGGCCTTGGCGGTCATCGGCGAGCCGTCGTCCATCTGCTGTTTGAGGACCGCCTGATTGCCGGTGAGCACCGCGCGGACCACGTCGCCGCCGCGCTGGTGGATGTCGGCGCGGCCGGCACGAATGTCCAGCGAGCCCTGGGTGATCGTGACGTTGCCGGTGAGGACGTTCACGCTGTTGCCGTCCAGGGTGCCTTCCTGGCGATCCGACTCGATGTTCATCGGCTGGTTGCGGTCGGAATCGCGCGCGGCGGCGGCGCCGGCGACCGACAGCGCGAGGACGAGGGCGGCGAGCGGCAGCGCGCGGCGGGCGATGGGGTCAGCGGTTGGGCGCATAGCGGGTCTTGACCTCGGAGCGGAACACGTAGCGTTTCGTGGTCGTGGACACCGCAAAACCGCGTCCACGGAGTATAGAGCCGGGTTGGACGATGGTCACGACATCGTCGGAGGCGGCGCGGTTCTCGCGCGGAAACACGCTCAACCGCTCGGTATTCATGGTGATCGGCCGCAGATCTTCCGCTGGGCTGTTGGCCTTCACCTCGCCGCTGAGGCGGATCTCTTTCTGGTCGGCGCTGATCCAGCCGGTCTTCGAGCGGATTTCCCAGTACTTGCCTTCGCCGTTGGGCACCAGGAACAGCGGCGTCGCCAGCGACATCGTCTCGTCGCCGGGACGGCGCTCCAGCGTCGGCGCGCGCAGGGTGAACGATTCCTTCCCTTCGGCGTTGAGTGCGATCAGCTCGAAGTCGCGCAGCACGTAATCCGGGCGGTCGTTGGCGGCGGCCACGCGCGGCGGCGGTTGCCGATGCTTCCACACCGCCCAGCCGCTCAGCGCGGCGCCGGCGATCAACAGCAGGATGACGATGCCGCGCCAACTCATGCGCGCGCTCCGCTGGTCGCGGCGGACAGCGGATCGTCGATCCGGCCCTGCGCCGCCAGCAGCAGGTCGCACAATTCGCGCGCGGCGCCGGCGCCGGCTTCCGCGCGGGTGCGCCATCGCGCGGCGTCGCGGGTGGTCGCATGCGCATTCGCGGGCGCGACCGACAGCCCGACGGCGCGCATCGCCGCCAGATCCGGCAGATCGTCGCCCATGAAACTGACCGCATCCAGGCCGATGCCCAGTTCGTCGCAGAGTTCGCGCACGCAGGCGAGTTTGTCCTTCACGCCGATGTGGGCGCGCACCTTCAGCTCGTTCGCGCGATGCACCGCGACGGGGCTGATGCGGGCAGTGATGAAGGCGACCTCGATTCCGGCCTGGCGCAGCAAAACCAGGCCCTGGCCATCATGGACGTGGAAGGCTTTCAGTTCGCGGCCCTCGCTGTCGAGAAACAGGCGGCCATCGGTGAGGGTGCCGTCCACGTCGAAACAGGCGAGGCGGATCCCGGCCGCGCGGGCGCGCAGGTCGGCGTCGTGCGCGACGATCCCGCCAGGCGGGGCGGCTCCGGCCGACGACGTCATCAGACGACCCGCGCCCGCAGCAGATCGTGGATGTTCAGCGCGCCGACCACGCGGCGTTCGCCGTCGATCACCAGCAGTGCGTTGATCTTGTGCGTTTCCATCAGTTGCGCGGCCTCGGCGGCGAGCGCATCGGCGTCGATCGTGACCGGCGTGCGGGTCATGACCTTGTCGATGCGGGTGTCGCGCACGTCGGTGGCGGGATCGGCCAGCGAGCGGCGCAGATCGCCGTCGGTGTACAGCCCGAGCAGGCGATCGTCGGCATCGACCACGGCGGTCATGCCCAGACGCTTGCGGCTCATTTCCAGCAGCGCGTCGCCGAGCGTGGCGTCGGCGGCGACCCGCGGGATGTCGTCTCCCGCATGCATGACGTCGGCGATGTGCAGCAGCAGCCGCCGGCCGAGCGCCCCGGCGGGGTGCGAGCGCGCGAAATCGTCGGAGGTGAAGCCGCGGGCTTCGAGCAGCGCCACCGCCAGCGCGTCGCCCATCGCCAGCGAGGCGGTGGTGCTGGCGGTCGGTGCGAGCGCCAACGGGCAGGCCTCGGCGGGCACGCTGACGTCGAGGTGGAGATCGGCCTCGCGCGCCATCGTCGACTGGGCGCGGCCGGTCATCGCGATCAGCAGGTTGCCCTGGCGCTTGAGCACCGGCAGCAGGGTCAGGATTTCGTCGGATTCGCCCGAATAGGACAGGGCCAGGACCACGTCGCGGTCGGTGATCATGCCCAGGTCGCCGTGGCCGGCCTCGCCCGGATGAACGTAGAACGCGGGGGTGCCGGTGGAGGCGAGGGTGGCCGCGATCTTGCGGGCGACATGGCCGGACTTGCCCATCCCCATGCAGACCACCCGACCGGCGCAGGCCAACATGGCCCGGCAGGCGGCGACGAAATCGCCATCGATGCGCGCGGCGACCGCGGCCAGGCCCTCGCGCTCGATCTCGAACACCCGCCGGCCGCTGTCGGCCAGTGCGGTGTCCGCGAGGTCGCCGGAAGCCGGCGTGGATGGATGCAGAGTGGCGTTCGCCATTGGGGAGCCGACGGCTTTCCGTTACGCTAGTCGGCCAATTCTACGCACCCGCATTCAGCTTTGCCCGCACCGGCGATGAATGCGGACATCCCGGTTCCGCCCGCCCATTCCCCTCCTGCACGACCCCGACATGACTCCCGACACCATCCGACAGCTGATCGAACAGGGCCTTCCCGGTGCCCAGGCCCATGTCCACGGCGACGATGGTGTGCATTTCGAGGCCGTGGTGGTCTGCGCGGACTTCCAGGGCAAGTTGCCCCTGGCCCGCCACCGGATGGTCTACGCCACTCTGGGCGACCTCATGGGCGGCGCGATCCATGCGCTGGCGCTGAAGACGCTGACGCCCGACGAAGCCCGGATGTAAGTCCGCATGCAAGCCCGGCGCGGCCCGGCACAGCCGGGTCGCGCGCGTTTCCGTTCCCTCACCATTCCAAGATCCCACGACGACTCCTCATGCAGAAAATCGTAGTCACCGGCGGCATGCCGCTCGAAGGCGAAGTCCGTATCTCCGGCGCGAAGAACGCGGTATTGCCGATCTTGTGCGCGACCCTGCTCGCCGACGGCCCGGTGGACATCGGCAACGTGCCGCATCTGCACGACGTGGTGACCACGATCAAGCTGTTGCGCGAACTCGGCGCCGAGGTCGAGCACGATCGCCAGAACGGTCACGTGCGCGTCGATGCGCGCAGCGTCAACAGCCACGTCGCGCCGTACGAACTGGTGAAAACCATGCGCGCTTCGGTACTGGTGCTCGGCCCGCTGCTCGCGCGTTACGGCGCGGCCGAGGTGTCGCTGCCGGGCGGCTGCGCGATCGGCTCGCGTCCGGTCGATCAGCACATCAAGGGCATGCAGGCGCTCGGCGCCGAGGTTTCGGTCGAACACGGTTTCATCAAGGCGAAGGCCGAGCGCCTGAAGGGCGGCCGTGTCGTGTTCGACATGGTCAGCGTCGGCGCGACCGAGAACGTGCTGATGGCCGCGGCGCTGGCCGACGGCGTCAGCGTGCTCGAGAACGCGGCGATGGAGCCGGAGATCGTCGACCTGGCCGACTGCCTGATCGCGATGGGCGCGAAGATCGAAGGCGCCGGCAGCAACCGCATTACCGTGCACGGCGTCGAGCGTCTGCACGGCGGTCGTCACGACGTGGTCGCCGATCGCATCGAGACCGGTACGTTCCTGGTCGCCGCGGCGATGACCGGTGGCCGCATCGTCGCCCGCAGCGCGCGCCCGGAAACCCTCGACGCGGTGATCGACAAGCTCACCGAGGCCGGCGCCGACATCTCGGTCGATGCCGACAGCATCACCCTCGACATGCGCGGCAAGCGGCCGAAGGCGGTGAACATCAGCACCGCGCCGCACCCGGGCTTCCCGACCGACATGCAGGCGCAGTTCATGGCGCTGAACTGCGTCGCCGACGGCGTTGCGGTGATCACCGAGACCATCTTCGAAAACCGCTTCATGCACGTGCAGGAACTGCACCGTCTCGGCGCCGACATCCGCATCGAAGGTCACACCGCGATCGTGCGCGGCCAGCCGCAGCTCAGCGGTGCGCCGGTCATGGCGACCGATCTGCGCGCTTCGGCATCGCTGATCCTGGCCGGTCTCGTCGCCGACGGCGATACCATCATCGACCGCATCTACCACCTCGACCGCGGCTACGAGCGCATCGAGGCCAAGCTGTCGGCGCTGGGCGCGAAGATCAAGCGGATCGACTGATTTCCGACCGGTAGAGCGGGCTTCCGCCCGCTGCTTTCCGCGCAATGCTCCGGCGGGCTGAAGCCCGCTTTACCGGGGCGGATTGATCGATGCTGGCCCTCGCCTGCGATCAGCGCATCGAAGCGATGCGCAGATCGATATCGTCCTTGCCGTCCTTGCGCTGCAGGATGCGCGCCGGCAGCGCCAGCCCTTCGACCACCCACACGAGCATCTGCTTGTTGCCGTGGCTGCTGACGAGTTTGGTGGCCTGCTGCGGCTTGCCGGCGATGGTGATGGATTCCTTGCCGGCGACGGTGAATTGCATCGGTTTGACGCGACCTTCGTCGACCATGCGGTAGCGCAGCGGCTTGCCGGCAAGCGCGTCGCGCACAAGCGCCAGGTTCAGCAACAGACCGTCGACATCGCCCGACTGCAGCGGTACGGGGCCGGCGCGTTCGGGTTTCACGTCTCCGGTCCAGCGCGCGACGCCCGCGGCCCAGTCGTACACCGCGCTGCGACGGATCTTCTTCACCAACAGCAGCGACGCGTCGGTGCCGCTGAGCGGACGCCACTGGCCGTCGCGATCCTCGAACACGGTCACCTGCGTGAGCTGCGCGACCTGGTTGCTGACCTTCAGCGTGTATTTCCATTGATCGCCGCCCTGCGGTTCGACGGTCATGCGGCCCTTGGCGGACAGACCCATGTAACTTGCCTCGTAATCGGCCGCGAACGGCTCCAGCGCGTGCGCCGGCAGCGCGATCGCCGATGCGGCGAGCGTCGCGGCGATCAGCAGGCCGCGGGCGGAAGACGTGAGACGGGCGGACATCATGGCAGTTCCTCGAAGGTGTGGCCGGCGGGCGCCGGTCGCGGTGCATGCGTGACGCATCATTCGTATCCGATCAAACGCAGATCGACGGCGTCCTCGCCATCCTCGCGCTGCAGGATGCGGACCGGGGTCGGTACGCCTTCGGCGACCCAGACGATAGTGTCGTCGTTGCCGCCGTTGGTGCGCGCGACGCGCAGCGCGGAATAACTCAATTCGCCGACCTCGACGGTTTCCGGCGCGGTCGCGGCGCGGTAGATGTGTTCGCGGACACGGCCGCCTTCGACGAAACGATAGCGCAGAAGCGCGTCGGGACGCGCGTCGCGCACGATCGCGAGATTGATCAGCAGGCCGCTCATGTCGCCGGCCTGCAGCGCCACCGGTGCGCGATGACGCGGTTTGAGATCGCCGCGCCACTGGGCGCTGGCTCGGGTCCAATCGTAGATGCCGGTGGACGTGCGGCCCAGCAGCAGGCCCTTGCGCACGGTGCTCTGGCTCAGCGGGCGATAGCCCCGGTCGTCGAGCGCGTCGAACACGGTGCTCTGCTGCACATTGAGGCCGAGGACGCCGGCCATGCCCTTGCGGCCTTCGATGCCGAGATCCACCCGCCACTGCGGCGGTTGCAGACGCACGAGTCTCAACGTGGCGTCGCCGGCGGGCTTGGCGTGGTAACGGGCTTCGTAGCGGGCGACGAAGGGTTCCAGGGGCGCTGTTGCCGGCCTCGGTGCGATGTCGGTGTCCATGGGCGACGGCGTCTGCGCGCCTGCGGGAGACAGGGCGCAGAACAATGCGAAGGCGAGGGCGGCGAGTGGGCGCATGACGGTCGGGATCATGCAAGCCGCCGGTTGGCTCCGAGCTGAAGCGGGGCGGCCAGGGGCGTCCCGTTCAGGAAAACGCCACTGTCGTGCAGGCGCAGTCGGCCTTCGGCCAGCAGCCGGACGGTTTCGACCAGCAGCGGATGCTCCACTTCGCGGACGCGGACGGCGAGCGCGGTTTCGTCGTCGCCGGCCAGCACCGGCACCCGCGCCTGGGCGATCACCGGGCCGCCGTCGAGATCGGCGGTGACCGCGTGCACACTGGCGCCGTGCTCGCGCGCGCCTGCGTCCAGCGCCTGGCGATGGGTATGCAGGCCCTTGAACGCGGGCAGCAGCGACGGATGCAGATTGATCATGCGATCGCGGCGCGCGTCCGCTTCCGCGGCCGAGATCAGGCGCATGTAGCCGGCGCACACGATCAGGTCGGCGCGCGCCGCGTCGACATCGGCGAAGAACGCAGCGTCGAAGGCTTCGCGGCTCGCGAAGTCCTTCGGCGAGCGGGCGATGGCGGGAATGCCGGCGTCGCGCGCGCGGTGCAGCGCCGTGCATCGCGGCTTGTCGGAAAAGACCGCGACGACTCTGGCGGGAAGCGTGCCGGCGGCGACCGCGTCGAGCAGCGCCTGCAGGTTGGTGCCGGCGCCCGAGGCGAGCACGGCGATGCCGAATATCGACACCTCAGGCGTCCGCGAACAGCGCTTTCACGGACGGCTTGGTCAGCGCGATCAGGGTGAACACGCCGAGCACGGTGCCGAAGGGCATCATCATGCATTCCAGCGCGCCCACCACCAGACACAGCATGTGCCGGCGACGCTGGCGCAGGCAGCGCCCGGCATAGGCGATGAAGCCCGCGAAGGTCAGGCCCAGCGCGATGAACACCGCGGCGAAGCCGATGAAGAACCAGCCGGCGATGGCGGCATCGGGTTCGCTGGCTTCGATTTTCCCGCTGACCATCGCGATTCCGATCACCAGATGGAGCACCGGCAACAGCGAGAACACCGCGGTGATGGCGGCGACGATGTAATGGAAGATCGACAGCAGCCGCAGGTGTTCGAGATCCTGCGCGGTGGTGTCGACGCTCGGCGCGGCAGGCGCGGAGGTTGGGGGCATGGGCGCGTTCATGGCGGCAGTGCGTTCCGGAGAGGACGGCGATCGAGCCATGGCCATGATAGCCCGGCGCCCAGCGTGGCCAGCAGCATGTCCATGTGCGCGTCCCACGGGTCGCCCTGCTGGCCGTTGTAGGCTTCGGCGGCTTCGGGCGACAGCAGCAGCGCGATCGCCCATTCCAGCCATTCGTAGACCAGGCCGGACGCCATGATCGCGAGGATGGCCAGGGCGAATCCCTGGCCGATGCCGACTGGCCAGCGTTGGCGCGCATGCGCGGCCAGTGCAGGGGCGAAGCACAGGCCGTAGAGCAGATGGATGAAGCGGTCGAAATGATTGCGTTCCCATCCGAACGCCGCCTGCGGCGACCAGCCGAACAGTTCGATCAACCAGCGGTCGTAGGGCACGTTGGAATACAACCAGCGCGCCGCGATGCAGTGCACGGCGATGAACAGGCAGATCGCGGCGAAATCGAAGGTCCGCATCGGCCAGCGGCGATCATGGGCCACCAGCCAGATCAGGCCGACGACGGTCAGCGAGCCGTGCAGCGCCTGTTCCAGCGGCCAGCGCGGTGCGATCCAGGTGATCGCGAAGACCGCAAGCGCGAACAGCAGCGCTGCGCGTTTGCGGCCGGCCACTTCCGCGACTCAGCCGATCCGCACGCGCTCGCCGTCGCCGGCGGCGACGACTTCGCCGATCCGCCAGTGCGCCAGGTCGAAGCGTTCGAGTTCCGCGGCGATCGCCGCGGTCGCAGCCTGCGGCACGATCAGCACGAAACCGATGCCGCAGTTGAAGGTCCGCCACATGTCTTCGCGCGGTACGTTGCCTTCGCGCTGCAGCCAGGCGAACACCGGCGGCAACGGCCACGACGACGCATCGATGTCCAGGCCGAGGCCGTCGGGCACCACGCGGATGATGTTCTCGGTCAGGCCGCCGCCGGTGATGTGCGCCATCGCATGCACATCGCCGCCGTGCGCGCCGGCGAGCAGTTCCAGGATGGGCTTCACGTACAGCCGGGTCGGCGCCATCAGCGCGTCGACCAGCGTCGTGCCGTCGCCGAGGTCGAGATCGGCGGGTCGGCCGGCGCGGTCGTAGATGCGGCGGATCAGCGAATACCCGTTCGAATGCGGGCCGCTGGAGGCGATGCCGATCAGCGCGTCGCCCGCGCGCACCTTCGCGCCGTCGAGGATCTTGGATTTTTCCACGCCCGCGACGCAGAAGCCGGCGAGGTCGTATTCGCCCGGCGGATACATGTCGGGCATTTCCGCGGTTTCGCCGCCGATCAGCGCGCAGCCGGACAGTTCGCAGCCGCGGGCGATGCCGCCGACCACCGCGACCGTGGTCTCCACGTCGAGCTTGCCGGTGGCGAAATAGTCGAGGAAAAACAGCGGCTCGGCGCCCTGCACCAGCACGTCGTTGACGCACATCGCGACCAGATCGATGCCGA
>CAMLLG010000030.1 GCA_946480825.1 uncultured Lysobacteraceae bacterium
TTCGCCGACACCGGCGCGATCGGCGGCAGCGCCTCGCACGAATTCCACGTGCTGGCCGATTCCGGCGAAGACGCGATCGCCTTCTCCGACGGTTCGGATTATGCGGCGAACGTCGAGCTGGCCGAAGCGGTGTCGCCGGGCGAACGCGCGGCGGCGAGCGAAGCGATGCGCAAGGTCGACACGCCGACGCAGAAGACCTGCGAAGACGTCGCCGCGCTGCTGGGCATTCCGCTGCAGCGCACGGTGAAATCGGTCGCGCTGATGGGCGTCGACGCCGAAGGCGCGTCGCAGTTCGTGCTGGCGCTGGTGCGCGGCGATCACGTGGTCAACGAGATCAAGCTGGCGAAACTGCCGGGCCTCGCCGAGTATCGCCTCGCCACCGAAGCGGAGATTCTCGAACATCTCGGCAGCGAGCCCGGTTTCCTCGGCCCCGTCGTGCCGAAAAAAACCATCCGCGTGATCGCCGACCGCTGCGTCGCCGCGATGCACGATTTCGTGGTCGGCGCGAACGAGCCCGGTTTCCACATCGCCGGCGTGAACTGGGGCCGCGATCTGCCCGAAGCCGATGACGTCGCCGACATCCGCAACGTCGTCGCCGGCGATCCCTCGCCCGATGGCCAGGGCACGCTGGGCATCGCCCGCGGTATCGAAGTCGGCCACGTCTTCGCGCTGGGCCGCAAATATTCCGAAGCGATGAAGTGCACCGTGCTCGATGCGAACGGCAAGACCGCGACGCCGGCGATGGGCTGTTACGGCATCGGCGTGAGCCGGATCGTGGCCGCCGCGATCGAACAGAATCACGACGATGCCGGCATCGTCTGGCCGGACGCGATGGCGCCTTGGCAGGTCGCGGTGTGCGTGATCAATCCGAAGAACGACGCGGGCGTGGCTGCGGCCGCGCAGGCGCTGTACGACGAACTCAACGCCGCCGGCGTCGAAACCGCGCTCGACGACCGCGGCCTGCGTCCGGGCGCGATGTTCGCCGACATCGAACTGATCGGCATTCCGCATCGCGTGGTGGTATCCGAACGCGGTCTCGCCGCCGGCACGTTCGAATATCGCGCGCGCCGCGCCAGCGAGGCCGAATCGCTGGACCGCGACGCATTGCTGCAGCGTCTGACCGGCCGCTGATCGCGCGACCAGGTCTGCGAATCAGGCTTTTCCCGAGGCCGCGGACGACCCGTGGCCTCGCCGTTTCCGGGGCGCGATATCACATCGCACCGCGGATTGCACTATCATCGGCGGTTCCGCGCCGACGCGCGCGGGCATTTCCCCCGTTCCACGGAGTACACATGGCAATCGATCTGAAAGGTCTTTCCGCGCAGGAACTGAAGCGTCTGGCGACCGACATCAAGAAGCAGCAGACCGCGCTGAACAAGCGCAAGCCCATCGCCGGCGTGCGCAAGAAAGTGATCGCCCTGGCCAAGGCCGAGGGTTATACCGTCGCCGAGCTGTTCGGCGGCAAATCCGCGAAAGCGGCGCCGGCCAAGAAGGCCGCCAAGAAGGGCGCGAAGAAAGCGACGAAGAAAGTCGCGCCGAAATATCGCAACCCCGCGAATGCGAAAGAGACCTGGAGCGGTCGCGGCAAGCAGCCGCTGTGGCTCGCCGCGCAGGTCAAGAAAGGCAGGAAAGTCGAAGAGTTCCTGATCAAGAAGTAAGTCGGGCCGCGCGCAGGCGCGCATCGTCCGATACCGAAAACGCCGGCTCATCGCCGGCGTTTTTTGTTTCTGCACATGGACATCGCAGAACGATCAGCAGAAAAGACCGCACGCTTTTCAGTGGCCACGGATGAAGTCGGAACCACTCCCTGTAGGAGCGCCGGAAGGCGCGACAGGTCGATGAGAGGCTTACCGCAGCCTGTCGCGCCTTCCGGCGCTCCTGCAGGATCTTCGGTGACATATCCGTCGAGCAGCCTTCGGCTTGGCGATGGACAACGCGACTCAGAGATTCCGTCGCGTCGGAATCAACAGATTGCCGAACAGCAGACCGGCGATCAGCGCCAGCAGCACGTTCAATGCGGCCAGCATCGCCGCCTGCCCCGCTTCCATGCTCTGCCCCTGCACCACCGCGAGCAGCCCGCGCATGCTGGCGCTGCCGGGCACCAGCATGATGATGCCGGGCAGCCGCACCAGCGCGCCGGGGCGATTGAACCAGCGCGCGTAGGCGTTGCCGGCGGCGGTCATCGCCAGCGCGGCCACGAACACGCCGATGGTGCTGTCCCATTCGGCGCCGACGAATCGCGAGATCAGATATCCGGTCGCCGCCGACAGCATCACCAGCGGAAAATCGCGGCGGCCGGCGCGGAACAGCACGGCGAAGGCATAAGTACCGAGCAGCAGCGCGAGCCCTTCCACCCAATGCGGCTGCGGGCGCAGCGCGCGGATCTGCGGGTCCATGCCGAGCATGCCCGCGGCGGTCAGCGCGACCACCACGCCGATCACCAGCTTGAGGATCGTGCTCATCGCGCCGGCGAAACGCGCGGTGCCGGACACGAGATTCTGGTTGGTCAGCTCGTTGACCGCGTTGGTCAGCGACATGCCGGGCATCAGCACGATCAGCGACGAAATAATGACCGTGTTGAGATTCAGCGGGCCGACGAGGCTGGCCACGAGGACCGCGATCGTACCGGCGACCATCGCCGCGATGGCATCGCTGGCTTCCTTCAATCGCGGCCGGTCGCGCGTGGCCCAGTCCAGCACGCCGATCAGCAGGCCGATCGTGCCGGCGGTGGCGATGTCCAGCCACGGCAGACGCCACAGCCCGGCGACCGCGGCGGCGGACAATCCGAAGGCCAGGATCGCGATGGCCTGACCGCGCCAGCGCCCGGGCCGATCGAGCGCGCACAACGCAGCGTGGCCGGCATCGAGATCCAGTTCGCCGGACATCACCGCCTCGGCGATGCGGTCGGATTCGCAGAGCTTGTAGAGATCGGTCTCGCCGGGCGAGAGGCGGACCACGCGCACGATGTCGCGCGGGCCACCGCCGGCTTCGCCGAAGGACAGGATCATGCCGGTCGGGTTCGACCACGCACCGCATTCCAGCCCCAGCTTCGCCGCGACCGCCATCACCGCACCTTCCAGGCGATGCGCGGTGGTGCCGTAGGCATGCAGGCGACCGGCCAGTTCGACCACGAAATCGACCCGCGCATCGTGATCGTGACGCTGCAGGGCGGCGTTCATGGCGGCGTTCATGGCGGTATTCCCGGTGGCGGGACGAGAAGGCGGGCATGGTACCCGATCGCCCCGTCGCGCTTCGCCCTCAGCCGCGCACTCGCCGCGTCAGCGCGGCCACGAAACGATCGGCCGCGCCGGGCGCCTGATCGAAGAACAACGAAGGCTCGGTGAGTTCGAGCTCCAGCAGTCGCGGCGCACCGGCGCCATCGCGGATCAGATCGACGCGGGCGTAGAGCGGCGGCATGGCGTCGCGCACGCGCAGCGCGGCGAGCACCGCATCGCCCACCTGCAATTCGTCGGCTTCGGGCGCACGCGGCGCGATCGCGTCCGGCAGTCCGGTGTGATCGAGCCCGGCCTCGTCGGGGCGCAGCAGCGCGGCCTTGCGGATCGCATGGCTGAAGGATCCGTCGAAATACAGCAGCGCGGTTTCGCCGCGGGTATCCACGGCGTCGAGATACGGCTGCAGCATCGCGCTGCGGCCGGCGTCGAGCAGCGCGCCGAGATGATTCGCGGCGGCGAAACTCTGCGCGCGCCGGTAACGCTGGGTATCGCGGGAGCCTGCGCTGATCGCGGGCTTCACCACCACTTCGGCGGCATCAGGAAACGCGGCGAAGAACGCGTCCAGCGCCGGCAGCGGCTCGGCGTCGGGTTCGACGAAACGGGTGGGCACCACCGGTACGCCCGCGGCGTCCAGATCGGCAAGATAATGTTTGTCGGTATTCCAGCGCAGCACCGGCAACGGATTCAGCAACCGGCTGTCGCGATCGACCCGCGCGCACCAGGCCAAGAACGCCGGCAGCCGCTCGACGTAATCCCAGGGCGAGCGCAGCACCACCGCGTCGTAGCGGGCCCAGGACACGGTGGCGTCGTCCCAGGCGCGGACCTCGGCCGCGAGCCCGGCGCGGTCGCAGGCGGCGAGCAGCGGCGGCATGTCGTCGTCGAGCGCGGCGGAAGCGATGGCGGTGGCGAAGGCGATGCGGGTCATCGGCCCAGTCTACCGGGCCGACATGCCCCAAAGTACGGTGTGCCCGGTCGTCCGCAGCCGGTAAACTTGCGCGCTCCACGGATCGCCCGTCTGCCCAGGAATCCCCCGCATGCAACGCACGGTGTCGGCATGAGCAACCACAAGATCTACCCGGATGCAGCCTCCGCGCTGCAAGGCGTCGTCGCCGACGGCCAGACCCTTGCGGTCGGGGGCTTCGGCCTCTGCGGCATCCCCGAAGCCCTGATCGCCGCGCTGCGCGATTCCGGGGTCAAGGACCTCACCGCGATCTCCAACAACGCGGGCGTCGACGGCTTCGGCCTGGGCATGCTGCTGACCACGCGGCAGATCCGGAAGATGATTTCGTCCTACGTCGGCGAGAACAAGGAATTCGAACGCCAGTTCCTCTCCGGCGAACTCGAACTCGAATTCAATCCGCAGGGCACGCTGGCCGAGCGCCTGCGCGCCGGCGGCGCCGGCATCCCGGCGTTCTACGTGCGCACCGGCTACGGCACGGTGGTCGCCGAGGGCAAGGAAACCCGCCAGTTCGACGGTCACTGGTACGTGATGGAAACCGCGCTGCGCGCCGACGTCTCGCTGGTGAAGGCGTGGAAGGCCGACAAGGCCGGCAACCTCGTGTTCCGCAAGACCGCGCGCAACTTCAATCCCGCCTGCGCCATGGCCGGCAAGGTCTGCGTGGTCGAAGTGGAGGAACTGGTGGAGATCGGCGCGATCGATCCCGATCAGGTCCATCTGCCCGGCATCTATGTCGACCGCATCGTCGTCAACGCGACGCCCGAGAAACGCATCGAACAGCGCACCGTGCGCGCGCATGCCGGAGGAAACAACTGATGGCCTGGACCCGCGACCAGATGGCCCAGCGCGCCGCGCAGGAACTCAGCGACGGCGCCTACGTCAACCTCGGCATCGGCCTGCCGACGCTCGTCGCCAACTTCATCCCCGACGGCGTGGACGTGTGGCTGCAGAGCGAGAACGGCCTGCTCGGCATCGGCCCGTTCCCGACCGAGGACGAAGTCGACGCCGACCTCATCAACGCCGGCAAGCAGACCGTGACCGCGCGCTCGGGCGCCAGCTATTTCGGCAGCCACGATTCGTTCGCGATGATCCGCGGCGGCCACATCGATCTGGCCATCCTCGGCGCCATGCAGGTGACCCACAAGGGCGACCTCGCGAACTGGATGGTGCCCGGCAAGATGGTCAAGGGCATGGGCGGCGCGATGGATCTGGTGGCCGGCGTCAAACGCGTGGTGGTGCTGATGGAACACACCGCGAAGAACGGCGAGCACAAGATCCTGCCCGAATGCACCCTGCCGCTGACCGGCGTGGGCGTGGTCGACCGCATCATCACCGAACTTGCGGTCTTCGACGTGACTGCGGACGGCCTTGCGCTGGTCGAAGCCGCGCCGGGCGTCGGCATCGACGAACTGCGCGAGAAGACCGGCGTCGCGTTCGCGGCCTGAGCCACGCACTCCCATCGGCGCTTCGCGCCGAGCGCTCCCCTCCATCGGCGCTGCGCGCCGAACCCGCCCCCTCCCGTCGGCGCTTCGCGCCGATCTCCCTCCCCCGCGTGCGGGGGAGGGTCGGGGTGGGGGTTGTGGACGCATGGCCTTACAATGGGCCCATGCTGCCCGAGCCCACGCCCCTCGCCAATCAGCTGCTGATCGCGCTGCCGTCCTTGGCGGACCCCAACTTTTCCCGCGCGGTGGCGCTGATCTGCCAGCACGACGCCGACGGCGCGATGGGTCTGGTGGTCAATCGTCCCTCCGAATACACCCTCGGCGACGTGCTCGAACAGATGGGCATCGCCGGTGGCGACCCGCACCTGCTCGAACGCCGCGTGCTCGCCGGCGGCCCGGTGCATCCCGAGCGCGGCTTCGTGCTGCACGACGGCAAGGCGCGCTGGGATTCGACCCTGCAGATCGCCGACGGCCTGTACGTCACCACCTCGCGCGACGTGCTCGAAGCGCTCGCCCGCGGCGACGGGCCCACCCAGTCCACCGTGGTTCTCGGTTGCGCCGGCTGGGGCGCGGGACAGCTCGAACAGGAACTGTCGGAGAACACCTGGCTCACCGCCGACAGCGACCCCGAACTGCTGTTCTCGCTGCCGCTGGACGCGCGCTGGCATGCCGCGGCGGGTCGGATCGGGGTCGATCTCAATCGGGTCATGGATTACAGCGGTCATGCCTGAGCCGGTGTCCGGCCCCGCGTTCGCGCATTACCTGGTCATCGATTTCGAAGCGACCTGCTGCGACCGGGGCACCGTTCCCCGCGACGCGATGGAAATCATCGAATTCGGCGCGGTGATGGTCGATGCCGGCGATTTCCGCATCGTCGACGAATTCCAGAGCTTCGTGCGCCCGCTGCGGCATCCGCGGCTCACCGGCTTCTGCACGCAGCTGACCTCGATCCGGCAGGCGGACGTGGACGCCGCGCCGACGTTTCCCGACTGCGTCGCCGCGTTCGAATCGTGGCTGGGCCGCCATCGCGATGCCGCGTTCTGCTCCTGGGGCGATTACGACCGCAACCAACTGCAGCGGGACTGCGATTTCCACCGGATCGCGAATCCGGTTTCGGCACCGCATCGCAACGTCAAACGTCTGTTCTCCGAGCGTCGGCGTCTGAAAAAAAAATACGGTCTGGCCGAGGCGGTCGCGAGTGTCGGGCTGGCGTTCTCCGGCACCCACCACCGCGGCATCGACGATGCCCGCAACATCGCGCGCCTGCTGCCGTTCGTGTTCGGCGATGCGCGTCCGGGCGACCACACGGAGCGCGCCGGATGAGCGTTCCGCACGACGGCACGGTGCTCGGTTTCGACGTCGGCGCGCGCCGGATCGGGGTCGCGGTCGGCACCGGTTTCGGGCTCGGCGCGCGCGCGCTGGCGGTGGTCGACGTACACGACGACCAGATCGACTGGAAGGCGGTCGAGAAGCTGCATCGCGAATGGCGCCCGGCGGGCTTCATCGTCGGCGACCCGATGACCCTGGACGGCGGCGACCAGCCGATCCGCGCCCGCGCCCGCGCGTTCGCGCAGGCACTGCGCGCGCGCTTCGGATTGCCGGTCGCGATGATGGACGAACGCAACAGTTCGCAGGAGGCCGCGCAGCGCTTCGCCGCCGATCGCGCCGACGGCAGACGCAAACGTCGCGACGCCGAATTGCTGGACGCGGTGGCCGCGGCGGTGATCGTCGAACGCTGGCTGGCCGCGCCGCACGACGCCATCCTGCTTGATGACATCCTGCTTGAGGAGTGAGGCGCCCATGACGCTGTTCCCGAACACGCTCGGCTACAAATCCGAACTGCAGACCGACCCCGAGGGCGTGCTGCATCATCTGCTCACGCTGGACGGCATGAGCCGGGTGACGTTGTCGCGGCTGCTCGACCGCGCGCAGGCCTTCATCGACAGCGACGCCACGCCGGACAAGATCGCGGCGAACGCGCTCCGCGGCGTCGCGGTCTGCACCCTGTTCTTCGAACCGTCCACGCGCACGCGCCTGAGTTTCCAGCGCGCGGCGCAGCGGCTGGGCGCGGACGTGCTGAACTTCGACGCCGCCACCTCGTCCACCACCAAGGGCGAGACCGCGCGCGACACGCTGAAGAACATCGAGGCGATGGGCGTGCGCGGCTTCGTCATTCGCCATCACGAGGACGGCGTGCTCAACGAACTCGCGCGCCACGTCGATCCCGGCACCCGCATCGTCAATGCCGGCGACGGCCGCAGCGCGCACCCGACTCAGGGCCTGCTCGACATGCTGACCCTGCGCCAGGCCAAGGGCGAAGACTTTTCGCGGCTGAAGGTCGCGATCGTCGGCGACGTGCTGCATTCGCGGGTCGCGCGCTCCGACCTGCACGCGCTGCGCACGCTCGGCGCAGCGGACATCCGCGTCTGCGGCCCCGCCTCGCTGCTGCCCCCGGTGGACGACAGCGGCGGCATGCTGCACGGCTGCACGGTGACGCACGATTTCGACGAAGCGCTGGACGGCGTCGACGTGCTGATGATGCTGCGCCTGCAGCGCGAACGGATGACCCAGGGTCTGGTGACATCGCTGGAGGACTATCACCGCGATTACGGCCTGACCGAAGCGCGCCTGACACGCGCCGCGCCCGATGCGGTGGTGATGCATCCGGGACCGATGAACCGCGGCGTGGAGATCGACGACGCCGTCGCCGACGGCCCGCGCTCGCTGATCCTGCGTCAGGTCGCGAACGGTGTGGCGGTGCGGATGGCGGTGCTGGAGACGCTGCTCGCTTGATGCGCCGACCGTGCGCGGGATTCAGCGCACGCGGGTCGCGTGTTCGATCATGAGCGTCTTGATCTCCTCGTAGCGCGCGCCGAAGTCGACCGGATCGAGATAGACGTCGCCGCGTCCTCCGGTCTGCGCCCGCAGCACGCCCCCCGCGAAACGTACCACGGCCGCGAGAATGGGGTTGTAGCGGGCGACGTAACGCTCGCCATCGCGCAACACCACGACGAGTACGGCGCGCGGGGCCGCCGCGCCATTGCCGCCGGTGGACACGACCCGATCTTCCTTGATGTCGACCACGTCCTCCCAGCGGATCAGCCCGGGCGACGTATCGCCCGGCTGATACACGAATCCCTTGCGGGTCAGCACGAACCACGGCGGATTGCGCACCGCGCGCACCGTAAAGGCCACCAGCAGAAATGCCCAGACGACCGTGAAGAAACCGACCACCGCCCGCCATTCCAGCGTCGGCGGTTGCGCGGGCGGATCGAAGGCATCGCCCGGCTGCGCCTGCAGATCAAGCGCATAGGCGACGATCGCCGCGAAAATCAGCAGCACGACGACCAGCACGACGCTGCCCGCACGCGAGTTCCGCAATTCCAGCACCACCTCGCCCGCGTCCGCAGGCACCGCGGGCCGGCGCAGGCTGCCGAAGAAGTGCAGCAGCAATCCGAGCACCATCACCGAGAGGATCGCGAGCACCGCGAACAGGAACCCGCGTTCGATCGCTTCGGCCCAGCGCAGGGCGCCGGGATACCGTATCGCCACGAGGGCGCCGAGGATCGTCATGATCGTGATCGCGAGCGCGACCCAGCGCAGCCGTGCCACCCATGTGTTCGCATCCGCCATCGTCCGCCCCTCCCGTCGATCGCGCGACGCTAGCAGCCGCGGCGGTCGCGGACAACCGGTGCCTGCAGATCAACCGGCGGCCGGTTCCAGCGCGAGGCCGCGGCGCGTCCGCGGCCGGCTGGGAAAGGCATGGCGCAGGATGCGCCAGATCACTTCGCCGAACTGCTTCGGCAGCGAGCCGGTGTTGTAGTGCTGGCCGTAGCGCGCGCAGATTTCGCGCACTTCGACCGCCATGGCCGCGTAACGGTTCGCGGGCACGTCGGGATAGAAGTGATGTTCGATCTGGTGGCTGAGATTGCCGGACAACAGATTCATCAGACGGCCGCCGGTGAGGTTGGACGAGCCGCGCAACTGGCGCAGATACCAATGGCCGCGCGATTCGCCGATCACCGATTCCTTCGGGAAGGTTTCCGCGTCGGCGGTGAAATGCCCGCAGAAGATGATGGTGTAGGTCCACAGATTGCGAAGCACGTTGGCGACGATGTTCCCCAGCAACACCGGCAGGAAGAACGGGCCGGCCAGCAGCGGAAAGAACACGTAGTCCTTCAGCACCTGCCGCGCCATCTTGCGCCCGACCGGACGGAACTGCGCGCGCATCTTCGCGAACGAGGTCTTGCCCGCGAGCCAGCGGCCGATGCGCAGGTCCTGGATCGCCACGCCCCATTCGAACAGCAGCGCGAACACGACTGCGATGAATGGCTGGGCGAGATAGAACGGCTTCCAGCGCTGTTCCGGGAAGATCCGCAGCAGGCCATAACCGATGTCGTCGTCCATGCCGCGCACGTTGGTCCAGGTGTGATGGCGATAATTGTGGGTCTTGCGCCAGTTGTCGGCGGTGCCGGCGATGTCCCACTCGTAGGTCTTGCCGTCCAGATGCGGGTCGCGCATCCAGTCGTACTGGCCGTGGATGACGTTGTGGCCGAGTTCCATGTTCTCGAGGATCTTCGACAGGCCCAGCAGCAGCGTGCCGACGATCAGCGCCGACAGCGGCGCGATATGGGAGAAGTCCGCGAGCAGACCGCCGCCGACCGCACCGCCCCACAGCAGCAGGCGGCCGGCGAAGCCGGTCCAGCGCACTGCGGCGTAAACCGCGCGGATGTAGTCGGCATCGCGCTGGCCGAGCGTGGCGACCGTGCGCACGCGCACCGCGTCGAGCTCCTGGCCGAAGCGTTCCAGATCTTCATGGGACAGCGGGCGATTGTGATTCGTGGTCATGGCGTCAGAGTTCGAGGGTGAGATCGCTGCGGGCGCTGTTCACGCACAGGCGCAGCGCGGACACCGGTTCGTGTTCGACCTGGCCGGTGTGCAGGTGTCGGGTGGTGCCGGCGCGTTTGCCGCAGGCGCAGGTGTTGCAGATGCCCATGCGGCAGCCGGCCGCAGGTTTGAGGCCGGCGGCCTCCAGCGCGGTCAGCAGCGACACGCCACGCGGTACGTCGAGCGTGCGCCCGCTGCGGGTCAATGTGATGACGACATCGCCGCTGTCGGCTTCCTCCGCGGCGATCGGCGGCGGCGGCGTGAACGCTTCGGCCCGGAAGGCCAGCGCACGATCGGCGGTCAGCACGCGCGCGGCGGCCACGAATCCATCGGGGCCGCAGGCGAAGACGCGGCGCCGGTGCAGATCGGGCACGCAGGTGGACAGCAGCGCGGCGTCGATGCGTCCATGCCGGACGTCCGGCGAGGCATCGTCCCGCGTCAGCACGAGTTCGAGGTGGAAATCGGGATATCGCGCGGCCAGCGCGCGCAGTTCGTCGACGAAGCAGTGTTCATCGCGGGTGCGCGCCCAGTACATCAGCGCGATCGGGACCGGCATGCCGGCGATGGCCTGCGCGCGGATCATCGCCATCAACGGGGTGATGCCGCTGCCTGCGGCGAGGAACAGCCAACGACCTTCGGGCGGCTCCGGCAACGTCATGTCACCGAAGGCCGGGCCGAGTTCGAGCACGTCGCCGATCTTCGCGTCGCGGCACAGATGCCGGCTGAGCTTGCCGCCGGGGATCGCCTTCACCGTGATCTCGATCCGACCGTCGGCGCGCGGCGCATCGCTCGGGCTGTAGCTGCGGACGATGCGGATGCCGTCGATTTCGGCGCCGATGTTCAGATGCTGCCCCGGCCGGAAGCCGGCCCAGTGACGGTTCGGCTGCAGCAGCAGGGTCGTGCTGTCGCCGGAGGCGGCCTGCCTGCCGACGATCCGCGCCAGCGGCCGGTTCCACGACCAGGTCGGATGCAATCGCGACGCCCAGAAATCGAAGACCGCAGGGGCCACCAGACGGCTGCCCAGGCGTTCGAGCAGGGGACGACGGCGCGGGACGGCAGGACGAAGGGCAGCGTTCATGCCCCGCACTATACAGGCGAGAATACATTTGTCTATACAACTGTATATTTTCCGCAAGGCTATGATGCGGGTCCACCCTTGCCGATGCCGCCGCCCGTGACCTCTTCGCTTCCCACCGACAGCGTCGACCTCGACACCCCTTCCGGGCGGAAGACCTCCATTTCGCGCAACGACCTGCTCGCCGCGGCCCTGCGCCTGATCGGCCCCCACCGCAGCGTCTCCAGCCTCAGCCTGCGGGAAGTCGCGCGCGAAGCCGGCATCGCTCCCAACAGTTTCTATCGCCAGTTCCGCGACATGGACGAACTGACGGTGGCGCTGATCGATGTCGCCGGACGCTCGCTGCGCAACATCATCGGCGCCGCCCGCGACCGCGTGGCGACCCGGCGCGGCATCGTCCGCAGCTCGATCGAAGCGTTCATGGAGCAGCTGCGCGCCGACGACAAACTGCTGCACGTGCTGCTGCGCGAAGGCACGGTCGGTTCGGATGCCTACAAGCAGGCGGTCGATCGCGAACTGACATTCTTCGAGGAAGAACTGCGCACCGACCTGGTGCGCCTGGCGGCCGCCGACGGCGCGGCCATGCACGAGCCCGCACTGGTCTCGAAGGCGATCACCCGGCTGGTGTTCGCGATGGGCGCGTCGGCGATGGATCTGCCGCCGGAACGCGACAGCGAACTGATCGATCAGATCTGCACGATGGTGCGGATGATCATCTCCGGCGCACGCACCATCGCGGAAAAGGAAGCATCGAAGGACTGAGGCCGCGATCGGATCGCGGTGTCATCTGCGGCGCTGCGCGAACAGCCACGTCCACAATTCCGGCGTCTGCGCATACGCCGGGTCCCAGCTGTTGTGATTGGCCTCGGGAAATTCGGTGTAACGCACGTCCGCGGCGCCCGCAGCCTTGAATGCGGCATGGACCGCACGCGATTCCCGCGGCGGCACCACATCGTCCTTCGCGCCGTGGAAGAT
The DNA here is from genome assembly GCA_946480825.1 of uncultured Lysobacteraceae bacterium. The sequence continues at coordinate 12,571 of CAMLLG010000030.1, forward strand.
CCATACCGGCAGATGTTTCAACCGCTGCGCCAGCGCGGCCGGCTTGTCGGCTTCGCCGCGCAGCGGGCCGACGAACAGATCGCGTTCGGCGCGCGGCGCGGTCAGGCCGCCGCAGACCGGCACCAGCGCGGCGAATCGCCGCGGCTCCATCAACCCGAGCTCCCAGGTGCCGTAACCGCCCATCGACAGTCCGGTGAGATAGGTCCGATCCGGATCGCCGCCGAACTCGGCGCTGGCGGCATCGAGCGCGGCGAACGCGATCGCCGCGGCCACGCCGTTCCAGTCGCGGCCTTCGGGCGCCTGCGGAAACACGACGAGGCCCGGAAACGTATCGGCATTCGCGCGGACGTAAGGCCCGACGCCGACGCGCGTGGGTTTGTCGCCGTCGTCGCCGCGTTCGCCGGTGCCGTGCAGGAACAGGATCGTCGGCAGCGGGCGGCCGGCCTTGCGCTGCGCCGGCACGAACACCTTGTAGCGATGGTCCGCACCGTCGACGCGCACGCTGCGTTCGACGAAAACGCCCCCCGGCGCGTCATCGCGCACGTCGGCGCATCCGGCGATGGACAGCATGGCGACGGACAGCGCGGCGAACGCGCGCATCAACGCGACACGTAGACCCGGTATTCCCATGGCGTCAGTTCCATCGTGGTGGCGGCATCGAGTGTCGCGGATTCGCGGCGGAAATGCTCGATGTAATCGCCATGGAACAGGGTCTGTTCGAAGCGCACGGTCTGCGCCTTCGGCGACAGGTTGAACACCGCGAACACCTTGCCGTTGGCGTCCTTGCGGACGAAGCTCAGCACCTGCGCGAGGCGATCGTTGGGCACGTGCACCATCATCGCGCCCCAACGCCCGTTCCACAGCGCGCTGTGTTCCTTTTTCAGCCGGATCAGATTCGCGTAGAGATCGCCGTTCGGATGAGGCCGCCATGCGATCGGATCCTTCTCGAAGAACGCGAGACGCTTCGGGTTGCCCGCCTCCTGGCCGTTGTAGATCAACGGGATGCCGTCGGACACGAAGGACAACACCATCGCCGCCTGCACGGCGTCGCCGAAGGCTTCGAACTCGGTGCCTTCCCAGGCGTTCTTGTCGTGGTTGCTGACGAAGGTCATGCGCATGCCGCCGCGCGGGAAAAACGCCTCGTTCCACGAGTAGTACACGTACATCGCGTTGACGTCGGCCTGGCCCTTGGCGATCCGGTGCATGGCCTCGTTCCAGCTCCAGGCATAGGTCGCATCGAAGGCGCGCGCGTGCAGATCGCGGGATTCCCATTCTGCGAGCAGGAAGACCGGTTTGATCGCGTCGAGTTCGCTGCGCAGGTTGTCCCAGAAATCCACCGGCACGAAGCCCGCCACGTCGCAGCGATAACCGTCGATGCCGACTTCGCGCACCCAGTAGGCCATCGCCTCGGTCATGTATTTGCGCAGGCCGGGCTGGCTGTAGTCGAGATTGATGATGTCCGACCAGTCCCACCACGGCGTCGGATGGAAATCGCCCTTCCAGTCGCGCGCGTACCACTCCGGATGCTGCTGCAGCAGCGGATTGTCCCAGGCGGTGTGATTGGCCACCCAATCGAGAATCACGTACATGCCCTGCGCGTGCGCGGCGTCGACGAAACGCTTCAGGTCTTCCAGCGTGCCGAACTCGGGATTGACGCCGTAGTAATCGCGTACCGAATACGGGCTGCCCAAGGTGCCCTTGCGGTTCTTCTCGCCGATCGGATGCACGGGCATCAACCACAGGATGTCGACGCCGAGCCGTTTCAGCCGCGGCAGTTCGCGCTCGGCCGCGCGGAACGTCCCCTCGGGCGTGAACTGCCGGGTGTTGATCTGGTACAGCACCGCGTTCTTCGACCACTCCGGATTGCGCAGGGTGATGTAGGGCTTCGGCCGATAGCGGGGGTCGTCGCCGGGGTCGACGGCGGAATCGGAAGCGGTTGCGTCCACGGCAGTGCTCGCGGCGGGTGGAGAGGAAGACGGCGCGGCGGGTCGCGTGACCGGTTGAGCGGACGCGGGACACGTCGCCGCGGACAGCGCGGCGGCGAACGCGAAGATCAGTGCGAGGGCGGGCTGGCGCATGCGGGGCTCCGGAGTCGTCCAGCGGATGTACGCCCGCAGCCGACGGCAGGCAACCGGAAAACGATTGCATCCGCGCAGGCAGGCATGCTGCATCGCGACATCGGCCGGCCGCAGCCTGCCGCCATCGATGCGACGGGCATCGACGCGAGAAGGGTCGACACGACAAGCGTCAACGCAACAGGATCAGCGTGGCCAGCCCGAGGAAACTCAGGAAACCGACGACATCGGTCACCGTGGTCAACACCACGCCGCCGGCCAGCGCCGGATCGACGTTCATGCGCTTGAGCGTCAGCGGCACCAGCACGCCGGCCAGTGCGGCGGCGACGAGATTGATGGTCATCGCCGCGCCGATCACCAGACCGAGCTTGTGGTCCTGGAACCAGAGTCCGGCGACCACGCCCACCACCACCGCCCAGGCGAGACCGTTCAGCAGCCCGACCTGCACTTCCTTGCTCAGCAGGGCGCGCAGATTGCCGTGCGCCACCTGGCCCAGCGCGAGGCCGCGCACCATCAGCGTCAGCGTCTGCGTGCCGGCCACGCCGCCCATGCTGGCGACGATCGGCATCAGCACCGCCAGCGCGACGATCTGCTCCAGGGTGGCCTCGAAACGCCCGATCACCCACGACGCCAGGAACGCGGTCGCGAGATTGATGCCCAGCCAGATCGCGCGGCGCTTGGCCGCGCGCGGCACCGGGCTGAACAGATCCTCTTCCTCGTCCAGACCCGCGGCGCCCAGCGCCTGGTGTTCGGCCTGGTAACGGATGATGTCGACCACGTCGTCGATGGTGATGCGGCCGAGCAGCACGTTGTTGTCGTCGACCACCGGGGCGCTGATCCAGTCGTGGTCGGAGAACATCCGCGCCACTTCGTCGGCGGATTCCTCCACGCCGATCGCCGGCTGTTCGTCGTCGATGAGTTGGTTGATCGGCGTGCTGGCGTCGCGGGTCAAGAGCGACTGCAGCGCGATCCGGCCCAGATACTGATGGCGGCGGCTGATGACGTACAGATGGTCGGTGTGCTCCGGCAGTTCGCCGCGCAGGCGCAGATAGCGCAGCACCACGTCGACGGTGGTGTCGGCGCGCACGGTCACCACGTCCGGATTCATCAGGCGACCGGCGCTGTCCTCGTCGTAGGAGAGCACCTGTTCCAGACGCTCGCGGTTCTCGCGATCCATCGACTTCAGGACTTCGTCGATCACCGTGTCGGGCAGATCCTCGACCAGATCCGCGAGGTCGTCGATATCGAGGTCCTCGACCGCCGCGACCAGTTCGTCGGGGTCCATGTCCGCGATCAGACTTTCGCGCACGTCCTCGCCGACGTGGACCAGCACCTCGCCGTCGTCCTCGGGATCGACCAGCCCCCAGACCACGCCGCGTTTGCCGGGCGGGAGGGATTCGAGCAGGTTGCCGATCTCGGCCGGGGACAGCGTGTTGACCAGCCGCTTCACGGGGCCCAGACGGCCGCTGTCGAGCGCGTCCGAGAGCAGACGCAGCTGGCGCGCAGTCTTGTCGTGGCGGATGGTCTCGGCCATTCGATGCTCCCGTGGGCGGGTGCGCACCTTTCGAGGCTTCAACCACGACGGCGCGACAGGGTCAGGTGTCCATGCGCGCATTATCGCCCGGCCGGGTCGGCGATGCCTACCCCATGCGGCGCATGGCCGAACGGGCGCACCCGGGCAGGAAACGAAGCCCTGGAGCGACATCCCGCAAGACTCGACGATGGGCGGATCCGCATCCGCGGAGCAACGAACACGCGAACCGATCGCACCTGCGTCGCCATCGGATGGATCCGTGGCGAAACATAAACCGGCGCCTCGCGGAATCGGTTCGATGACTCACGGCAGACGCGATCCGGCGGAGCACTCCGGCAGCGCATGTTCGGCGAACAGTCCCGGGAAATCGTCCGATGAAATGCCATCGCGCCGTGCGCCTCCGTGACCGGGGCCCGTTGTCGGCGCTTGCGGCAGGCCGGGGCGGTGGCAGACTATGGCGGCCCGCGGGGGAGGCGCGACAGGCGCTGACGATCCGAGTTTGTTTCGTGGTTCGTCCCGCAGACCAAGGACGAATCGGAGACCGACGCATGCCGTATCGCTGGGACGACTATTGCCTCGATCGCGAAGGTTCGCTGCTCACACGGAACGGACGACAGGTCGATGTCTCTCGCAAGGTCCTGGACTGCATCACTCATCTGCTGGCCCAACGCCACCGGGTCGTCGAGTACGACGATCTCAGCCGCGCGATCTGGGGACACGATGACGTCACCCATCATCAACTGTCGCAGGTGATCCTCGCGGCGCGTCGTGCGCTCGGCGACGACGGCCAGACCCAGCGACTGATCCGCAATCTGCCCGGCATCGGTTATCGCTGGGTCGGCGAAGTCGCCGCGATGGAGGACGACGCACCGACGCCGGAAGCATCGGTGCCGGCGACGGCGGTCGCGGAAACGCCAGCCCTGTCGGAACCGGATCCACCATCACCCGCGGCGACACCTCGCGCATCGGCGATCCCGCGCCTGCGCGCGCCGCTTCTCGCGGTCGCGTGCATCGTCGTCGCGATCGCGATCATGTCGGCAGTCATCGAATCGCGACGCGCCGAGGGCGCGAGTCCGACGCCGCCGCAGGCCGCGAACGTCGGGCCCGATCCTCTGCCGGCATTGCGGGAGGCCCTGGCGAAAGGACAATTCGAAACCGTCAGCGAAGGGCTGGCCGCGCTGCCCGCGAATCTGTCGGATTCGCCCGAAGCCCGACTCCTGGAAATCAGACTCGACATCGATCGCGGCCGATTCGACCGCGCCGAAGACAAACTGCGCGTGCAGCAGACACGCGCGGCGGAAGCGGCCGATCCGGTCTGGCAATCCCGGCTCTTCAGCGCGCAAGCATTGCTGAACGGAATATCGGGTAGGACGGCACAGGACATCCTGGCACCGGCGCAATCCGCGATTCGATTATTGGATTCCAGCGACCGCGTCGTGCCGCCGATCGCGATGGGCGAAGCGCTTTCCGCACGCGGTTACGGTTTCATGAAAACGCTGCAGTTCGAGCCGGCGATGCGCGACCTGATCGAGGCGCGAAAACTGCTGCTCGAAGCCGGCGACGTGGGCGCCGCGGCCAATGCCGCCGACACGCTGGCCCGCATCCACATGCGCATGGGACGTTTTCACGAAGCGCTGGCGCTGATGACCGAAATCGCGGCACTCTGCGAACGCTACGGCAATCCGGTCCAGGAAATCTACGCGCGCAACGCCGCCACCAAGATCCAGATCGAACTGCTGCGCTGGAACGACGCGCTCGCCAGCAACGATCGCAGCCTGGCGTTGCTGAAGGAGGTGCCCGAATCGGAACGTCGCACTCGCGTGCTGCTGCTGCGCGCACTGGTGCTTACCGGCATCGGGCGCATGCGCGAAGCCGCCGCATCGATCGCGGAAGTCGACAGGCTGCAGGACGATCGCTATTCGCCGATCCCCGCCGCCACCCATCATCTCGCCGCCCGTGACTTTGCGCGCGCGATGGCGATCGCGGCCGATGCCGAAGCGTTCGGAGCTTACAACGCCAACGACCCCCTCAATCTGGAAAGCCGGGAGGGCGCACTGCTGCTGTGGCTGACCGCCGCGCAGGCGCGATCGGCGGACGGCCGTTCGATCCCGCCGCTGCCGGCGTCCCGGCTCGCGATCCTGCAGGCGCCGACCTCCAGCATCGGCCACATCGCACGCGGGCGATGGCTGCGGTCGCAGGGCCGGGCGGAAGAAGCCGAAATCGCTTTCCGCGAAGCGCTGTCGCAGGCGCGCACGATGCGGCATCTCGCGCGCATGCTGACCGCCAGCGAGGCGTTGATCGAGCTGCTGCTGGATCGCGGCGATACGGCCGGGGCCGAGCGCTTGCTCGCGGACCTGTGGCGATACGCGCCTGCGGAACTCAACCGCGATTACCGGGCGAATCTGCTCGCACTGCGGGTGGCGCTGGCGGCGAAGGATCGCACGCGCGCCGCGGCGGCCTACGGTCGGGCGAGCGAAGCTGCGGGTGAGCGGACGATTCCGGAAGAGCTCGAAACCGCGCACGCCACTGCGGACGCGCCCGGACGGACGACGGTGAAGCAATGAGGCCGCCCCTCGGGGCGTGCGTGCCCATCGTCGGAACACACCGCGCCTGCGAGCGGTTCCGTGGATGGACACCCTCTCCGGACCGAAGACGGCCGGCGAAGCGCACATAGCCTGAGGCCGGGTCGGAATTCCGTGACGGGTTTCAGATACGTGCGCTTGCGGGTGCGCATCAAAGTGGCAGACTACGGCTGCCGGGGGACTGGCGATTCGACCACAAGCTGTTCCTCGACTTACCTTCCGAAATGATGGAATGCAGCGTCGGAGACTCGTGGCATGCCGTACCGTTGGGGCGATTTCAGTCTGGATCGCAAAGGCTCTTTGCTGACGCTCGAGGGACGCCAGATCGAGGCCTCGCGCAAAGTCCTCGACTGCATCGGTCATCTGGTCGAACACCATGGTCGGGTCGTCGGTTACGACGAACTGATCCTCGCGATCTGGGGACACCACGATGTCTCCAACCATCAGTTGTCGCAGATCGTTCTGCAGGCGCGGCGGGCGATCGGAGACGACGGCCAAGCCCAGCATTCCATCCGCACCATGCCCGGCATCGGCTATTACTGGGTCGCGACCTTCCGGCCGACCGAACAACACGCGGAGCGATCCAACACGACGCTGCCCGCTTCTTCCGACGAGGCGACACCCGAGCGCGAAGCACCCGCTTCGGCACCGCCCTCGACACAGGTGCATATCCACAGCGCATCCACACGCGTCAGGCCAGGACCGGCACGCCGACTCCGGACTGCAGCCACGTTTTCGCTCTGCCTCGTCATCCTGGCCGTCGGACCGCGACGGATCGAAAGTCTTGCGGCCGAGGGCGCCATCGGAAGCGGGCTGTTCCACGATGGGGAACGCATGTTGTCCGCCGATCCGATCGGCTCGCTGCGACGGGCCCTGCTCATGGGCCGCTTCGAGGAAGTGCGGGAAGGGCTGGCGATGTTGCCGCCGGACATCGCCGACGGCATTGAAGCGCGTCTGATCGAAATCGAACTCGATGTCCGGCGTGGCCATTACGCACGCGCCGCCGAAAAGCTGGCGGTCCAGGCGGCCCGAGCCGAAGCGGCCGGCGATCCCGTCTGGCGGGCTCGCGTGCTGGTTCAGCAGAGCGAACTCCGGAATCGCCTGCAGGCGCCCGGAGCGGAGATTCTGGCGCCCGCGCAATCCGCCGTCGAGTTGCTGGAAGCGGCCGGCGCCGGGGCGCCCCCGCAGATTCTCGCCGAAGCGCTTCGGCATCGCGCCAACGGATTCAATCTCAGCGACCGGTTCGAGGAAGCGCAGCGCGACCTCATCCGCGCGCGCGACCTCTACCGGAGCGTCGGCGACGAACATCGCGGCACGGAAGTGCGCGGGAGTCTCGCGCGCGTGCGCATGCGCACCGGCGACCTTGCGGACGCATTGGAGGAAATGCGCGCGGTGGCGGACGAACTGGCGCGCCACGACGACAAGATCCGGGAAATATTCGCGCGCAACACGATGACCAAGATCCAGATCGAACTGCTGCGCTGGGACGACGCATTGGCCAGCAGCGATCGCAGCATGGCGCTGCTGGAGGAAGTACGGGAATCCGAACGCCACTACCCCACCCTGCAATTGCGCGCATTCGCACTCACCGGCCTCGGGCGCCTGCGCGAAGCCGCCTCCCTGCTGGAGGATGCCGAGAGCGCGAAGTCCGAACGTCGTGACTTCATCATCCCGGCCATGCATCACCTCGAAGCAGGCAATCCCAAAGCCTCGCTGGAAGCCGCATCCCGTGAGTTCGAAAGTTCGCGAATCGATACCCGCAGCAACCTGCTGCTGGAGAACAGGGACGGAGCCGCGCTGTTGTGGGTGTCGGCCGCGCAGGCATCCGTCGCTGCAGGCGACCCGATGCCGACGCCATCCGAAACAATGATGCGACTGCTGGACGACCCGGAAACCGCAACCGCACGATGCGCGCGCGGCCGTTGGCTACTGCTCCAGGGCCGGACCGCCGAAGCCGAGATCGAACTTCGTCGGGCGATGGACGAATTCGGCGCCCACAATCAACTCTACCGGATGGTCCTTGCGGCGGAACCCTTGATCGACGCCCTGCTGCAGCGCGAAGAGACGGACGGGGCACGGGAGCTTCTCATCGCACTGCGTGCCCGCGCCCCGGAGCGCGTCGACAACGATTATCGCGTAGCGCTTCTGCAACTGCGGTTGGCCCTCGCCGAAAGAGACGGTGCCGCGATCGAGACCGCTTACCGCAATGTCGCGATCTCGGGCCGGGAACGCCGGCCTCCCGACCGCTTGCTGTCGGCATACAAAAGGCACGACTGGAATTGACCACGCCGCGAGGGGACCACACCGCGGCATGCGCGCGCACGCCGATCGACCGGAACGATACGCATCCCAGCGGAACTCAGGCCTTGACGACATCGCCATCGAGCATTACGACCTGATCGCCGAACGCAATGGTCTGGGGCCTGTGCGCGATGTAGATGCGATGCAGACTCAGTTCCGAGAGATTCTGATTGATCCGCAACTCCGTGGACACGTCCAGGTCGCTCGTGGCTTCGTCCAGCAGCAGGATTTTCGGTTTACGGTATAACGCGCGAGCGATCAGCAGCCGCTGTTTCTGCCCTGCCGACAGCGTGGACCCCATGTCTCCGATCAGCGTGTAGTAACCCATCGGCATTCGGCCGATATCCTCGTGCAAGCATGCGATCGCCGCGCATTCCTCGACTCGCGCCTGGTCGATCTCGGATTCGAAGAAGGCGATGTTCTCGCGAATGGATCCCGCGAACAGAACATCGTCCTGCAGCACGCAGGCGATGCTGCTCCGCAAGTCCTCGACCGGAATCGATTCGATCGGCAGGCCATTGATCAGGATCTTCCCGGAGCTGGGACGATAGATGCCCAGCATCAACTTGAAGATCGTGGTTTTGCCCGCACCCGTGCGCCCGGCGATCACGGTGCATCGCGATCCTGCGGTGGAAAAACTCAGCCCGTTCAGCACATCGCTCGCGAACTCCGAATACCTGAAGGAAACATCGCGGAAATCGACCGATGCGCCCGTCTCACCAATGGCGCTTGCGGGCATCGGAACGATCGGCTTGTCGCCATCGCCGTCTTTTTCGAGATGCGCCAGATCTTCCGGCTCGGTCAATACGATGTCGGACAACCTCTCGAAGTGCAGCCTCATCATCTTGAAATCGAAATAGAGCTTGACCAGACCTCCGGTCCCGGACATGAACTGATCCTGGTACGCCAGGTAAGCGAACAGCATGCCGACGGTGAACTCGCCGCGGGAAATCAGCATCGCCGCCAGAAAGATCGACAACAGTCTCTGCGAACCCGAAATGAGGGTGGCGGCGGCACTCACGGCGATACCGAACCATTGTTGCCTGACCTTGACGTTCATCGAATCGATGGTGAGGCTCTGCCAGGCCATCCGCCTCTGGTTCATTCGGATGGCCAGTTTGAGCGACCGTATCCCACGCATGCTTTCCAGGAAATTCGTGGATACGCGCGCATCGGCAACCAGCGCTTCATTGGCGATTCGCTTCATCGGCTCGAACGTCAGAAACTGCAGTAGTCCGAGCGCGATGATCGCGCCGATCGCGGTCATCGCCAGAGCGGGACTGTAAAGCCAGATCATCACCAGTGTCGCAATGCCGACGATACCGTCGATGACGCCTTCGATGACACCCATGGTGACTGTCTGCTGGATGGCCGAGACCGAACCGAACCGCGACATCACGTCCCCGACATGGCGCCTTTCGAAAAACTTGACCGGCAGATGCAGCAGATGAGTGAGTATTTTGGACGACCACTGGAAACCGACGGTCATGGACAGGTACATCACCATCCATGATCGAATGGTCCCCAATACCAGCTGGAGGACCATCAATAGCCCCATACCCGCCACGACCGTAACGATCAGACTGCGCTCGCCGGAATTCAATCCATTGTCGATCAGCCATTGCATGGCCGCTGGAGAAATCAAGGCGATCAGCTGCAGCAGAAGCGCCAGGAAGAAAATATGCGCCAACCCCGAAAACAGTCCTCGAGTATTTCCGACGATGGATCGCAGGGTCGGCAGTTTCGGCGCTTGCCGAGTCTCGAACTTCTCGTTCGGCTGGAACTCGATCGCGATGCCCGTGAAATGGTCCGATGCTTCGGCATAGCTGTACGCGACCTTGCCCACGTTCGGATCGTGGACGATGATTTTCCGGCGACCCGCTTTCCTGAGGACGACGAAATGATCCATTCCCCAGTGAAGAATGCATGGCGTTTTCAGGTATTTCAGCGATTCCAGCTCTGCGCGCACCGCCTGAGCCGCCAGGCCGAGACGGCCGGCATGCGTCATCAACTGGTTCAGCGTCACGCCATTGGGGGAGGTTCCGAGAAGGCTTCGCATCTCGGCAAGATCGGTTTTGCGACCGAAGTAATGGACGACCATCGCCAGACAGGCCAGACCGCATTCGGTCACCTCGGACTGAAGAACGACGGGCAGCCGGCTCATCGCCCGCCAAGGCAGGAAATTGATGGCTGGAAGGGCATTCGAATCAGGAGAAATCTGCGTTTTCGACGTCATGAAAGCCTCGACAAAGTGTGTGCTGCGAGCGTGCGCATTCTTCCCATGCCTGCGAATACACGCCTCCGGGCATCGGAGTACCCATCGCACGCAGGCAATCCGCAGTCATTCCGATTCAGAAAACCGCCTGTATCGGGTCCAGAAGCCATTCGTAGAGCTTTCTTTTCTGCAGCGAAAATCTGATTTTCACCGCTTTGCCGAGCAGCTTTTCCCGTGGCAAGGCCGAGGTGGCCTGATCGACAAGCACCACGATCCTGTATGACGGCCCTTGCTGTCGCATGGGCAGATCGCCGCCTTCTGTCGGCCCAGTAGCGATTCCGATGACCCGGCCACTCAGCATGCCGGTGGTACGTCCCTTGAACGCATCCAATTCCATGCGGACGGGCATTCCCATCTCGATGCGCGCATGGGTGGCCGGCGATACCAGGGCGGACACACTCAGATCCCCATCGGTCGCGATGCTCGCCAGGGGCTCGAAATCGTAGAAGATTTCGCCTTCGCTCTTGTTGACCTGATAAACCGTACCATCGACCGGCGCCCTGATGTCGACGGCCGGCGCAGCGATTCTTCGTGTTTCGGGCCGGAGATCGGCGATCCCGTTTCGGGCTTCCGCGGAACTCTCCGATGCGTCCGCTGGCGTCGCGGTCGAATCGACCGGCCGACGCCTCGGCGCACGCTGGGAGACCATACTGCCCTGCAACCCCTGTTCGCCCTGCGCACGCACGGCGACGATGGGGGTTCCTGCGCTGATCCGCTGTCCTTCCCTCACGTATCTGGTGACCACGACGCCTGCCTGAGCGCCAAATACCTTCGAGATGCCGGATTTCGGCACGATGACCGCATTGACGTTCTCGGTAGGCGAGTAACTGAAAAACGCGAGGAAGGCCGTGATCAGACCGATCAAACCGAGCGCCGATACCGAGTAGACTGCGAACGACACGGGGACCGCCAGCGTGGATTTCCCCAGCCATTGATTGGACCGCCCCCGCAACACTTCCTGTCGGAACAGAGCGCGCCCCATGGCCGAGTCGTTGGCCGGCGGCGGGAGACGATCGGTCGCAGTCTGCGTTTGCTGCGGATGCGTGGGTTGCGATGCCATGCGATATACCTCGATGCGGAAATAGGAACGATCAAGCGACTTGCCGTCGGGATTCAGTCATCGCATTTCAAATCCTGGAAAGTCACGGTCAGATTACTGCTGAGGTCGAGTGGACCATTCATCGCTATCGCTTTTTCATATGTGGACTGGAGGTCGAGAATCCGGCCGCGGTCCAATGTGCCGACCTCGGACTCCAGATCGGCCAGCGCTCGGGATATTTCACGTTGGGTGTAGCGGTCAACCGATCGCTGCAGCGCGAGGCCCACGGCCATCGCCTGTTCCGGATCCTTTGCGATCGACATGCGCCCCTGAGGCGTCTCGATGTAACCGCGCGAGTGCGCGCGAAACAGTCCCAGGAGTGCGCTGGGCTCTCCGGCGACGGCAGCACGTTCCAGCATGCGTAATGCATGAGCCCTGTACGCCACGATCATGTCGGCATCGTCGAAGGTGAGATTCTCGCCGAAGCCCGGAGCCAGAGCGAAGCGGGCCATGGCCGCCGTATTGCCAGCTTTAGCCGTCTGGAGCAAACGACGCGAGAATTGGGATGCGTGCTCCGGCGTGAAGCCCTTGCAGACAGTAACGACGCGTTCTGCATTCCGGGCCGCTTCGGACGCTCGCCTCAAGGCTTCGCTGGACTTGACCGGATCGTTCGCTGCGCGCGCGCCGACTTCGACCCAGAACTCCTGCAGCTTTCGCAACTGACCGGCATTCGCACAGAGATTCAAGTCCAAGGCCAGACGGCACGCCGCGATCGCGTCGCCACTGTCCGAAAGCGCAGCGAGCTGATCGAACCTCGTTTTCGGAGCCGCCTCCACCATGGCCGCCGTCGTTTCGTGATGATTGTCCGTCTCTCGATGTTTGGCTTCAGGATTGTCCCGGGGCGCAACTGTCGCCGATGGCGGATGAGGCGCAGGAGCACGATCACGGAGAAACCAAAAGGAATAGCCCCATGAAATAAGAATGGCCATGAGACACGCGAAGATTCCGCGCCTGTTCTCGATCGATCTCATGTCATCGATACCCGCACGCAGCGAACATTATGGACGCCCTTTGATATTCCACGTAGGCCGAAACAATCCTGTTGACTGTATTCATTCGAATATTCTTCATTCGATTTCCATTACACGGAATCCCATCCCGACTCTCAGAATCATCCATCGCATGACCGAGGGCGACATGACCAAGCGCTTCCATCCGAATTGGATCCCATCTGCTCGGCGCCGACGGGCCGAGCAGACGGGATGCCTCGATGAACCATTTGCTTGTCAAATCAGGCGTTATCCTCCGCCGTTTGGAAAGCTTCCTCCACGGTCGCGCGATGATTCACTATCTGATTGTAGGCAATGCTGAAATAGTTGAAATTTTCCACATTACCTTCAGATTGTCTCCTCATGTAAGCCAATATCGATGCACAGCATGACCGGGTAAGATTCGCAAAGCACACGCTTGCGATTCTGGCCATCGCACGTCCGGTACTGGATCTCCTCTGATATTGGATAAAGGCGTAATAGATTCCGCTGGCAGCCGACAACATTCCGAGGACGTAGGTCATCGTGCCGTATCCACCGCCGATCCGATCACCATGCTCCATCAGCGTTTCTTCACTCAGTACCTCAATGCCGATGCGATTTGAATTTTTGCTCATAGGAATCTCCAATGCATTGATTACGAAAGAATTCGGTCGTATCGGCCTTCAACCTGCCGGGCTCATGAACTCACCCCTCAGGTTCCTGCAGTTTTCGAGCCTCCATTTCTGGTTGGTTCCTCCATGGTATCCGTACAGATAAACGGCAGTGCCATTCGCAGCCCGACTCGCCTCCACGTCCAACACGTAGCCTCTGTCGTAGCCGGAGCGAATGACGTAATTGCCGTTCCCGACGCTGTCGAGAACCCAAGGCATCATCGCCAGGCAATCGCTCTGAACGACGGGCTCGCGATTCCTGTCGGCGTTGCTCCACATGCACTTGTTGGAATGTTGCACCGAGATGTACCAATTCGAGGCGCCGTTCAACTCTGCGCTTTCATATAGCAGCATGAATCGCTGATTGGTCGTATCCAGATGTTCCCACAAGTGGAATCTCGCACCGTTGTCCTGCGAATTTCTGCTCATATCGAGCACATACCGTTTGTTGCTCGGGCTCAATGCGGAGACGATGGCGCACTTCTTGAATGCCATTTCCCCATAGGGCATGGCATTGGCGGACGATGCCGACACCAGGCTCACGGCACCGAAGATGCACAGCGAGACCAAGCGTTCTCGTGCACTGCGATGACGACGGATCGATCTCGGTCCGACGAACTTTTCGGCTTTCTGTTCCATGTCTTTGTCCTCGTGAAGTTCTTACAGGAAGTGATGAACCCGTTGGCAGCGACAGACGGGAGCCGTCTTGTGCAGTACTGACGGAGGGAGATGCATCCTCGTCTTGTTCACGGCACCCGACGCGTCGGGTGCACCCTTCGAAAACCCGGCGCGGATCACGTCTCGTCCCTAGTCCCAGCCGTACCGAACAGGCCTGTTCGGTCGCCGCCCTTGCCGATGGCGGGCCGGCGACAGGTCCGATCGTGCGGATGCGGGCCCCGCCCGCCATGCCGATTCGATCTGAAACGGATCATGTATCGATCAAAATTCGATACAAATTGCCGATCATCGATCATGGATCCTTCAATTGGCGCTGCAATTGGAACGATGGACATGGATCGACAGCGCGACCCGCTCCCACTTTCCGGAAATCCCGCCGACGTCCTGCCTCATCGCCGGGTCCATCGTCGCGCTGGCGTCGACATGAACATCACACGACCATCGTTCGCGACAATCGGCCGAATCTGCTGCCGATTTTGGCTGGCCCTGGCGGCGAACCATCACGCACGCGCGCCGCGACCGCCCACGCCAAGGCCACCGCACTGGCGGGCGAGCGCACGATTCCGGACACTCTGCAGGCGGCGTACAGGGCATCGGCCGGACAGGGAGATGCTCGGAACACCGCGAAACGGTGATCCGCCGGTGCGGAGTCGACCGGATGCAGACGTATCGGAGCATACGCAATGGCCTACCGCTGGGACGACTTCCACCTGGACCCGGAAGGGTCGTTGCTGACGCGGAACGATCGCCAGGTCGATGTCTCGCGCAAGGTGCTGGACTGCATCACGCATCTGATCGCGCAACGCCATCGGGTCGTCGACTACGGCGAGCTGAGCCGCGCGATCTGGGGCCACGACGACGTCACTCATCATCAGTTGTCGCAGGTGATCCTCGCGGCGCGACGCGCCGTCGGCGACGACGGCCAGGCGCAGCGCATCATCCGGACGCTGCCGGGCATCGGGTATCGCTGGATCGGCGATGCGACCGTCGACGATGCACGGATGACTGCGAAGATACCCGCGACGACGGCACTCTCATCGGATGCTCCGGAGCCTCTGGCGACACTGACGCCGTCGGGCGGGTCGCCGGCCCTATCGACGGACGACACCGCTGCGCCTGCATCCATCGCGACCGTTCTCAACCCGACCGTCCTCGATCCGACCGAAACACCGCCGCCATCCGCCCTCCACCGCACCGGATCTCGATGGCCGACCCGTTCCCTGAGCCTTGCGGTGATCCTCGTGATCGGGATCGCACTGTATGTCGCGACGCAAGGGAGCACGGAGAATGCGCCACCACCGGCACCGGCTGCGGACGCGCCTTTCGCAAGATTGGAGCAAGCCATGTATGCCGGCGATTTCGAAGCGGTTCGCCAGGGACTCGCGACGTTGCCGCCGCGGATCGCGGACTCACCGGATGCGCGCATCGTCGAGATCGAACTGGATTTCCACCGCGGCCAAGTCGCGCGCGCGCTGGAAAAGACCGACCTGCTGCTCCAGCAACCGCAGGCCACGGCCGACCCGGTCCTGCGGGCGAAGCTGCTGATTCTCAAGAGCAAGATCGGCGCGAGATCGGGCGAACCGGCGACCGAAACGCTGGCCCTGGCCCAGTCCGCGCTCGACCTGCTCGACGCCGCCGGCCCCGCTGCACCGGCGTCCGTACGCGGCACGGCGCTGGAACGCCGCGCGATGGCGTTGTTCGAGCTGGACCGGCTGAACGATGCGATGCGCGATCTCGGCCTCGCCATCTCCCTGCTCGAGCAAAGCGGTCCCACGAGAAACGCGACAGGCGCGCGATCCAACCTGGCGCGGGTCTGGATGCGGATGGGGCGCCTGCAGGAAGCGCTCGCGACGCTCGACAAGATCGCAGAGGCGTATCGCCGGTCGTCCGATCGCATCGGCGAACTGCATGCGCGCAATACGATGACCCGGATCCAGATGGAACTCCTGCGCTGGGACGATGCTCTCGCCAGCAGCGACCGCTGCATGGAATTGCTGCGGGAAATTCCGGATGCGGAACGGCGTTATCGCAGCCTGCAATTGCGCGCACAGGTACTGACCGGCCTGGGAAGGTTGCGACTCGCGGCTTCGCAACTCGATGAAGCCTCGGCATCCGCAGGCCGGCGCGAGGGCTTCATCATTCCCGCATGGCATCACCTGGAATCCGGCGACGACGCGGAGGCGATGCGCGAAGCGGCCAAAGGCCTCGACGACCGGAAAAACGAGGACAGGAACGACATCCTGCTCGACGGACAGGAGGGCGCCCTGTTGATCTGGATGACGGCAGCGCAGAGGCAGACCGACGCCGGCAAACCGCTTCCTGTGCCGACACCGGGCGCGCAGCGGATGTTGCGCGAACCGAAGACGGCGCTCGGAAAGATCGCCCGCGGACGCTGGCTCTGGTCGCAGGGCCGGCTTCGCGACGCCGAAGACGCACTGCGTGCCGCATCCGCCGAAGCCCGTGCGATGAACCACTTCCATCGCATGACTCTGGCGACCGAGCCTCTGATCGGCATCCTGTTGCAGCGCAACGATATCGCCGGCGCACGAACCCTGCTGGACGCCTTGCATGCCGTCGATCCGCAGCGCATGGCGCGCGACTATCGCTTCAACGCGCTGCGACTGCGCGTGGCGTTGGCGACGGGGGACACCGCACGGGTCGAAGACGCCCGCCGCAAAACGCTCGCCGTCTCCGGAGAGCGGCGATGGCCGCCCGAGACGATGCGTGGCCTCATGCATCAGCGCGAGTCGGCAAGGGCACCGGTTTCCACCGACACATCCCCTGGCGGCCATTGAGTCGGACGCCTCGTCGGCGGTGTCACCGGTTGCGTCACCCGACGATCAATCCTGTTCCGTGACGCGTTCCCCGTGCGGATGCTTGTCCGGGGCGACCGACATGGCAGACTACGTCGGTCGGTGACCGGGGGGACACGACAGCGGACCCGCATCATCGTCGCCCCGGAATGGATGGAACGCGGCAGCATCGGAGACGTGCGGCATGCAGTACCGTTGGAGCGACTTCAGTCTGGATCGCAAAGGGGCTTCGCTGACGCGGGCGGGACGCCGGGTCGAAGTCTCGCGCCGAGTTCTCGACTGCATCGATCATCTGCTCGAACGCCGCGATCGGGTCGTCGGTTACGATGAACTGATCTTCGCGATCTGGGGACACCACGAGGTCTCCAACCATCAACTGTCGCAGATCGTTCTCCAGGCTCGCAAAGCCATCGGCGACGATGGTCAGGCCCAGCATTCCATCCGCACCGTCCCCGATCTCGGCTATCGCTGGGCCGCGACCTTGCGATCGCTCGAAGAACTTGCGGAGCCGTCCACCACGACGCCTCCCGCATCGGTTCGCGAGACGACGCCCGAGCCCGAGGCACCCTCTTCGGCACCGCCTTCGACACCTGCGCCCGCCCACAGCGCACCCGCACACGACAGGCCGCCGACGAAACGGCCACTGCGGGCCGCGGCCACCTTTTCGCTGTGTCTCGTCGTGCTGGCCGCCGGACCGTACCGGACGGACAATGTCGCATCCCCTGCGACCTCCCGGGAGACGTTGTTTTTCGATGAGCAGAACGCGCAGTCCTCCGACCCGATCGGTTCGCTGCGACAGGCACTGCTCATGGGCCGCTTCGAGCAGGTTCGCGAAGGTCTGGCCTCGCTGCCGCCGGACATCGCCGACGGCATGGAAGCGCGTCTGATCGAGATCGAACTCGACATCCGACGCGGACGCTACGCACGCGCGGCCGAGAAACTGACGCTGCAGACGGCCCGGGCCGAAGCGGCCGGCGATCCGGTCTGGCGCGCGCGCGTGCTGCTTCAGCAGAGCGAACTCAAGAATCGCCTCCAGGCGTCCGGCGCGGAGATCCTCGCGCCCGCGCAATCCGCCGTCGAATGGCTGGAATCGGCGGGCGCCGAGGCGCCGCCGGCGATTCTCGCCGACGCGCTCTGGCGTCGCGCGAATGGATTCATCCTCAGCGACCGGTTCGAGGAAGCGCAGCGCGACCTCATCCGCGCGCGCGATCTCTACCAGAGCGTCGGCGACGAACATCGCGGCGCGGAAGTGCGCGGCAGTCTGGCGCGCGTGCGCATGCGCACCGGCGACCTTTCGGATGCGCTGGAGGAAATGCGCGCGGTCGCGGACGAGCTGGCGCGCCACGACGACAAGATCCGCGAAATTTTCGCGCGCAATACGATGACGAAGATCCAGATCGAACTGCTGCGCTGGGACGACGCGCTGGCCAGCAGCGATCGCAGCATGGCGCTGCTGCAGGAGGTTCGGGAATCCGAACGCCGCTACCCCACCCTGCAATTGCGCGCATTCGCGCTCACCGGCCTGGGACGCCTGCGCGAAGCCGCCTCCCTGTTGGACGATGCCGAAAACATCAAATCGGAGCGTCGCGACTTCATCATCCCGGCGATTCATCATCTGGAAGCCGGCGATCCGAGCGCTGCACTGGACGCCGCCGCACGGGAATTCGAGAGTTCGCGCATCGACACCCGCAGCAACCTGCTGCTGGAAAACCGGGACGGGGCCGCCCTGGTGTGGGTGGCCGCGGCACAGGCATCGGTCGCCGAAGGCCGACCGATCCCGACGCCATCCGCAGACATGATGCGACTGCTGAACGCCCCGGACACCCCCACCGCCCGATGCGCGCGTGGCCGCTGGCTGCTCCTCCGGGGCCGCAGCGCAGATGCGGAGGCGGAACTCCGCCGGGCGATGACCGAATTCGGCGCCCACAATCAGCTCTACCGGATGGTCCTCACGGCGGAGCCCTTGATCGAGGTGTTGCTGCAGCGCGGTGAAACGGACGCGGCCCGGGAGGTTCTCATCGCCTTGCGCGCCCGCGCACCGCAGCGCGTCGACAACGACTACCGCGTCGCGCTCCTGCAGTTGAAGCTGGCCCTCGCCGAAAAGGACGGCGCCGCAGTGGAGATGGCTTATCGCAACGTGGCGCTCTCGGGGCGGGAACGCCGGCCTCCGAACGAATTGCTTTTCGCATACAAGAAGCACGACTGGAATTGAGCCTTCAGCAATCGGGCCGTTCTTCCATACGAACGTGATTGGCGGTCACCGCAATCCGGAATGATGTCGGTCGCCGGGGATCCGCGTTCATGCCGGTGCCGCCATCGAAGTGAAACCCGATAGCGCGCATCAGGATGCGGATGGGACGCCTGCATGACGTGACGAACGCAACGCGCGAGTTCGCCGAAGCATGCCGACGCACGGACGATCGGCTCATCGAGATCTTCATTCAACACCCTGCACCTGCATGCCATCTCCCTTTTTCAACCGGAGATGATCGTCTTCGTGAGCTTGCGCTTGATCAGCTCGAACAACACATTTTTCGAAAATGGCGGCCGAAATGGCGTTTCCATGCTTGACCGAAGACCGCTCCGGCCCGGGTTACACTCAACTCCACCGAACCGCCGATCGAAATGTTGCTGCAGCGCGGCGAGACAGCGGCAGCCGAACGAGCGTTGGCAGAATTGCGCGGATACCCACCCGAGCGGATGGCGCAAGACTATCGCGCGAACTTGCTGGCGCTCAGAGTGGCTCTGGCAACCGGTGAGAAGGCGGAAGTCGAACTTGCCGACCGGAACCCCCTGCGCCTTGCCGACGAAAGAATGCTCCCACTCGATGCCGTAACCCGCAGAACGATCCGCCGCTTACGCCTTGCCGGGTCCTGCTGGAGTTCGACATCGCCGATCGCACTCCCGAGCACACCGGCGGAACAGGCACCGCCGCTCAACCATGGGCTTTGCGAGCGCTCGCCGGGACGGCCGGAGCGGGCATGCCACCTCGATTCGGAGCGTCGACTTTCGCGCATGCCTGCTCCGGCAATTCGTTGAAAAGCTCCTCTTCGACGCTGCTCGTCCTGTTTTCGGCAAGATAAGAGCGGATGTAAGCCCGCTCTCTCTGCGCGATCCGGGCCTTGTCCGCCTCGCTGAGTCCAGAAAAGATTCGCTCGTTTGATTTTTCGATCTCCGCGAAATACTCGGGTTCGTATCTGCTCCTGAAGTAATAGTCGCCGACTGATACCAGCGCGCGGAATGCGGCGATGGCCTTCACCGGATCGATGTCCACCGTGGCACGTGGCCGCGTGTACGCGAGGCGGCCTGTCGAATACGTCACGAAAATCATTTCAAGCGCCTTGGGGTCCCCGGATTCGGCGGCATCGTTCATGATCGCAAGGAGGTGCTCCCGGCTTTTCTCCGGATCTAGGTGCGGCGCAGCACTCGTATTCGGCACGTCTTGGGGACTGTACTGCGGCATTGCGAGCATGCGTACGGCCTCGTCGTCACCCAGAGCCGCCGCCTGGATGATACTTCCGTCGATCCCATCGAGATCGCCTTCGTCGATGCCTTCACAGATTGCTGATGCCGCCATCTCGTAGGATATGATCGCCCTGATCAAGGATTCGCTTTCCTTTTCTCCGAGTGACGTCAGATAGTGGTTCGAGTAGCGCGATAGCGGCGAATCCATCGCGAGTCGTTTGCAGAGAAGCAGGGAGCGGGACAAGACGCATGCAGCATGCACATCCCCCTTGTCGGCCGTTTCGCGCAGGATCGAAAGCTGTCGGTTCAGCGCCGCGCTGGGATAGTAGGCATGTATTTTTCTTGGAGCGAGGGGCATTGGAACGAGTTCGGCACGGAGCGCCGGAGCGCTGGATGCCGACGGGGCGATGTCACTGCCTGACGCATCCCCGGCCTCGGGGGACGCGACGATTTCATGATTCCCTTCGCCAATCAGCATGGCCAAACCCCACACCACCAGGATGGCGATCATCAACAGACATGCGATCTTGTTCGAATCGTTGCCGATGGAACCCATGTTTTTCATGTTCGACTCCAGGCGATTGTTCACCGCGGATCTATGCGTGCATTGCAGATGCGAAATCACCACTCCAGAATCGAACGATCGGTTTGGAGGGGCGTGCAGAAGGCGCTTTTCCGGCAGGCATTGCAGCATGGCCAGCCGTGCGACACTCGGGCCAGCGCCGGACGGACGACGACCGATCGAAGTCAAAATCCGCGAGTTGAACTCTGTTTTTTGCCCGCGGCCGGAGAGGCGGGGTTGTCTGCGAGCGCCCTCCATCTGCCGGTCGCGATCCGACGCGCAAGCCGCCGGATCGCGACACGGGATTCCAGATTGCGGAAAGCATTCTCGCGGCACATTCTTCAATCAGTTGTCCTTGTCGAGGACAAGGCCATGACTGCTTCCATTCTTGTACCTCTTGAACGTGAACGTCTGCTCGCCGGACTCTGCGACGAGGGCCGACGCATAAGCTGCCGTAAGGCCGCTCCATGTGTATGTATAACAGGTGTACGCATTGAAGATTCCGCATCCGTACCCTGAACCTTTTCTCCAGTATCCCTTGAAGGCGAAGGCGTATTCGTTCCTGTAGACGTAACTGTAAATGCGATCCGTATATCCGACCGGAATTTTCCTCGTTATCGCGACGGTATCGGTGTCGGTCAAGGATTTGCCGTATTCGCCGTTCAGCTCGCCACTGACCGACGCGACATCCGGGATCTGACCAGAGACGGAGAGCTTGAATCCCAGTTTCCATGTGGTTGTGACACCACTGCTGTAACTGAACTTCGTTGAGCAGTATCCGTCCTTGGATCCGTCGTCGTCGTCGGTGCCGGAAGTGCATTCGACGGCCTTGCCGATCCACTGAATGGACTGGTATCTCGTGTTCGGGACAATCGCCTTGGTTTCGCTCGTATTTCCGTCCGTGTGGCTGGCGGGGCAGCCTCTGCTCAGCGTGACTCTGCAGACCTTGGTATCCCCGACAGAGACAGCTGCGGCAGAAGGCGCATGACTCATCAGAGCCGTTCCGACGAGGGCGATCGATATCATCGTGAGTTTCATATGATTGGTCCTGATAGGGTGAGAAATGAGGCTGCTTGACAGGGAATTGGAAGCACGCATCGTGCGCTTTTCCAAGTCGCCGGTCCGGCACATGTCCGGACTGGATCGCGATGAACCAATGGCTTCCGCCTTTGCTTCGTCGTCGCGGCGCCGCGATCCCTCGCTGCGTCGGCAAGCTGTTCTTCAACCATCCCGCAGAGTGAAGAAGCGGGGTTGGGGCAGTCCTCGGTGCCTTCGACGCTCGCCGTGATGTTTCACCGGGAGGTCGCTCCGCGCCGGTGAACCGTCGGAAGAACCCGGGTCGGAGTGGAATGACCGCCAGACGACCGGACACTCCACCCTTCTGATTTTCGTGTCCGCTCCTCTCCCGGCGTGTTGATGCGAATCACGCCATACGCCCCCGGATCCAGGCGAAGACCATCCACTCGGTCAGTCTCGGCCCTGGAATGGCGGACGTCGTGCCAATCGATCACGACGGCTTCATTTCTTGATCACAAAACGATCATTCATTGATCACAAACGATCCGTCGGCGAGCGTAACGATGGCCGAACCGCGTTTCGTATTCGACCGGAGCCGGCCCGGCTTTCCCGCTCGCCCCCTTGCACCCGTAGTTCCGCGCGCTCCCTGACATTCGCGACATGTCGATTCGTCTTGTTGATTGCTCGAACCTGTCAAGAGCTGCAGCCTCCGGGAAGGGCGGGGCGGTTCAATGCAGAATCGCTTCGCCCATCAGCGACGCCAGATGATCGACGAAAAATTTTCATGGTTGGCATCCAGCGCGATATGGCGGCCGATCCACAGCTTGCCCGCGGTCCGCACTGCATCCTGTGGCGTCCGGCAGCGGCGCATCCATCGCCGGAATCCGGAACGTCTGGCGATGCCTTCGCCAACAACGCGATGCCATCGAGAGGATGCCCCGAAATGTCCAGGGGATCGTGCGAAAACGCAGGCAGAACAGGATCGATCGACGACGTTCGGCCTGCCGTCTCGGCGTCGACGTCCGAGGAGCGGTTCGGCATTACTTCATCCCGTGTGAAGACCGCATGCATATCCGGTCTGTGGCTCCGCGTGCTGCCGCCCTGATGCCGGTCGCGGATCAACGCGCGGAAGCGCTCCGGGCCGTCGGCATGGTGGCGCTCAGCGGTCTTTCCCTGCGCAGCATGCGGGTCGCTTCGCCCATCAGCCACAGGTAGCGATCGGACGGGACGGTTTCGTTGTCGGCATTCAGCGTCACGAAGCGCCCGGTGGTCGGCACCTGGCCGGCGTTCTCGGCGATCTTGAACATCGCCGTGCCTTCGTCGACCTCGTCGTACATCGCGACGTAGATCATTTTTGCGCCCGCGGCGGTGGCGTTGTAGGTCTGCCGCCAGAAGAAACGCCCGCCGCGACGCGGAATCTGGTTCAGCGGGGCGGCGCCGTCGCGGAGGTTGTACCAGGAGAAGCCCGGCCATACGACCGGCATGTAATCGACGTTCGTCGTCTTCAATGCCGCGAGATCCGGCTCAATCTTGTCCGTACGCCAACGGTCGGCGCCGGCATCGTCGTTGTAGCGGCCCACGGTCCAAGGGCTGATGACCGCGGCATCGTCGTAGGCATCGCGCCACGACGATGAATGTGATCGCCAGCCGGGGTCCACGCCGAGCACGACCGTCGCGCGATAGCGCTCCGGCGCATCGGCGTTGAGCCAGCGCAGGAGTTCCTTGAGCTGGCCGGCGGTGCCGGGACGGTCGGCGAAACCGAATCCCCAGATCGCCAGCACCGGCCGTCCATCGTGCCGGAGGTAACGCGGGCTCTGGGTGATGCGCTGATCGTCGACCAGATGCATCCAGTCCGATTTGATGTTGGCGATCAGCGTCGCGCTGTCGCCGCCCGAAATATCGTACATGTTGGCGAAGACGCGGCCGTGACGCTCGGCGCCCGAGCGGACGTTCGACAGCACGCGATCGCGCACGCCGCGCAGCCGGATCGCTTCGCCGATGAAACGCTGCACGAAGACGCCATCGATGCCGTAATCGCGCATCCAGCGCACATGACGATCCACGGTCGCGGGGTTGTAGGCGCTGTAGAGGCCCGCGACCGAACCGTTCGCGTAGCGGAATGCGGTCGCGGTCAGCTCATTGGCGGCGTATTCGCGCAGGTCGGGCCACATGTCGAACGTGATGTTGCTGGCGGTCGGCGTGACGCCCGGCGACCAGTGGCGCCACCCGGCACCGCTGCCGTCGCCGGACGTCGTGAACCACCCCTGGTAGCCGGCCATCATCTTGCCGTCGAGCGTGCTCGCGTCGACGCCCGGCGATTGCGCCGTTCCGGTCGACCAGAACGCGGTACCGGTGTTTCCGTACAACACCAGATTGCCGTCGTCCTGCATGATCAGCCGATCGGCGCTTCTGCCTGCGGTCGCGGTCGACCAGATCGCCAGGCCGGCCGCGGTGCGCAGCACGACATTGCCGTCCGTCTGGAATATCAGCCGTTCGCCGCCGCGTCCGTTCGTACCGGACGCCCACAGCACCGTCCCCGCGGGCTGCCGCGACAGCACGAGATTGCCGTCGCCCTGCAACTGGAAACGATAGGACGCGGTCGCGGAATCGAGGCGGCCTCCGAGACCCAGCTGTTCGCCGGGCCGCAGAGTGTCCGCGGCGTTCGCGGAAAACACCGACAGACAGATCAGAAAGCAGCACATCATTCGTCTAGAAACGGTGGTCATGTCGGAACCTCGATTGCGAATTCGTGTCGTCCCCGCGCGCATCGCATGCGGAGCCATCGATCCATGCGACACCACCTCAGTCGGCGATGTACGCACCCATCAGGTTGATGCAGACGCGACGCGCCGACGCCGGCGTCCAGCCGCCGGCTCCATCGGCGTAGTAATGCGCGTCGTAGGTATAGGTCAGCCGTTCGAGGTGGTTCGGATCCGGCGCGATGTCCATGCATCGGGCGATGCGTCGTTCGCGTGGGCAGGCTGTCTGCGCGCGGAACGTCCCGCCCATCGATGC
Source organism: uncultured Lysobacteraceae bacterium (assembly GCA_946480825.1). The sequence continues at coordinate 37,629 of CAMLLG010000030.1, forward strand.
ACAGCCTTCGGACATCGTCTGCAGGCCCCTGTCCGTGGCCGCCACCGGGCGCAGCTGACGACACTGGTTCGCGGTCGTGCGCAGATCGCAGATGTATGCGGACGCAGCCGACGTTCGCGACGGCAGGACGGTCGCACGCTCATCGGCGCCCACGGCCCGGGGAAGGATCAGCAGCGATGCCGCCAACGCCAGCGCGGTCGGAATGGTCGATGTCGTCGTCATGTCAGTAGCCCTTGATGACCGTGAATCGTTCGATCACGGTGCCGTCGATGTTCTTCAGATAGAATTCGGCGCGATCCGCGTAGAACGTGCCGAACAGCGCGCCATGCCTGGCGCCCTGGGTCGAGGTGTAGATCTTCGCCCACCAGCTGCCGCTGAGTTCCTGGTCGCGGATATCCGTACCGCCGATTCCCGAGACGAATGCGATCGTTCTGCCGTCGATCGCCGTATACGGCGACGTGTTGTCGGCGACCGTTCTGTTCTGCATGCTGCTGAGCAGATGGGTGCGCGAATAGGAATGCTCGTGGCCGGTCGCGATGATGGCGCCCCTGCGACGACAGTTCTCGTACGCGGTCCAGCCGACCTCGTCGCCCTTGCTGCCGACCTGCATGTAGCGCTGATTCTTGTGCCAGGCGCAGATGCGCCATGCACCGGACGGCGCGTTGGCGAGACTGTCGGCGATGAAAGCCTCCTGATCCGAATGCGATCCGCGGGTGCCGATCCCGGAGATCACGATGTACACGTTGTTGAGCCGACACGTGGCACGCTCACCGTAGGTGCCGGAGCAGCGCACCGCAGTCTGGTTGTTCAACCGCGCCTCGCCGTAACTGCGGATGGTCGACCAGCTGCCGTCGTCGACATCGTGGTTGCCCACCACCACGAGCGCAGGATCGGATCGGCCCAGCGTATTCCTGACCTTGCTGTCCCAATCGTCTTCCAGGTTCGCGCTGTAGACGGTGTCGCCCAGCGCGATCGTGAGCTGCGCGCCTTCGCCCTTGATCAGGTCGAGCACTCTCTGGAAATTGCTGCCGGCGTTGGTGTCGCCGATGAACGCGATCTTCGTTCCCTGTTCCTGACTCGTACCGGTCGACCAGACGCTGGCGCCGTTCGAGTCGAGAATCACGAAATTGCCGTCGTTCTGCATGACCGCGCGATTGCCGCCGCTGCCGTTCGTTTTCGACGACCAGACCGCGACATTGCCGCCGGTGTAGAGCACGAGATTGCCGTCGCTCTGCATGGTCAGGCGCGTACCGCCGAGACCGTTCGTGGCCGCAGCCCACAGCGCGCTGCTGTCGGACAAGCGGCGAAGCACCAGATTGCCGTCGGTCTGGAAATAGAACCGGTAACCGGCGTTGCCCGATGCGAGGTATTGTCCGGGCGTCAGACTCTGGTTCGAGCCCAGCGTATCGGCCGCGTGCGCGATGCCGGCCATGCCGAGCAGCATCGCGATGACCAGCAGCCGTCCGAGCGCTGCGAATGGATTGATGAATTGCATGATTTTCGTCCTTGTTCAGGTGCTGCCGCATGGCGGCCATCGTCGTGCGAAGCGACGCGAGCGATGCGACCGCGTCGCCGCCGCGGGGCGGCGATCCCGCGCGGGCCGTCGCGACCCGCGCAGTGGCTCATCCGTGGCGTACGCTCATCGCGGGCGGATCACGATGGACAGCTGCAGATCGTTGTTGCCGCCGCTCGTGCTGCCGTCGTTCTTCGCGCGGATATGGGGCGTGCTGCCGCCCCCGTCCAGCTTCGCGGAAGTGAAGTGCACGGCATCGCCCGCGGAGAAGACCTGGCCGAGCAGGTTCAGGCCGCCGAAGCCGGTTAACCGCTGGGGGTCGTCGTGCGCGTATACGCAGATGTGATGGCCGCCGCCGACGCCTGCGGTCGATGGGCAGTGGCTCTCTTCCGATGTCTTGTCGTTCGGAAGATAGGCATGGGAGTAGACCGGGCTGGCGTTGTTGGCGCCGCGCAGCACGAAGAGACCCGCGACGATATGGCCCGACTGGCCCCTGTTCAGCGAATACGACGCCGCACCATCCGTCGACGCGATGCGGTAGTAGCCGATCAGGCCCATGTCCACGCCGCTGTCGCTGCAGCTCGTGTCGCCATTGTCGCGCTCGAAGCATCGCGAGAAACGCGTCCATCCCGATTGCGTATCGGGCAACTGGCCATCCCCGCCCTGGGTGATCAGAACCATCAGATCGCCGGCCCGGGTCGCGGAAGGACGGGTGATGCTGAGCGTCGAAGAGGTCGTTTCGTCCTTCGAAAAGCCGATGTAGGACACACCGCCGGTCGTGGGTGGCGGCGTATCGACCGTGTTGGTGGCCCAGAACGGGCTGCCGGAAGTGTCGTACAGCACGAGATTGCCGTCGCCCTGCATCGTCAAACGGTTGGCCGCGGCGTTGGAGGTGCCCGTCGACCAGACCACGGCTCCGCCGCTCGCGGACAGCACCAGATTGCCGTTGCTCTGCAGGGTGAGCCGGGTGCCGCCATCGCCGTTGGAGCCGGACGCCCACAACGCCTTCTGATCGGACTGGCGACGCACCACGAGATTGCCGTCGGTCTGGAAGTAGAAGCGATAACCGGCGTTGTTCGACTCCAGATATTGACCCAGGGTCATCGATTGGCCGACGACCAGCGTATCGGCCGCCTGGACCGCACCCGCGATGCACAGCCCGACGACGAGTCCGAAGGCCATCGCGAGGTGCCGTAGCGCTGCTTGCGTATTCCGTAACATGGTCTGCTCCATGGAATGATGTCGGGATTGTTCCGAAAGCACCGGGATTCATCGGCGGCCCCGGAATCCATGCCGCCCGGGACGGGCCATCGGATTCCTTGCCTTGCTCGCTGCGGATCGCGCGATGCATCGATGCGATGCGACGCCAAAGATCCGATCGCCGCATGTCTGCGTCATGTCATTTCGATCATGGGATGATCATGAATGCATCACATCCGCGCGGGATCGCGATGCCCGGCACTCTTTTTCCGTGAAAGAAGGCACATTCCGATGCCGCCGATCGCCGGCGGATGTCCTCTCCTGCAGATCGTCATGGATCGCGAGCCTCAGGAGGCAGGAAGGCATGGCCGTTCGGAAACGGCATACCCATCAGCAGATGGAGTGCATGGCCATCGGCGAAGACGGTCGCGAAAGCGCGATCGATTTCACTGGAAAGGAGGCGATCGCGGCGGCCGTCGATCCTGCTGCACACGTCCGCGGGCTGTCGTCAGGGACCCGAGGCGCGTCCGATACGCTCGGCCATCGCCCCGTCCCGTGCGGCGGACATCCTCGCGCACGCTGTCTCGGGCAACGTGTCCAGATCGATCGCATGTATGGGTCCTGCGGACGCACGATGCCAGTAAGCCTGGCGGAATCGCGATTCCTGAGTGCGCAGGCGCGACAACTCCGGCCCGCTCATCCGGGATTCCGCACCCCCGATGAAATCCCGCAGATCTTCCTTGACCTCATCGGTGCCATAAAAGGAAAGCACACGGGCCGCGGCAGCCGCTTTCACCATATCCATGTCAACCAGCAACTTGCCGAATCTGCTTTCCAGGTACCCCGAAGAATAGGCGTGATAGACGCCCAGGATCGCCTCGGGGTCGCCGGCATCGGCCGCACGGTTCAGCATGCTCTCGGCGTTTTCGCGATATTCGTTCGAGAGGCTGGCGTCGATCTTGTCGTCGCCCTGTCCGAATTCGCCCTGCGCGTATGCGAACCGCGTCATGGAGCGGACGCTTCCCTTCTTTGCCGATTCCAGAAGCCTCGTACTGAACTGCGGGAAGCTTCCGGCGTTCACATCGGCGCATGCGCGTTCGGCCTTCCGGCGATACTCGATCTTCCTTTCCGCGGCAGCGATCTCGTTTTCATCGAGATCTTCATCGCGACTCCCGAGAATATCCTCCGGGTCGACAGGGGATCGATTGCTCATGCACATGTCCAATGCCCATGCGAGGACGCAGGTCGCGTACGGATCACCGCGATCGGCGAGATCTTCCAGTCGCCCGATCTGCACACCGAGAGTCAGCTCCGGATCGTAGACCGGGCTCGCGTTTTTCCTTTGACCCTCGCAGGCGCCAAGCGTTTCGCAGCCGTCCATGTCTCGTCGAATTCCGCAGCTTTCGGCGTCGCACGGCATCGGCGTTTTCCCGATCGAGGCATGCTTCGACCCATGATCACCGTCGGCGGACGATATCGTCCGTTCTCGCACTTGAACCGCCAGGACGGCGATCGCCGCCATCATCGCCAACACAAGGATCGGCTTGATCGAAAAACGGCTCATGCGCATTGCATCTCGATATGATCGTCGAATCCGGGTCCGCTTCGAATGTTCTGTTGTTTCATCCGGCGCGGCGATTCCCATCCGCGCCCCTTGGCCGCATCGATGCATGCATGCCGATCGCATGGCCAACTTTGCGTACGACACGATCGTTCGCCATGCGATCATGCGCCATGAAATCCGTCTCGCGAGCCCATATGACCGCTGGACTCGCGAGACGGCGCAAGCGTCGACCATTCGTCGACGGTATCGGTCAGATGTCGACGTCGGATGCGGTCGAAATGAAGTCGCCCGCCTTGATCGGATTGCTGGCGTAACTCAAGGAATAAACGCCATCTTCCGGATGCGGGCCGTAAACGTAATATCGAAGCGTCGCATCCGGCACGTAGCATCTGTTGTAGCCGTTGTACCGCATCGTCTGGCGGAAATAGGCGATGTCGTTGCGCTGCGAAGACCACGAATTCCAACCTTGCGACAGGCACAATTTGTGGGCAGCGATCATCTTGCTGTTGGTGACGGCGAGATCGGCGACCGCCTGGGTGAAGATGATCGAATTCGGCGCGACTTTCACGCGCGCGTACCGGTATTCCATCCCGTTCACGGCCTGGATGTAGTACATGCTGGACATCGTGCCCACTTTGAAAGCGTACGAATCCGTTTCCGTGAGGCAGGCCGATGCGGTCGTTTGATTCTGGTATTTGAACGTGACGTCGCCGACGCTCGGGAAACTTCCCTTGGCGTCGAGGCCCCATGTCAGCTGAATATTCCTGCAGGTCTGGGCCGACGCGGAGACGGTGATGGTGCAGCTGCTCGCCGCGCATCCCTTCAATCCGGTGGATGCCTTGAAGACCAGCACGCCATACTCGTCGTTGCCGCTCATGTAACCGTATGCGGTGGACGGCAGATTGTTGGCCCAGATCACTTCCGTCGGGCTGCCCTTGAAGACGTAATCCGTCCCCAGTCTGATCGCGGAGGTACCGGTCGTGTAATCGGGCCGGGTCACGCCGGTCGGAACCGAAGCGTTGCCGGCGAACCAGTAGGTGTAGTCGTAGCGCCCGGGCGGATCGAGGAAATCCGTCGCCTGCGAGCAGAACGGTACTGCGGCGATGATCAGGAACGTGGGGATGACGGTTTTGGACGCATGCCTCGATGGAGTCTTCTTCATTTCAAGCCACCTTGCTTTGGATTCAGCGAAACCGAATGGGACCGGAGTTCTGCGTGGAATCCCTCCACGGCTTGAAAGGTCACCCTTCCCCTGGCATCGACCCCGGACTGATGTGAATGCGCCGGCCCGCTCGTGGGGGCCAGGATCACTCACGGCCCGATCATGGTTCCGGCCTCAGGGAGGGTCATGCCAAAACGTCATGGCGCCATCATGAAATGATCACGGGCGGTAAACGAAACGATCACGGCAAAAGAAAATCGCGATACCGATCACGCTATTCGTTGAATCAGATCCGACACCGGGCTCGAATAAAACGGCTGCGATCTTCGAAGATGTCTGCCGTGGGCATCGCGCATTCCGCCCCCCCCCCCCCGCACCGGGACATGGATGGCGGCAACGAAGAGTGGATCGCGTCCGCGGCAGGTGACGATGGCGAACCGGCGTGATCGCTTTCGATATCGTGCTTACGCCGAATCGCCACCCCGCCCCGGACATCCCCAGTTGAGGATGGGGGTGCCGACCGGCAGCAGCCGGCGGAACAGCGCGATGCGCGCGGGCTTGGGATTGACCACCACCGGTTTGCGCGCGGCCTGCAGCAGCGGCAGGTCGGCGCTGCTGTCGGAGTAGGCGGCTTCGACCGGGCCGCCGTAGCCGGCGTCGGCGAGCATCCGCATCTTCATGTGATAGTGGCAATGGCGCACCGCGACGATCGATCCGTATTTCGGGCCGACCTGGGTGCCGATCACCGGCAGGTCTTCGTGCGCGACGAACGACAGGATCGCGCGCGCGAGTTCGGGCGGCGCACCGGTGGCGATGATGACGCGGTCGCCCGCTTCGCGATGCCGACGCAGCACGTCGAGCGCGATCGGGAGCAACCGCGGCTTGATCGCTTCGGTGTGCGCGGCGACGTAACGGTCGGTGGCGTCGTCGAATTCGGCGACCGTGCGCATGCCCAGCGTGCCGACCCAGACGAAGCCGGAAATGCCGCGGCGGCGCGTCGGCATCCACGCGATCATCGGGCCGAACACCGGCGCGATCAGCAGCGCGAGCAGTCGCCGCCACCAGTCGCGTTCGATCAACCACTTGAAGAGATGGCTGCCGGAATCGCCGTCGTAGAGGGTGTGATCGAAATCGAAGACGACCAGCGGGGCGTCGGCTGCAGGTGCGGGGTAGCGATGGGCGCTCATGCGGGAAAGAACAGCCGCTGCAGGGCGACGCCCGGATCGGGTTCGCGCATGAAGGATTCGCCGACCAGGAAGGCGTCGATGCCGGCGGCGCGCATGCGTTCGACATCGTCGCGGCTGGAGATGCCGCTTTCGGTGACCAGGGCACGACCCTGTGGCATCGCGGCCTTCAGCGCCAGCGAGGTGTCGAGCGAGACCTCGAACGTGCGCAGGTTGCGATTGTTGACGCCGATCAGCGGCAGGCGACCGTCGACCGCGGGCAGCGCCAGCGCGCGCGCGAGTTCCTCCGCGTCGTGCACTTCGACCAGCACGTCGAGACCGATGGCCATCGCTTCGCGATACAGCGACGACAACTGCGCATCGTCGAGCGCCGACACGATCAGCAGGATGCAGTCGGCACCGAGCACGCGCGCCTCCACGATCTGATAGGCATCGACGGTGAAATCCTTGCGCAACACCGGCAGCGCGCAGGCGGCGCGCGCCTGCTGCAGGTAGGCGTCGGCGCCCTGGAAGAAATCGATGTCGGTCAGCACCGACAGACAGGCCGCGCCGCCGGCTTCGTAGCTGCGGGCGATGGCCGGCGGATCGAAGTCGGCGCGGATCACGCCCTTCGACGGGCTGGCCTTCTTCACTTCCGCGATCACCGCCGGCAGCCCGGCCGCGCGCTTCGCGTCGACCGCCGCGGCGAACCCGCGCAGCGGCGGCGCATCGGCGAGGCGCGCGCGCAGGGCGTCGATGGGCACGCGCGCGCTGCGCGCCGCGATTTCCTCGGCCTTGCGGTCGAGAATGCGTTGCAGGATGTCCGCGCGTCCGGCGGCGGTGGCGTGTTGGCTCATGGGACGGCCTTCGCGAACCAATCGTAGGCGCGTTCGACTTTCGCGACGCGGGTGACGTAACGGGTGTACCAATCGCGACGGCCGCGGTTGCGGATCGCGGTGTGTTCGGCGTGATGCTTCCACGCGAGGATGTCGGCCTCGCTGCGCCAGTAGCTGACGGTGATGCCGACGCCATCGTCGCCGCGCACCGATTCCGCGCCGAGATAGCCGGGCTGCTGCGCGGCGAGCGCGGCCATCGTCTCGGCCGCTTCGGCGTAACCGTCGGCGTCCTGCCCGTTGCGTTGCGAACTGAAGATCACCGCGTAATACGGCGGTGCGGGCGTGTCCGCGAACGACGCGCCACTCATGCCGCGCCGAGCCTCCGGGTGACGGCGATGAAGTGTTCGAGCTTGGCGCGGGCGTCGCCGCTGGCGATCGCGGCGCGCGCGGCGTCGATGCCGTGGGCGATGGTATCGGCCACGCCGGCCGCGTACAGCGCGGCGCCGGCATTGAGGCAGACGATGTCGCGCGGCAGGCCGGGCCTGTTGTCCAGCGCTTCCAGCAGCATCGCCCGCGACTCTTCGGCGTCGTTCACGCGCAGATTGCGGCTGGCGGCCATGCCGATGCCGAAATCCTCCGGATGCAGTTCGTATTCGCGGACCCTGCCGTCGCGCAGTTCGCCGACCAGCGAGGCGGCGCCGAGCGACAGTTCGTCCATGCCGTCGCGGCCCCAGACCACCAGCGCGCGTTCGGCGCCGAGTTCCTGCAGCACGCGCGCCTGGATGCCGACCAGATCCGGATGGAATACGCCCATCAGGATGTTCGGCGCGCCGGCGGGATTGGTCAGCGGGCCGAGGATGTTGAAGATGGTGCGCACGCCCATCTCGCGGCGCACCGGCGCCACCACCTTCATCGCCGGATGATGCACCGGCGCGAACATGAAGCCGATGCCGGTCTCCTCGATGCAGGCCGACACCTGCGCCGGCTGCAGTTCGATGTTCGCGCCGAGGGCTTCGAGCACGTCGGCGCTGCCGGATTTCGAGGACACGCTGCGGTTGCCGTGCTTGGCGACCTTGGCGCCGGCCGCGGCCACCACGAACATGCTGGCGGTGGAGATGTTGAACGTATGCGCGCCGTCGCCGCCGGTGCCGACGATGTCGACCATGCGTTCGCGGCTCTTCACGTCGACCGGCTGCGAGAATTCGCGCAGTACCGACGCCGCGGCGGCGATTTCGCCGATGGTTTCCTTCTTCACGCGCAGACCGGTGAGGATGGCCGCGGTCATCGCCGGCGTGACTTCGCCGCGCATGATCTGGCGCATCAGTTCGACCATCTCGTCGTGGAAGATCTCGCGGTGTTCGATCGTCCGCTGCAGGGCTTGCTGGGGCGTGATGGACATGGAGGTCGGAAATGGGAAGTGGAATCGATGAACCGGTGGAGCGGGCTTCGGCCCGCTACGACGCCCTGATCATGCCGCGCGCGCCAGGAAATTCTTCAACAGCGCGTGGCCGTGTTCGGTGAGGATCGACTCGGGATGGAACTGCACGCCTTCCACCGGGTGATCGCGGTGGCGCAGACCCATGATCTCTTCCACGCTGCCGTCGTCGTTCTCGGTCCAGGCGGTCACTTCCAGCGCATCGGGCAGCGAATGCCGGTCGACGACGAGCGAGTGATAGCGCGTGGCTTCGTAGGCATCGGGCAGGCCGGCGAACACGCCCTTGCCTTCGTGGCGGATGCGCGAGGTCTTGCCGTGCATGATCCGGCCGGCGCGGACGACATCGCCGCCGTAGGCCTGGCCGATGCTCTGGTGACCGAGGCAGACGCCGAGGATCGGGATGCGGTCGCCGAGACGGCGGATCACGTCGACCGATACGCCCGCTTCGTTGGGCGTGCAGGGTCCGGGGGAAATCACGATGCCCGATGGCGCCAGCGCGTCGATCTCGTCGACGGTCAGCTCGTCGTTGCGCACCACCTTCACGTCCGCGCCCAGCGCCTGCAGGTACTGCACCAGGTTCCAGGTGAAACTGTCGTAGTTGTCGATCATCAGCAGCACGACAGCGTTCTCGCGACACGTGGGGGGACGCGCAATGTAGCAGGAACGGCCGCGGCCGTGACCGCGGCGGCCCGCGACGACGGCCCTGCGACGAGGGCCTTCGCCGTGGCGTCAACGGCGGGGCTGGCCGCGCAGCGGCGGACGATGGCGCGGCGTGCGGTCGCTCGACGGCGGGTCGCGCGGCACCGCGACGGTCGGCGCGTGGCCGGTGGCGGACGATCGCACCGCGCGCGGCGCGGGCCGCACCGTGACCACGAACCCATCGGTGGTGACCGCGTTCACCGTCACCCGGAAGGTGTAGTCCGGCGACGTCCAGGTCTCGCCGACCTTGAACATGCTGCCTTCGTTGTTGGCGCGATTGGCCGGCGGCTTGTCGGCATCCTGGCTCCAGGCCGGCGATGCGCGCCCGGTCTGCACCTCGTGGATGATGACCGCGTCGCCGGCGAGCCGGTTCTCGTAACTGCCGGTGCGTTTGCGCACTTCGACGGTGTAATAGCGCGAGGACTGGTCCGGATAATTCAGGATCAGCATCTGGGTGTTGACCGAACCGGGCAGGCTGGCGCGATCCAGGGTCACCGAACGCGCAATCGTGCCCGCGGCGACCGTGCGCTTGCGCGCGGCGGCGACCCAGCCCAGACGGTTCCGCGAATAGATGTTGATGTGCTTCGGCAGCGTGCCGTAGGT
>CAMLLG010000031.1 GCA_946480825.1 uncultured Lysobacteraceae bacterium
GTTGGGGAATTGGACTCCAGATCGGGCCGCTACTCAAAAGCGGGGGGACGTCGCTACGAAGCGCAGGCCGATTTCCGCCGTGGCGAAAGCCCGCGCCTGAATACATTTCGACATGACCTGCCATCGCCGGAGATCGACGCGCCCCATCGCGTGCGCCCTGCGCACGTACAAGCAGGGCGTGCCCTCGGCGTGGCCGGCCTCGCACTGGAAATCTACGACGGCGCGGACAGCGTGCGTACTGCGCACCGTTTGGCCGGCGAAGGCAACCGCACGGGCGCCGAGTCGGAGTTGATCCACTTCGGCGCGCGCAGCGTCGGTGGCTGGGCGGGCGCCGGTATCGGCATGGCGACCGGCGCTGCCCTCGGCGTCGAGACCGGGCCGGGCCTATTGGTCACCGGGGCCATCGGTGGTGTTGCCGGTGTCTTCGCGGGCGAGAAAATCGCCGCGTGGAACGACAATCGCCGCATTTACAACCAGGAACTCGCCGGCCAATCCTGGAGCTACGACCCGGACAAGCCCAGCGAAGGCTGGCGACGAAGCGCACCGATCGACAGCACCAACGACAGCATCGACAACGCCAGGCGTGGTGATCTGCGCGCATCGCCTGCGACCGAGAACCAGCTCAACTATCAGGCGACCAGCCGGTCGGTCGAACTGGTCTTGGGCGGCCCGCCAGCGCAACGAAGCCCTTTTTCGTTGCCGGCGGAAGCAGGCGACCCGCCGAGCAACCAGTCATCGGATTGGAAACGCAATTCCGAAAGCGGCAAGTGGGAGCGCAAGGTCTACGGCCCGTTCGTCGAGCGCGGCGATACGCCGTATTCCACCGATATCGCCGATGACGCGCGCGCCGAGCGCCTCGACCGACAGGCGGCGCAGATCGTAGTGGAAAACGCTGCGAACAGCTCGGCCTCGATCGCGGCGCGTTATGAAGACACGTACATCCGCAACGGTTGGGCCGCGCATGGCGACATGCCTCAAGCCGTGCGCAACGCCCGCACGGATGTGGATACGCTGGTCGCGTCGGACGAGAACCGCTACCAACGCCGTGCTGATGGTGAATGGGTCAGCACGGGGCTGACCTACAACAGCACCGCGTCTGGCAATCTACGCGAAGAACTGGACGCAACCCGCGAGGTGCTGCAGGCACGTTTGCCGCCTCCGCGCGAGATTCCGACCGTGCCGCCGATGGACGCCGATGCGCGCTTGCGCGATACGGTCGCGGGTGCGTATCGCAATGCGGGCGCCGATACGAGCGCCGAGCGGGTCGCCGCCGCGGCCGTCGCCGTGCGTGCGACCTGGGATGCGAATGGCTTGGACCCGGCCACGACCGCATTGCAGGCGCGCCCACAGGCCGATGGCCGACACGAACTTGCCAGTCTGCGCCTGGAGGCGGACGGAAAGACCTATGCGATCGCAGCCGTAACCACGCCCGAGGAGATCGAGCGTGAGCGGACACGTGCGGAGATTGCGCCGCATGCGATCGAACGTCCATCGGAACAGGACCGCGACGCACGCGCGCAGGCGCAACGCGGAGCGAACCTGCAGAGCTTTGCGCAGGACGGGGGTACTCGGGCGGTGGCGGCCACCGTGCGCATGGCCAGCCCTGGTCGCCGCGATGATGGCGCTCAGGAACTGGACGCGCGGCACGACGACAAACGGCAGGCCCCACCGGCCAACGATCGCGTCGAATCGGTCGCGGTTTCGACGCCGACGCCAACTGCCCGACTTCCCGATCCACGCGATCCCGATCACCCCGATCATCGCCTCTACCAACAGATCGAGCGTGGCGTGGCCGGTATCGATGCGGAACGCGGACGCACCTTCGATGCGACCAGCGAACGACTGACGATGGGCGCTTTCCACGACGCCAAAGCCGCCGGTATCACCTCAGCCGACCATATCGCGATCAACGAGACCGGCAAGCGCCAGCAGGATGGGTCGCAGATCGCGGCTGGAACACTGCTGTTCGTCGTGCGAGGGCAAAACCCTTCCGACCCGGCAGCACGCCGTTCGATGACCGATGTGGCCCAGGCGGTTGATCGTCCGGTCGAGCAGTCGTTGCAGAAGGTCGATACACTGGCGCAACAGCAGGCGCAGTCCTTGGCACAAGCGCAGAACAATCCGACACCGGATGATCCTGGGCCGAAGGGACCACGGATGGTCTGATTTTGACAGACCACCTCATCCGAACGATATGTCACAGCTTGTGTTTGCCAAGAACCAAGGGGGTTATGGCGACGAACTTCACGGGCCCATCGAGAAGGCACGATCAACGACCCGCCCTTCTCTTTGTGACTCAAGCGGCCTTTCTCGCGTCTGCCTCGGCAATCGGTGCTGCCATCGAACGAAGTTTGTTCACCATGTCGCGGCGAGGTTTGCGGTCAAGACGACCTTCTTCCAGCAAAGCCACCGTTTGCCGTAGTGCCATCACCTGAATCCGTGCATCACTGACAGGCGAATAGCGAGAACCGCAAAAGGTATTGTGGAAATGCTCTTGCGTCATCTGATCTATGTTCAGGCACTCCATCTGGAGCCAACCATCGAGCTTTGATCGAATCCGACCAATTGGAGTGGTTCGTGCGACGCGCGTGGACCTGAAGCCCACAGCCAAAACGCGAAAACCCCGCTTGTGCGGGGTTTTCGGGATACGGCAGAGAGGGTTTGCCGTGATGTGTTGGTCGGGGTAGCCGGATTTGAACCGACGACCACTTGTCCCCCAGACAAGTGCGCTACCAGGCTGCGCTATACCCCGGATAGGTCGAGCATTGTACCCGCTCGCGGGCGGCTGCGGCCAGCGCCGCGGCCGTCTGCTGAAATGCCGCGGGCTCAGCGTTTCAGCAACTGCAGGACTTCTTCCAGTTCCATACGCACCTGGCGGATGATCTGGGAGCTCATCGCCGATTCCTGCTTGGCGCCTTCGCCGTCGAGGCGCAGGCGCGCGCCGCCGATGGTGTAGCCCTGTTCGTACAGCAGGCTGCGGATCTGGCGCACCATCAGCACATCGTGGCGCTGGTAGTAGCGGCGGTTGCCGCGGCGCTTCACCGGCTTGAGGCTGGGAAATTCCGTCTCCCAGTAACGCAGCACGTGCGGCTTCACGTCGCACAGTTCGCTGACTTCGCCGATGGTGAAATAACGCTTGGCCGGGATGGGGGGGAGTTCTCGGTTGCTGCCGGGATCAAGCATCGCTGCCTCCGGCGTACGCCTCGACGCGTTCCTTCAGCTTCTGGCCGGGACGGAAGGTCACCACCGTCCGGGCCGAAATCGGGATTTCCTCGCCGGTTTTGGGGTTGCGGCCCGGGCGCTGGTTCTTGCGACGCAGGTCGAAATTGCCGAAGCCGGACAGCTTGACCTGGCGCCCCTGTTCGAGCGCTTCGCGGAGCACGTCGAAAAACGCGTCCACGAACTCTTTCGCCTCGCGCTTGTTCAATCCGACCTCGTCGAACAATCGCTCGGCCATTTCAGCCTTGGTCAATGCCATCCGTTTCCCCCAAAACGTGCCCAATTCATCGCGCCACCCATGCGTGGCCCTGTCGGCGAACACCGACCGGGCCCGGGTTCACGAGCGGATTTCCGCACCGTGTTCCCCCCGCAGGGCGGCGATGACTTCAGCCACCGCCGAATCCACCTCGCGGTCGGTCAGAGTGCGTGATTCTTCTTGCAGAATCAAGCCCATAGCGAGGCTCTTGCATCCGGTTTCGACCCCCTTGCCGACATACCGGTCGAACAGTCGGAGATCCCGCAGCGACGGGCCTGCGGCCCGCCTGACGCTGGCTTCGAGGGCGGCCCAGGACACGGTTTCCGGAACGACGAACGCGAGATCCCGACGGACGGACGGATAGCGGCTGAGGCCGGCGCCACGAGGCAAGGCGCGGCGCTGCAGCGGGGCGAGATCCAGCTCGCATGCCAGGACTCGATGGTCGATGGCCAACGCTTTCTGCAGGCGGGGGTGCAGTTCGCCGATCCAGCCGATTCTCACGTCGTCGCGATACACATCCGCCGAACGCCCCGGATGGGCCCAGGCCGGCTGCGAGGGCCGATATTCGAGGGCCGCGCCGGCGGCAGCGGCGAGACTGTCGAGGTCGCCCTTGAGATCGTGATAATCGACCGGCCGGGCCTGCGCACCCCACTGCTCGGCCGCGGCTTCGCCGCAGGCCACCAGGGCGAGCCGACGGGTTTCCAGCGGCGCGCCGCCGACATCTCCGGCGACGAAGGTCTTGCCGATCTCGAACAACCGCACCCGCGACTGCTGGCGCGCGGCATTGCGGCCCAGTGCGGCCACCAGCCCTGGCAGCAGCATCGTGCGCATCACGCCGAGTTCGGCGCTGAGCGGATTGGCCAGCGCAACGCCGCCGTCGACGGCCTGCCACGTGCTCAGCAGCGCGCCATCGACGAAGGCGTAGTTGATAGCTTCCAGATAATCGCGCGCGACCAGTTGGCGACGGACGGTCGCTTCGTCGAGCACGGTCTCGCTCGACGTCGCGATCCGGGTGGCGCCGCCGGGGAGCGTGGTCGGAATGGCGTCGTAGCCGTGGATGCGCGCGATCTCTTCGATCAGGTCTTCCTCGATCGCGATATCGAAACGGCGGGTCGGCGCGGTCACGCGCCAGCCCTCGGCGGTCGCTTCCACGCCCAGACCGAGCGCACCGAGGATGCGTTCGACTTCGGCATCGGCCACGCGCACACCGAGCACGCGCGCCAGACGCTCGCGACGCAGACCGATGATCTTCGGCTGCGGCAGATCGGCCTCGCGCACGGCCTCGATCACCGGGCCCGGCACGCCGCCGGCGACATCGAGGATCAGCTTCGTCGCGTATTCGACCGCGATCCGCGGCAGTTCCGGATCGACGCCGCGTTCGAAACGATGGCCAGCGTCGGTGTGCATGCCGAGCTTGCGGCTGCGGCCGATGATCGCGGAAGGAATCCAGTGCGCGGCTTCGAGGAAAACGCTGCGGGTGGCATCGGTCACACGGGTGTCGTGACCGCCCATGATGCCGCCCAGCGCGACCGCGCGCCCGGCGCGGCCGCCGGTGCTGTCGGAGACCACCAGGAAATCGTCGTCGAGGGCGACGGTGCGGCCGTCGAGCAGTTTCGTTTTCTCGCCCGCGCGCGCCGGACGGACCACGACCGGCGACTGCAGCGTGTCCTTGTCGAATGCGTGCATCGGCTGACCGAGTTCCAGCATCACGTACTGGGTCACGTCGACCAGGAAACTGATCGGACGCACGCCGCTGCGGCGCAGGCGTTCGGCCATCCACAGCGGCGTCGGTGCGTTGGCATCCACATCGTCGATCACGCGGCCGACGAAACGCGGCACCTTCTCGGCCGCGTCGAGTTCGACCGCCAGCGTGGCGTCGCTTTGCGGCGGCACCGGCGTCGCATCCAGCGGTTCGACCCGGCTGCCGAGCGCGGCGGCCACGTCGAAGGCGATGCCGCGCACGCCGAAGCAATCGGCGCGGTTCGGCGTGAGTTTCAGTTCGATAGCGGCATCGGGCAGACCGAGGTAGTCGGCCAGTGGTTGACCGATCGGCGCATCGTTCGGCAATTCCAGCAAACCGGACGCATCGGCATCGATGCCGAGTTCCCTTGCCGAGCAGAGCATGCCGTTCGATTCGACGCCGCGCAGTTTGGCCGCCTTGATCGTGAGTTCGCCGACCTGCGTGCCGATCATCGCGAGCGGTGCGATCAGACCCGGGCGCGCGTTGGGCGCGCCGCAGACGATCTGCAGCAGACCACCGGTACCGGCATCGACCTGGCAGACCTGCAGGCGATCGGCTTCCGGATGCTTCGCACATTCGACGATGCGCGCGACGACAACGCCGTCGAGCGCCGCGCCGAGCACCGTCAATTCCTCGACTTCCAGACCGATCGCCGTCAGCGTCGCCGCGAGTTGCTCGCGCGAGGCATCGGTCTTCACGTGTTGACGCAGCCAGTTTTCGGAGAATTTCATGCTGTGACCCTATTTTTCGCCGTAGGGCGGGTCTTGCACCCGCCATTGCCATGTTGCAGAGACATCGAAACGATCGAACCAGCCGGGATGGCGGGTGCGAGACCCGCCCTACGCGAACTGGCGCAGAAAGCGCACGTCGTTGTCGAAGAAATCGCGCAGGTCGTTCACGCCGTAGCGCAGCATCGCGAAGCGTTCGACGCCGAGACCGAAGGCGAAGCCGGTGTAGCGCTCCGGATCGATGCCGACATTGCGCAGCACGTTCGGATGCACCATGCCGCAGCCCAGCACTTCGAGCCATTTCGTCGAACCATCCGGCTGCTGCCACGCGATGTCGACTTCGGCCGATGGCTCGGTGAACGGAAAATAGCTGGGACGGAAGCGCATCTCGAAGTCGCGCTCGAAGAACGCGCGCACGAATTCGGCGAGCGTGCCCTTCAGATCGGCGAAACTGGCGCGATCGTCGACCAGCAGGCCTTCGACCTGATGGAACATCGGCGTATGCGTCTGGTCGCTGTCGCTGCGATAGACCTTGCCGGCCGCGATCATGCGCAGCGGAGGCTTCTGATCGAGCATGTAGCGCACCTGGCAACCGGAAGTATGCGTTCGCAGCAGGCGCGCTTCGCCGCGGCTGTCGGGCGGAAAATAGAAGGTGTCGTGCATCGCGCGCGCCGGATGATGCGGCGGGAAGTTCAGCGCTTCGAAGTTGTGCCAGTCGTCCTCGATCTCCGGGCCGTCGGCCAGCTCGTAGCCCAGTCGGCCGAAAATGTCGGCGATGCGCTCCAGCGTGCGGCTGATCGGATGCAGCCCGCCCCGCGTGCCGTTCCTGCCCGGCAGCGTTACGTCGATGGCTTCGCCGGCCAGGCGCGCGTCGAGCGCGGCGTCTTCCAGCACGGATTTGCGGACCGACAACGCCTCGCCGATCGCGTCGCGCGCGCGATTGATCGCTTCGCCGGCGGCCTTGCGCTGGTCGGCGGGCAGTGCCCCCAGCTGCTTCAGCTGCGTGGTGATGCTGCCGTTCTTGCCCAGCAGGGCGACACGCAGCTGTTCCACCGCATCGGGCGATTGTGCTGCCGCAATGTCGGCCAGGGCTTGCTTGGACAGGGATTCGATATCGCTCATTGGATGTCCATGAGAGGGCGCCAACCCGTTGGAGCGACGTGAGTCGCGCTGGAAGGCCCGGACGGCCCATCGCGACTCACGTCGCTCCCACGAGGCAGAACCCCCAAAAAACAATGGGGAAGGACTCGCGCCCTTCCCCACGTGTTCCCGGCGGTGGACTGCCGGAGTGCTTTACGGTGGAGACGCGGCTTACGCCGCGAGTGCGCCCTTCGCCTTTTCAGCCAGGGCCGCAAAACCGGCCGCGTCGTGCACGGCGATGTCCGCCAGCACCTTGCGGTCCAGGGTGATGCCGGCCTTCAGCAGGCCGTTCATGAAGCGGCTGTAGCTCAGGCCGTTGATGCGGGCCGCCGCATTGATGCGGGTGATCCACAGCGAACGGAAGTTGCGCTTCTTCTGCTTGCGGCCGATGTAGGCGTACTGCTGCGCCTTGATGACCGCCTGCTTGGCGACGCGGAAGACCTTGCGGCGGGCGTTGTAGTAGCCCTTGGCCTGCTTCAGGATTTTCTTGTGGCGGCGACGCGCCGTAACACCACGTTTAACTCGTGCCATTGTTCAGTCTCCTCACAAATACGGAAGCATGCGGTCCAGACGGCCCGCGTCCTCGGCACGAACATGGTTCGTCTGCCGCAGGTTGCGCTTCCGCTTGGTCGCTTTCTTGGTGAGGATGTGGCTCTTGTTGGCGTGGCCGCATTTGTACTTGCCGGAAGCGGTCTTCCGGAAGCGCTTGGCCGCCGCCCGATTGGTCTTGATCTTGGGCATGGATGGTCCTTGGGGTCGTTACGAGTACTGGCGTGGGCGGTGGCCGAGGCCACGCTTTCCGTCCTGCCCTGCCGGTTGTAGGCCCTCGATCCGAACAAGCGATCCGGATGCAGAAGGCGGGTCCTGTGTGAAACGTGCAGCAACCCGGCGAACCGGGCCGGGCATTATGCCTGCGCCGGGTTTCTCCTGCAAATCAACGGGTTCGACCCGGACCGGCAGTCGTCGACGATGAGGCCCGGAGGATCAGGCCATCGCGCGCGGCGTCGCGGTCTGTTCCCGGAACGGCTCCGGGGAAGTTGTCGACTGGAGCTCGGAAGCCCGCTGCGCATGCAGCGCGAGCCCTTGGCGGCTGCTTTCGATCAGCGGCGTGTCGGCGGCCACGGCGGTCTCGACGTGGGCGAAACGCTGGGTCTCCGGCGTGGCCCCCTGGATCGCGAAGGCGCGGCCGTTGTCGGCCAGCGCGACCCGATCGGGGACGATGCCGGCCCGCTCCGACGCCAGCGCCAGCGCGCCGGAAAGATTCTGGGTCTGCGCATCGAAGGGTTTGCCCGCCTCGCGTTCGACCGCCTGTACCTGCTGCAGCGAGCGCTCGTATTGCGCATTGAGCGGATGGTCCTTGTCGGACATCAGCGTCTTCGCGCCGGCGGTGCGCTGGCCGCCGGCTTTCTCCATCGCGTCGATGACGGCGTCGATGTAGTGCATGTCGACCGCATGTCGGGTCGACTTCACCGGATTCAGTTTCTGCCAGAAGCTGAGGGGATCGGGATCGGGCAGTTCGATCTTGTGGCCGATGGCGTCGGGCATCAGGCTGCGCATGATCGGCGTGCGCTCCTGCAGATCGGTCAGGATTTCGTTCTTCACGGCGTAGCGCCGGATCAGGCCGTTCTCGGCTTCGCGGACGGCGGCGTCGGGATCGAGGCCAATGCGCGACATGGTCTTGTCGTGGACGCCGGCAGCGTTGAAGGTGACGGCCGGCGTGTCGGTCGCCACCGCCGCGGCCCCGGCCAGACCGCCGCCCAGCGAATGGCCGGTGATGACCATGTCATCGCCGAACGCGACCTTGGCCTGGCGCGCCAACGCCATCGCCTGGTTGTACTGCGCGGTTTCGAAGCCCAGTCCCTGGCCGAAGTTGGTCAGCCAGTCCTTGCCCTCGTCGGTGCCGCTGTAGGCCAGCACGACCCGGCCGTCCGCATCGCCGTACAGGCGCGCCTTGAAGCCGCTCTTCGCGTCGTCGAGGCTGGCCGGATCGATGCCGACCCTGCGCAGCTGTTCATCGCTCAGCCGAGCGAAACCGTCGACGGACTGTCCTGTCGGGCGGCCGTAGGTCTCGTCGTAGAGATCGTCCATGATCCGCGCCATGGTCAGATCGACCGGCTTGCCCGACACGCCGCGTACTTCGTCGGCAAACGACGAGCGAGCGGTGCCGCTGCCGATGTCTCCGGTGGGGTTTTGCGCGCGGGCCGCGGCGGAATCCTGGGTCATGGCATGTGCCTGCGAGGGCGTCGCGCCGTTTCAGCGCGCGCCGCGCGTGGGCGAACCCGGATCCTGCGCCGGATCCTGGTTGGGCTGCTGCGCGGGTTGCTGCGCGATCGCCTGTTGGCCCTGATTCTGCTGCAGCAGCGCCAGCGACTGCCGGCTGGTGTCGGCCAGCGGCGTCTGCATGCCCGTCTGCAGTTCGATCTGCGCGTAACGCTGGGTTTCCGGCTGATTGCCCTGGACGGCGAACACGCGGTCGCCGTTGGCGCCGAGGGTCACCCGATCCGGGACGACCCCGGTGCGCTGCGCTTCGAGCGCGAGCGCGCCCGCGGCGTTCTGGGCCTCGCGGATGCCGATGCCGCGCTCTTCCAGCTGCGGCTGCAACTGGTCGAACATGCGCTGGTACTGGCGGTTGAAGGCATGATCGGGGTGCGACATCAGCCCGTTCTCGCCGATCCCGTGGCCGAAGGCACGTTCCTGGGCACGGATGACCGCGTCCATCCCGTGCATTTCGACGCTGTGCTTGATCGACTTCACCGGGTTGAGGTTCTGCCAGAAGCTCAGCGGGTCCGGATCGGGGAGTTCGACCTTGTTGCCGATGGCGTCTGGCATCAGATGGCGAGTGACGATGTTGCGTTCCTGCAGGCCGGTCAGGATTTCGTTGTCGACCGCATAGCGGCGCATCTGGCCGTTCTCGGCCTGCTGACGGACCGCATCGGGATCCAGACCGACGCGCTCCAGCGTCTTGTCCTTCACGCCGGCGGCGTTGAAGGTGACGGCCGGCGTGTCGGTGGTGGCGGCGCCGACCGCGGCGAGCCCGCCGCCGAGCGAGTGCCCCGTGATCACGAGATCTTCGCCGAACGCGACCTTGGACTGGCGGGCGAGCGCCATGGCCTGAT
Source organism: uncultured Lysobacteraceae bacterium (assembly GCA_946480825.1). The sequence goes on from CAMLLG010000031.1 coordinate 10,201, forward strand.
TGTATTGCGACGTCTCGAAGCCCAGACCCTGGCCGAGATTGGTGGCCCAGTCCTTGCCGGCATCGGTGCCGCGATAGGCCAGTGCGTAGCGGCCGTTGCCGTCGGTGTAGATGTCGGCGTCGAAACCGCTCGCGGCATTGGTGCGCAGCGCGGGGTCGATGCCGACGCGGCGGAACTGTTCGTCGGTCAGCGGCGTCCAGCCCGCGACTTCGCCGCGCTGGCGATCGTCGGAGCGATACACGTCCTGGGCCATGCGCGCCAGGGTGAGATCGATGTCCTTCGGCGCGGGACCGCGCACTTCATCGGCGAAGGACGGCCGGACATGGGTCTGACCGGTCAGGGGATCGACCGATTGGCGATCCTGTTGCTGACGCTGGGGATCGAACTGTGCATTCATCCTTTGCCTCCTCCGCGAAACCGGTCATGAGGTCGGGACTGGGCCCGACCGCGACGTGTTCGCATGGTTACTGAGATATGTATTCGACGTGGGCGGCTGGCGGCGAACCGGCTCAGCGCGCGCCTTCGAGCGGAATATCGTGCGACTTGAGCCAAGCCTCGACCGCTTCGCGCTCGCGCCGCGTCTCGGCGTTGAGCAGCGCCGCGCGGGTCATGAACAGATAGCGCTGGAAGGTCACACCCTGGCTGTTGCGCGCGGCCGGATCGGCACCGGCATTCAGCAGATCGAGCGCGCGCGCGGGCTCGTTGATCTGACCGGCGACGTGCAGCGGCGTGTTGCCCATGCGATCGGCCATGCGCGGATCGGCGCCCGCGGCGAGCAGCGCACGGAACTGTTCTTCGCGTTCTCCCATCAGCGCCGAACGCAGCGGGCCCGCGCCGGTGGAGGGGTTGGCGACGTTGGGATCGACGCCACGGGCCAGCAGTTCGGCGAGATAGGCGCCATCGTTGGCCATCGCGGCGGTGTGGACGACGGTGTCGTCGTCGATGCCCGGCTGCAGCGGATCGGCGCCGGCATCGAGCAATGCCTTCATGCTGTCGAGGCGCTTATTGAGCAACGCCCACTGCAGCAGGGTCACATGCTTGTCGCCGCGGTAGGACAGATCGACGCCCGGGGCGAGGCTGCGGACACGCGCCTCTTCGCCGGCGGCGACCGCTTCGGCCAACTCGGCCACGCGGGGGTCGGGGAAAATCTCGTGGATATCGAACGCACGGGCTTCTGCGGCGGACGGCATGGCGTGTTTCTCCCTTGCGCAGGCGGCGGTGGCCGCGCATGCGACGATCATGAGCGAAGCGACGGGGACGGACAGGCGGAACCAGAAGCTCGACATGGCACTCCTGCACGGAACCGGCGGGTAGCGGGACTGAGTCCCGGGAATCCTGTTCGAATCCTACACCGCGGATGTTGCCGCGAGCCATACGGCTGCGAACGGAATTTCCGCGACCGACATCACACTATCGACGCCTCGTCGCAAACGACATACCACCTCCGCGTCAACGCGGTGCGGGCGGAACCGTGGGGGCCGGAACCGCAGGGTCGTCAACTGCAGGCACCGAAACCGCGGGGGCCGGAGGCACAGGCGCAGTATCGGCCTCGACAGGCGACGGCGATGCCGCCGCCGGGACGAACAACCGCTGTTCGACCTGGTCGCCCAAAGCGGTGAGCGCGGTCTGCACGGCGGCGTCGATCTCCGCATTCCAGCGCGATCGATACTCGGGATCTGAGCGCTTCATCGGCGTGTCGCCCAATCGGAAAGGCGCGATCGATCGGGCCCGGAAAGGTTCGTCGTCGATCTTCAGATCGATCACCACGATGAGCGGCACGGTCCCCGACGGGACTTCGTCGACCACATAGCCGCCGCGAAGATCGACCGGCGCGCATCCGAGCTTGTTGACGTTGTTCATCAATTCGGGGATCAGGCCGGTCATCATCCGCGCATTCATCGCGCGGATCTGCGCCGCACGGTTCACGTGGATCGCGAACGCCTGCAGCGACACCCGCTTGCCGGCCAGACGCTCGCCGAAACGCTGCCCCAGCATCGCGTTCAGCAGCACGGGCAGATCCGGATCGATGTCGCGCTCACCGAGGCGCATCGAGCCGTAGGCGCAATTCGTGATCAGCAGCGACTCCGTGGCGCTCCTGAAGCTTTTGGGATCGCGTTGATCCTCGAACGCATGCGCCACCGCCGGCATGGGGTCCGGCGGGGTGAGCTGGGTCGGATGCGAAAGCGCCGTGAGCGCGACGATGCAGAACGTCGCGCAGGCGATCCGGGACAGGACATTCATGGCATGCGCGTGCGGGTCACGCACGCCTCCGGGTTACTTCTTCTTCGGTGCGATCATCATGACCATCTGCCGGCCTTCGAGGCGCGGGCGCGATTCGATCACGATGTCTTCGCCGAGATCGGCTTCGATGCGGTTGGCCATCTCGCGCCCCAGTTCCATGTGGCTCATCTCGCGTCCGCGGAACCGGATGTTCACCTTGATCTTGTCGCCTTCGGCCAGGAACTCGCGCATCTTGCGCAGCTTGATCTGGTAGTCGCCTTCGTCGGTGACCGGACGGAATTTGACTTCCTTGATTTCGACGACCTTCTGCTTCTTCTTGGCAGCGGCGGCCTTTTTCTGCGTCTCGAACTTGAACTTGCCGAAGTCCATGATGCGGCAGACCGGCGGATCCGCGTTCGGCTGGATCTCGACGAGATCGAGGCCTTCGTCCTCGGCCTTGGCCAATGCTTCGTCACGCGACATGACGCCGATCATTTCGCCGTCGCTGCCGATCACGCGCACGCGCGGCACGCGGATTTCGTGATTCTTGCGGTTCTGCTTGTCCTGGGGGGTGCTGATATCGCTGTCTCCAAAAGGAAAAGTTCCGTCCGGCGGTCGCGCCGGACGGGATTCGCATCATGCCGCCGCAGGTTCGTCCGCGATGCGCGCGACGAAATCGGAGAGAGTCATGGACCCCAGATCTTCCCCGCCCCGCGTACGCACCGCAACCAGGCCGTTGTCGCGCTCGCGATCCCCGATCACGAGCAGGTACGGCACCCGCTGCAGCGTGTGCTCGCGAATCTTATAGCCGATTTTCTCGTTCCGCAAATCGGCCGCAACCCGGAGACCTTGATTCATAAGGGTTTTCCGGACCTGTTCGACATATTCGGCCTGCGCGTCGGTGATATTCATCACCACGGCCTGGATCGGGGCCAGCCAGGCGGGCATCTGGCCGGCATGATGCTCGATCAGAATGCCGATGAAACGCTCCATCGAGCCGACGATGGCGCGGTGCAGCATGACCGGATGCCGGCGCTGGCTGTGCTCGTCCACGTATTCGGCGCCGAGGCGGCCGGGCATCATGAAATCGACCTGCATCGTGCCCAGCTGCCAGGTCCGGCCGATGGCGTCCTTGAGGTGATATTCGATCTTCGGGCCGTAGAAGGCGCCCTCGCCGGGCAGTTCTTCCCAGGCCACCCCCGCCGAGCGCAGGGCCGAACGCAGTGCGTCCTCGGCCTTGTCCCAGGTGGCGTCGTCGCCGAGGCGCGATTCCGGGCGGAGCGCGATCTTGATCTGGATGTCCGAGAAGCCGAAGTGGGTGTAGACCTGCAGCGCCTGTTCGTGGAATGCGCGGACCTCGGATTCGATCTGGCTCTCGGTGCAGAAGATGTGGCCGTCGTCCTGGGTGAAGCCGCGCACGCGGAGAATGCCGTGCAGCGCGCCGGAGGGCTCGTTGCGGTGGCAGGCGCCGAATTCGCCGTAACGGATCGGCAGGTCGCGGTAGCTGTGCAGGCCCTGATTGAAGACCTGGACATGGCCCGGGCAGTTCATCGGCTTCAGCGCGTAGGTGCGCTTCTCCGATTCGGTGAAGAACATGTTGTCTTTGTAGTTGTCCCAGTGGCCGGACTTCTGCCACAGCGACACGTCGAGGATCTGCGGGCAGCGCACTTCCTGATAGCCGCTGTCGCGATACACCTTGCGCATGTACTGCTCGACCACCTGCCAGATCGCCCAGCCCTTCGGATGCCAGAAGATCAGGCCCGGGCCCTCTTCCTGCAGATGGAACAGATCCTGTGCCTTGGCGATCTTCCGGTGGTCGCGCTTCTCCGCTTCTTCGAGCTGATGCAGGTAAGCCTTGAGATCCTTGTCGTTCAACCAGGCCGTGCCGTAGATGCGGCTGAGCATCTGGTTGCTGGAATCGCCGCGCCAATAGGCGCCGGCGACCTTCATCAGTTTGAACGCGCGCAGTTTGTCGGTCGCCGGCACGTGCGGGCCGCGGCAGAGATCGGTGAATTCGCCCTGCGAATACAGCGACAGAGCCTGATCGGCCGGAATGCTTTCGATGATTTCGGCCTTGTAGTGTTCGCCGAGCCCCTTGAAGAAGGCGACGGCGTCGTCGCGCGATTTCACGCTGCGGCCGACCGGATGCGCTTCCTTCACGATCTTCTGCATCTCGGCCTCGATCGCCGGCAGGTCTTCCGGCGTGAACGGACGTTCGTAGGCGAAGTCGTAATAAAAGCCGTTGTCGATCACCGGGCCGATGGTGACCTGCGCGCCGGGGAACAAACGCTGTACGGCCTGCGCCAGCAGATGCGCGGTGGAGTGGCGGAGGATGTCGAGCGCGTCGGGGTGCTTGTCGGTGACGATCTCGAGCGAGGCGTCGCGTTCGATGCGGAAACCGGTGTCGACGAGCTGGCCGTCGACCTTGCCGGCCAGCGCGGCCTTGGCCAGACCGGCACCGATGGAGGCGGCGACATCGCCGACCGTGGGAGCGGATTCGAATTCGCGGCGGCTGCCGTCGGGGAGCGTGATGGCGATCATGGGGATGCGGGCTGTCGTCGATGGGGCGCGCCGTGGCGCACCGTGAAAAATGGGATGGCAACAAAAAAGCGCCCCGAAGGCGCTTTCGCGTGGTCGCGAGCCTCGGGCGGATCGATCAGGGGCGGATGGTAGTGCTCATGTCGCACGCTCGGCGCCGGTTTCCCGGGGCCACCTCGGTTCTGTCGCGGATACGGCAAAGTTAGGCGCCGGGCCAGCGAAAGTCAACGAATACAGCCGGTTCCGGCGCCCTCGCATCGCGGCCACGGCCGCCATCCCCGCGGACCGACGGCAGGCTCTACACTCGGGTCTCTTCGGGACGCAGGCGGACGAGGGCCGGCGATGGCGCAGAGCATTCACGATTTCCACGACGACCCGCGCAACGCGGACATCCGCATCTGGATCAACGGCACGCTGAAGCCGCGCGCCGAGGCCACCGTCTCGGTGTTCGACAGCGGGTTCGTGCTCGGCGACGGCGTGTGGGAAGGGCTGCGGGTGATCGACGGTCACCCGGTCTTCCTCGACGAACATCTCGACCGCCTGTTCGAGGGCGCCAAGGCGATCGCGCTGGAGATCGGCATGGACCGCGCGCAGCTGACCCGCGCGATCTACGACACGCTCGATACGAACGGCATGCGCGACGGCGTGCATCTTCGGCTGATGGTGTCGCGCGGCGTGAAGCGCACGCCCTACCAGGACCCGCGCGTCACCGTCGGCCCGGCCACGGTCGTGATCATTCCCGAATTCAAGGTCGCCAAACCGGAAACGCTCGCGAGCGGCCTGAAGCTGTTCACCGTGCACGTGCGCCGCGGCTATCCGGACGTGCAGGACCCGAAGCTCAACAGCCACAGCAAGCTCAACTGCATCACCGCCTGCATTCAAGCCACCCAGGCCGGCGCCGACGAGGCGCTGATGCTCGATCCGCACGGTTTCGTGGCGACCTGCAATTCCACGCATTTCTTCATCGTCCGCAAGGGCGAGGTGTGGACGTCCACGGGCGACTACTGCCTCGGCGGCATCACCCGCGCCAACGTGCTCCGCGCGTGCAGGGAAGCCGGGATTCCATGCTTCGAAAAGAACTTCAGCCTGACCCAGGCGTATTCGGCCGACGAGGCGTTCACGACCGGCACGTTCGCGGGTCTGGCGCCGGTGCGCGAGATCGACGGCCGCCGGATCGGAGACGATGCGCAGGGCGACGGCGGCGCCCTGCCCGGCCCGATGACCTCGCGATTGCAGGCGCTGTATCGCGATCTGATCGCGCGCGACGTGGCCTTCCGCGCGGGCGTGCGCCTCGCATGACCCTGCGGATCGCGATGTGGAGCGGTCCGCGCAACATTTCCACGGCGATGATGCGCGCCTGGGAGAACCGCGGCGACTGCGCGGTGAGCGACGAGCCGCTGTATGCGGCGTATCTCGCCGAAACCGGGCTGGATCACCCGGGCCGCGATGCGGTCATCGCCGCCGGCGACACCCACTGGCGCCGCGTGGTCGATGCCCTGCTCGGCCCTGCACCGCAGGGCGCACCGCTCTGGTACCAGAAACACATGAGCCATCATCTGTTGCCGGACATGGCGGTCGATTGGGTGCTCGGGCTGCGCAACGTGTTCCTGATCCGCGATCCCGCCGAAGTGGTCGCGTCGTATCTGAAATCGCGGGCGACGGTGACGCCGGACGACATCGGCCTGCCGCAGCAGGGTCGCCTGTTCGACCTGCTGCGCGAACGGCTCGGCGAGACGCCGCCGGTGATCGATGCGGGCGATTTCCTGCGCGCGCCCGAGGCGCATCTGCGCGCGCTGTGCGCGCGGCTGGGCATCGCATTCACGACGCGGATGCTGGCATGGCCCGCGGGGCCGCGCGACAGCGACGGCGTGTGGGCGCCCCACTGGTACGACGCGGTCTGGAAATCCACCGGTTTCGAACCGTGGCGCCCACGCGAGGACCGTCTGGACGGCGAAGCGCAGGCCGTCGCCGACGCCTGCCGACCGGTCTACGAACGTCTCCGCGGCTTCCGGATCCGGGTCGACTGAGCGCGTCAGCGCCGCGGCAACAGCACTGCGCTGGCGATATGGCCATCGGCGATGCGGAAGCGACCATCGATGCGGACATGACCCGGCAAGGTGGCTTCGGGCACCAGAACCTCGGCGACGAAACCGTCCTCGCCTTCGAAGGCGACATCGACCTGATGGAAATCGAGATACACGCGGCGGCGCGGATACACCGCCTTGTAGACCGCTTCCTTGATCGAAAAGACCAACAGACCGCCGAGCGGGCGCAACGCTGACGGCAGCAGATCGATCCGGGTGCGTTCCGCATCGCTCACGATCCGCGGCAGCAGATATTCGGGCACCGGCGCGGCGGGCTCCACATCCACGCCGACCCCCTCGGCATGCGCGGCGGATGCGACGGCGACAGCGCAGAGACTGGGGCAATGGGTGATCGAGCCGACGACCGTCTGCGGCCAGATCGGCACCCGGTCCCGATCGCTGAGCAGCGCGTCGATCTCCGCGCCGGCGTCGCGCAACAGCCTGCGCGCCAGGATCCTGCCCGCCGCGAACTCGCGACACCGCTGTGCCACCGCGCGTTCGACGACACCGCGTTCGAGCGGCGGCAGACATGCCGGGTCGGCATCCGCCGGCGCCATTTCGGCGATCGATACGAGGCTCGGGAGCAATGGGCGGAACAGCATCGGACGTCCTCTGTCGGCGACGCGGCGTGGGGGCCGGCGAATGCGCCTCCGCATCGGCACCCTGCGATTTCAGGGGCCCGAAAAACGAAACGGCGCAGCATGGAATGCTACGCCGTTCGACCACATGCGAGTGGTGGGCGGTACAGGGTTCGAACCTGTGACCCCTACCATGTCAAGGTAGTGCTCTACCGCTGAGCTAACCGCCCATCGAGTCCGTGCAGGCCCCCGGAAGGGCGGCTATGGTAACACCCCGGAACGCGGGACGGAACCCGCCGACACGTCATGACGCCACGGGAACATCCGCCGCAGGAACGCATGGGTCGGCCCATAGGCCACGACGGACAGCAGCCCCCAACAGACCAGCAGATGCAGGGCCGCCGGGCCCAGCTGACGGTCGAAGAACGGATCCGTCCATGCGAAATTGACGTTGTCCGCGGCCGGGGCCAGCAGTCGCCCGGCGATCATCGCCAGCGCGGCGACGACCACCTGCAACGGCCAGCCGCGCGGGTCGTAACCGATCCGGCGCAGCATCCACCACAACAGCAGCGGCCACGCCAGGTGATAGAGCGACAGCAGCCGCGCCGACAGCGGGAAAGCCGGGGCCCACATGTACGAGGTGCCGCCGTACAGAAAATCGCCGGTGGCGAGTTTCCACGCGACATCGATGGCCCAGACGAGCGCGATCACCGGCGCGGCCACCGCTTGACTGGACAGCAGCAGGCGATTGCGCGCGATGAGGCCGATCGCGGTCAGGATCACGCCGATATTGCACAGGAAGAGGAAATTCAGCGCGCCATACGCGGCGTGATAGGTCGGCAGATAGATCAGCAGCCACAGCGCGCCGAGCCAGCCGAGACGCGGGAAACGCGCATCCGCGGGGCCGGCTTCGGCGACGCTCATCCGAGGCTGACTTCCTTCAGTCTGCGGATCTCGTCGCGCACGCGCGCCGCGTCTTCGAATTCCAGATCGCGCGCGTGCTGGTACATCGTCTGTTCCAGCGCCGCGATCCGCGCGGCCAACTGCGCGGGCGGCAGCGCGGCGTAATCCTCCGCGGGCTCGGCGATGCGCGCGCCCTTGCCGCGGCCGCGCTTCTCGCCCGGTGCCGGCTCGCTGCGCGCGCCTTCCATCACGTCCATGATCTCGCGCACGATCGACGTCGGCACGATGCCGTGCTCGGCGTTGTATTCCAGTTGCTTCTCGCGGCGACGCGCGGTCTCGTCGAGCGCCGCCTTCATCGAACGCGTGATCGTGTCGGCGTACAGGATCGCCTTGCCGCGCACGTTGCGCGCAGCGCGGCCGATGGTCTGGATCAGCGAACCGGCCGAGCGCAGGAACCCTTCCTTGTCGGCATCAAGGATCGCGACCAGCGAGACCTCGGGCATGTCCAGGCCTTCGCGCAGCAGATTGATGCCGACCAGCACGTCGAACTTGCCGAGACGCAGATCGCGGATGATCTCGACGCGCTCCACGGTCTCGATATCCGAATGCAGATAACGCACGCGCACGCCGTGATCGCCGAGATATTCGGTCAGGTTCTCCGCCATGCGCTTGGTCAGCGTGGTCACCAGCACGCGGTCGCCCATCGCCACGCGCAGGTTGATCTCGCCGAGCAGATCGTCGACCTGGGTGCCGACCGGCCGGATCTCCACTTCCGGATCGACCAGACCGGTCGGGCGCACCACCAGTTCGACCACCTGCCCCTGCGACTTCTCGACTTCGTATTCGCGCGGCGTCGCGGACACGAAGATGGTGCGCGGCGAACGCGCTTCCCATTCCTCGAACCGCAGCGGCCGGTTGTCCAGCGCCGACGGCAACCGGAAGCCGAATTCCACCAGCGTTTCCTTGCGCGCGCGGTCGCCCTTGAACATCGCGCCGATCTGCGGGACGGTCACGTGCGACTCGTCCACCACCAGCAGCGCGTCCGGCGGCAGATAGTCGAACAGGCACGGCGGCGCTTCGTTCGGCATGCGCCCGGTGAGATGGCGCGAATAGTTTTCGATGCCGCTGCAGAAACCGACCTCGGCCATCATTTCGAGATCGAATTGGGTGCGCTGGGCGAGGCGCTGCGCTTCGACCAGTTTGTTCGCGGCGTAGAGCTGCTCCAGCCGCTCGCGGAGTTCGACCTTGATCGCCTCGATCGCGTCCAGCACCGTACGCCGCGTGGTCACGTAATGCGATTTCGGATAGATGGTGTAGCGCGGCAGTTTGCGCACGCTTTCGCCGGTCAGCGGGTCGAACAGCGTCAACTGTTCGATCTCGCCGTCGAACAGTTCGATCCGCAGCGCTTCGGCGTCGGATTCGGCCGGATGCACATCGATCACTTCACCACGGACGCGGTAAGTGCCGCGCCGCAGTTCGGTGTCGTTGCGGCTGTACTGCATTTCGGTGAGACGGCGGATCAACTCGCGCTGATCGATGCGCTCGCCGCGCACCATGTGCAGCACCATCTTGAAATATTCGTTCGGATCGCCCAGGCCGTAGATCGCCGAGACCGTGCAGACGATGATCGCATCGCGCCGCTCCAGCAGCGCCTTGGTCGCCGACAGCCGCATCTGTTCGATGTGCTCGTTCACCGAGCTGTCCTTCTCGATGAAGGTGTCGCTGGACGGCACGTAGGCTTCGGGTTGGTAGTAGTCGTAATAGCTGACGAAATACTCGACCGCGTTGTGTGGGAAGAACGCCTTGAACTCGCCGTACAACTGCGCGGCCAGGGTCTTGTTGTGCGCCATCACCAGAGTCGGCTTCTGCACCGATTCGATCACGTTGGCGATGGTGTAGGTCTTGCCCGAACCGGTGACGCCCAGCAGCGTCTGTTTCGCCAGACCGCTCTCGAAGCCATCGATCAGGGCCGCGATCGCGCGCGGCTGGTCGCCGGCGGGCGCGTACGGCGCCACGAGCTGGAAAGCGGCATCGGACAGGGTGCGTTCGTTCATTCGTGGGGCTCGTCGGGCGGGCCGTCGCCGGGCCAAGCAGGAAAGTCTACCGAGACATGGCGACGGACGCGGCGTTTTCCTACCCCGGAACGGGCGACCGGCCGATGCCGCCGGCCCGGCGCCATCCCGAGACTGAACCCACGTTCATTCCACCGGAGACCACCATGCACTTCGCCCGCCCTCGCCCGCTCGCCAGCCGCCCGCTCACCCATCGCCGCAGCGGCACGCCCGGATTCACCCTGCTCGATCTGCTCATCGCGATGACCATCGTCGGCGTCCTGTTCGGCATCGCCATTCCCGCGTATCAGAACACCGTGGCCCGGATCCAGGCCGGTGCGGCGCGTTCCGCGCTGACGACCACGCTGTTCGACGCCCTGCGTCACGCGACCGTGCTCGGCCAGGAAGTCGTGGTCTGCCCGTCGCCGGGCGATCAGTGCGCGGGCGGACGCGACTGGGGCCGGGGCTGGATCGTCTTCATCGACCGCGACGGCGATCGCCTGCGCGGACCGGGCGAACAACTGATCCGTCGGGAGGAGGCGCTGTCCGAGCGCGTCCGCCTGCTCGGCAGCCAGGGCCGGCCGCGCATCGTCTACCAGCCGAACGGCGGCAACGGCGGCTCGAACATCACCTTCACCCTCTGCGACCGCCGCGGCGCGCGCGACGCCCTGGCATTGATCCTCTCCAACGGCGGCCGTCTGCGCAGCGGTCGCCCCACACCGGCGGCGGCCGAGGCCTGCGCGGCGGGCCTGTGATGGCCGCCGATGGAAAGAATGAACACGCCGTGGCTTGATCGCGCCGGGCGAGGCCATTACGATATGCAGCCCCGCCCGAATAGCTCAGCCGGTTAGAGCACTTGACTGTTAATCAGGGGGTCGTTGGTTCGAGTCCAACTTCGGGCGCCATCTTCCGAAAACCCGCGACGCGAGTCGCGGGTTTTCTTTTGCACCACCGAAAAGCGCACTCCTGCCGCGGCACTTCGACAACGGTACTGGAAACAAAAGGCCCGCTCATGAGCGGGCCTTCCGGTGTTGCGGGGCGACGCGGAACGGCTTACCAGCAGATATCGACGGTCTCGGTGCCGGTCTTGGTCTTGGCGCCGGTGTTGTCGGTGCCGAGCGTGCCGCACTTCGTGTCCTTCACCGCCTGGATCCCGATCGGGGCGGCCTGGAGGCGATACGTGGTGCGCGCGACCGCGGCGAGAGTGACGTTGTAGTGATTGGTGACGTCGGTGCCGGCCGCGCACGGCGGCAGCGCCACCGCCACGCCGGCGATGGTCTGGTCGTAGCGCAGGTTGGTCGTGTAGAAGCGCTCCATGAACTGCGCGCCTTCGGACAAGCAGGCTTTCACCGCGTTGCGCCGGGTTCTCACCACCGAGTCCTGATAAGCCGGATAGGCGATGGCCGCGAGCACCGAGATGATGAGCACCACGATGATCACCTCGACCAGGGTGAAGCCCATGGCCGAACGACGCGCGGCGGAACGACGGGAACGATTGCGGCAAGAACGATCGAGACTCATGGACATCACCTCCGGATGATTTCGCGCCAGGAGATGCGACCGCCGTAAAGCGTCGGATCCAGCGGCGTGGATGCGAGAGTCGCCAGCGAACCGCCCGCGACCAACAGTTTGTCGAGCAGCGCCGGGTCGGTGACCATGCCCACGCCGAGGTCGATCGAGCCGATCGCGCTCCCTCCCATCATGTCGGCGCTGCCGCCGAACGTACCGTCGCGATTGACGTCGAAGAGACCGGTCTGCAGGCTCGTGCCGGTGAAGGCATCGATGGCGTTGACATAGCCGCGACCCGGCAGACACGGATTGCTGGTGCTGGGGATGATGCTGGCCGCGATCAATGCGTTCTTCACCACCTGCTGGTCGCCGACCATGCGCTCGCCTTCCAGCGTATTCGAAGGCGGCAGATCGAGATCGATATACCAGCCCCTGCTGTTGACGGGCAGCGCGGCATAGGGCTCGAACGCACGGTTGCGAGTGGCCGAGTCGAACTGCGCGATGTTCCGCGCGGTCATGCTGGCGCGGGTGACGGACGACGTCGCGGATTCGTTGTCGATGACGCCGTACCAGGTCTGCCGGGACGTATCGGTGATGTCGGAGGGCGTGAGCAGACGGCCGGTGCCGAAGAAGACCCAGCGCTTGTCGGTGGCCGGGTCCACGGCGATGGTCACGCCGCCGGTGACCGGCTGCGCGCCCGGCGTCGTCGGCGCGAACAGCGGACGCCCGTCGGCGACTTCCCACTGGTTCTCGTTGTTGTCGCTGAGGTCGAACTTCCAGAGATTGCCGCGGAAATCGCCCGCGTAAACGATATCGACCGTACCGTTGCCGTCGGCATCCCAGCCGCGCGGCGAGGACAGGCCGTTGCTGGCGGTAGGCGAACCGACGCCGGTATCGATTTCCGCGATCTTCGCGCCGGTCACGAGATCGATGACGAACAGCACGGCGCGCTCGCTGGTGCTGTTGAGGCCGTTGGGCACCAACAGCGCGGTGCTGCCGTCGTTGAGCTTGGCGATCAGCGGTTTGCCGAGGATCTGGCCCATATCGCTGTCGAAACTCGCATCGTGGTCCCAGAGCACTTTGGTGGCGTTGAAGTTCGTCGGATCGGTCACATCGAGCGCATAAAGACCTTTGCCGCCGCGACCCAGGCTGCCGACCAGCACGGTTCTGTTGGTCAGTTCGCGAGGCGTCGACGTGACGATCGCGCCATCGACGAAGAAGCGGTGGCCGTAGGTCGGAACGCTGAATTCCTTCAGATCGATCAGATCGATGCCGCGCGGAACGTAGGCGAAACGCTCGACACCGTTGGTCGCATTGAAGGCATGCAGCATGCCGTCGTTGGCGCCCACATACACGGTATCGACCGTGTTGCTGGTCTTCACGTACGTCGGCGAGCTGTTGACGACCGTACCGAGCAACGAGGTCCGGTTGCGCAGCGTCCCGAGCGGATTGAACTGCGGCTCCTGACTGCGATCGCCGGCGATGTAATTCGCGACCAGAGGCGTCAATGCCGTGGTCTGGGTCAACGTCGGAAACGTGGTGCCGGCCGAACCGTTGTGGGTGAAGATGTTGCGGGAACCGAAGACGGGAATGCTGGCGGTCCACAACGTGTTGTTGACGTCGATGCCCGAGGCGTTCACCGGGAAGGCCTGCACTTCGCCGTTCCACTGCGCCGAGAAGAACTTGGCCTGGAACACCTTGGTGCCGGCGCTGGTCGATGTTCCTGTCACGGTCGCATTGGAACCGGACCCCCTGCGGGCGGCGATCGCGCGAAGGGCATTGCCCAGACCCTCGGAGAACTCGTCGGGATTGCCCGCGGCGACGAACGCGCCGCGGCCGTTCAAGGTCGCATGGAACAGATCGTCGATGGTGCTCAGAGTCAGATTGACCGGCTGCGGCCAGTTGGTCGCACCGCTGGTCAAGCCCGGGAGCGACGTCTCGGGATCGAGCGAACCCTTGAGGCCGATCGAGATGCCGAACGTCACCATGTGCTGCCAGAACGCGGGGTTGGCGGCGGACGACGGCACGATGTTGATCAGATCGGTGCGCAGGTCGCGGGCCCAGTACGACATGGCGATATCGGACAGCGTATCGCTCCAGCCATCGCTGTAGGGCCTCGCCGGGATGTATTGATAGGACGGCCCGCTGGGACGGGTGATGACGGGACCCGCCGTGTTGTCGACGTTGCCTACGGACGGCAGGTTGCTCTCGTTGCGGTAGCCGTCGGTCGTCAGGATCGAGAAATTCTGGCGGCATTCGAATTGCGAAGCGGTCGCTTGCGGACCCCACGGACCCGCGGCGTCGGTTCGCCTGAAATACTCGCCCGCATCGAACAGTGCCCGGTTGGTCGGCGTGTTGCCGTCGGCGGTCGCGGCGAACAGCCTGGCGAACCAGTTCGTGCGATTGGCGCCGGTGAACACGCCATTGGCGGTGCCGACCGGGATCAGGAAATTGTTGCGGTTGTGGATGGTCTTGTAACCGACGCGAAATTCGTTGTCGGCATTGAAAATCGTGGTGTCGTTGAACGCGTAGCTCGCGCTGGACTTCGCGACCTTCATGCGGGTGCGGCCGAAGGAATACCACGTCGCGTAGTTCTGCTTCTCCTGATCGACCGTGCGCACGATACCGCCGGGCCAGGTGAAAGTGGCGAAGTTGCGCGAGCACAGCGTGACCGCCAGCGTGGGGTCGGCGAAATTGTTGGTCAACGGATTCCAGCCGCACGAGGAGACGATCAGCGCGCCGCCGCCGGAGAAGGTGGCGCCGTTGCGATGGAAACGGTGCCGGATGTATTGCCGGGTGTCGGTCAGACTGGTGATGCCGGCGATCGGGGTGTAGAAATCGCGATCGGTGGCATTGCCCAGATCGATCGGTGTCGTCGCCAGTGCCGTATCGTTGAACGCCGCCGTGTAGGGCGCCGTAGGCATGTACGAACCATCCGCCTGCTGCCAGGTGCGATAGGTCACCCCGGGGTTGTAGTAAATCGTGTTGAGCGTGTAGGTCAGACGATTGATGTTCGGGTTCGGCGTGGTGTTGGCGATCGTGTCCGGCATGAAATTGTCGTCCATCGACCCGGAATCATCGAGGATGAACATGATGTTCGGCGGCACGCCGTTGTTGGTCTGGATCGGCGTATCGGGCAACGACACCGCGGCATGCACGGGCAGACCGAGCAGTGTCGCGAGGCAGACCAGGAAAGGCGCAAGGCGCGACGGGCGCGCGGTGCGGGCGTGGACAGTGCGGGGAGTGGTGTTCACGGCGGCCTCGGTCTCATTTACCGGCATAGATGGTCTGCAGCGTCACGGACGCACGTCCGTCCTGCTGGCTGCGCACGGTCACGCGGTAGCGCGGGGTCAGGCACAGCGGATGGATCGGCGAAAGCCGGTCGCAGTCGCGCCAGTTCGGGCCCTCACCCATTTCCTCGACGATGTAACGCGGTGCGTCGGTATTCGTATCGGACACCGACGCGGTCGCCCAGGCATTGAAGCCGGGGTCGAGCCAGCGTTCGACCGCCGTCGGATCGGGACGCGCGCAATGGCCGAGTGCGTTGCAGCCGGCGGTGGGGAAGGTGGGATTGGGATTGAGCGCGGCTTCGGCTTCGCGCAGGCCGGCTTCGGCGACCTGGAACCCCAGACTGCGATCGAGCAGGTTCGACGTCATGCGCTCTTCGAGCACGGTGCTGCGCAGACTGGCGAGCCCCAGCAGGGTCATCACCAGCAGCAGGATCAGCACCACCACGAGGGTGGCGCCACGTTGGCGGCGGGCGGGCGCGACGGGATGGCGTGTGCGACGGTTCATTCCATGCGATTCCGGAGAGTGACGGTGTGGGCGATGCGGCGCGCGAGCTGCGCGCCGCCGACGCCGGCGCGATCGGCGCTGAGCATGTCGAGGGTGACCCGGACCGCGGTCACGTCGCCCCAGGCGTTGGCGGGCACTGCGGTGGCGTCGACGTAGTTCGCGGCGCCGGCCACGAGATACTGCAGTTCCATGTCGTTGACGCCTTCGGCGATTTCCTGCGCGCGTGCCTCGAGTGCACCGCCGTTGTTGATCAGCGTGCTGCGGTACAACGAACGGCCACCTGCCGCGTTGGTGCCGACGAACCAGCGCACCGCGTGCAGGCGCACGATCTGCGAGTTCGCGCCGTATTCGTAAGGCGTGCCGTTGACCGAGCAGTTCGGGGGATTGGCGTAGCCCAGGCCTTTGCTGCAGTTGCCCGGAGACACCGCGCCACCGGCGTTGTGGACGACGTTGGAATTGGTCCCGGGCTGCGCGTTGCTGACCTGGAACAGCGAGGCCTGGCGCCAGTCGCAGACGATGGCGATGTCGGCGTCGTCGAGGCTGTGATTGACCGTGTTGAGGTGGAACTCGGCCGAGGTGGGATTGTGGCTGACCACGGTGACGCCGCTGGAGTTGTCGCCGGACATCAGATCCACCGCATCGGTGCCCGCGACGCGATTGGCGGGCGGCGCGCCCATCGCGGCTTCATAACCGATGATCCCGTTGTTCCAGTTGGCCCACCAGTTCGTGGTCGGGTTCAATACGTTCACCAGCTTCAGCGGTTCCTTGCGATCGGCGTTGCCGCAGGGATTGCCGCCGGCTTCGCGCAGATCGCGGACCATGAGCTCGAAAGCCATGCGGCCGTTTTCCTGCACACGGCCGAGGCCTTCGGTGGCGCGGTAAGTCTGGCGGTTGGAGATGAAGATCGCACTGGCGCTGCCCACCACCAGCAGACCCAACATCAGCGCGATCATCAGTTCGACGAGCGTGAGACCGTGGACGTTGGCCCGGTTGGCGCGGCCGCGTGCGGAATGGCGTCCCGAAAACGTGTTCATGGGTGTCATATCCGTGTCGTGGTGGTGAAGGTCTGGGTGGTCGCGCCCGCGGTGCCGCGCGAGTCGTCCCAGCGGACGCTGATGGTGCAGACGGCACCGACGCAGGCCACCTGACCGCAGGCGGTGGGGCCGAGATTCTGCTGCAGCGTGGTGATCCATGTGTTCTGATCGCTGGCGATCAGGGTTCCGGCCGCGGGCGGAGTGCAGGTCATGCCCATGTTGTAGCCGCCGCCACGGGCGGCCTGCGGGTTCGCGCGCATCGCGTCGAGAATGGTGTAGACGTGCATCACGCCCTGGCTGCGTTCGAGCGAACTCTGGCTGTTGCGCAGCGCCGTGGCCTGCATCGCGGCCACACCCAACAGACCGATACCCAGTACCAGCACGGCCACGAGCACTTCGATGAGACCCACGCCACGGACGGTGGCGGCGGAACGCGGCGCACGCCGGCGCTGTCCGGCGCGATGAGAGACGTTGGAGGAAGGCATGCGCATCAGGTATTCCCCGGTGCGGGGCAGGCGCCCGCGGCATTGATCGGAGCGCGGACGGCGACACGGCCGCCGACGGCGATGTTCACATCGCGCACGTTGAGGTTCGGATTCGCCACCGGCAGACACACCCGCATGTTGGCTTCGAGCAGATTGTTGCCGGCATACGCCAGACCATCGGCGCGGAAGACGATGCGGCTGTTGACGATGTTGCCGCTGGGAATGACCTGGACCGGCTGTTCGACGACGCCGGTCCGCACGATTTCGCCGGCATCGACCACGCCATCGCCGTCGTTGTCGGCGAAGATGATCCAGCCGCGCCACGGTGTGGCGTTGGCGCAGGTGAGACCGTCGGCGCTCTGGCAGATCGTGGTGCGGACGTTGCGGCGGATGGCTTCGGATCTCGCGATCTGAAGCGCCGCGACCAGTTCGTTGGCGTTGCCGGTCAGACGGCTGCCGTTGATCAGGCCGGTGAACAGGGGAATGGAAATGCCGACGAGAACCGCGAGGACGACGACGGTGATGGCGAGTTCGACCAGCGTGAAGCCGCCGGCATGGGCTCGCGCGCCGCCAGGACGGGCTTCGCCTGGATGGACGCCGGTGGACGGTGGGCTGCGTCGGGGGAAGAGTCGCATTTCGCCTCCTGAGTCGATGACGGCAGCATAGCGTCCGTTCAGGAGACGGCCAGTCGATGGCCGATGGGCGGCCGGCACGGCCGCATGAGCGGTCCCCCTGCCCGCCGACGCCCCGCGCGGGCATGATGGCGTGATGACCACGCCCTCCTCCGCATCGCCTCCGCCGCTCGCCGTCCGCGGCGCCGCGCCGCTCGACAGCCTGTGGCAGGGACGCGCGGTGATCTGGGTGGTGCTGGCCGCCGAAGGTCTCGCCGCGGTGCTGACCCTCGCCGGCGACGCCCCGCTCGGCCGCTGGATCCGCTTCGGCCTGCTGTCGCTGATGGTGCAATGGGTGGCCCTGCTGACGCTCGGGGGCCTGTATCTGCTCCGCGAACGCCTGCGCGAGACGCGTCCGCAGCGCATCGCCTGGCTCGCACTGGCATTGCTGCTGGTGAGCAGTTGGTCCGTACTTGGCGTCAGCGATCTGCTGCTGGGCGAACTGTGGCGCATTCCGTCATCGGCGCGCTTCGATGTCTTCCTGCGCGTGACCGGCATCGCGCTGGTCGTGGGCTGGCTGGCGCTGGCGGCCTTCCAGAACCATTGGCGGCTGCGCCAACTCGCGGTGCGTGCCAAGCAGGCCGAACTGGCCGCGCTGCAGGCGCGCGTACGCCCGCACTTCCTGTTCAACACGCTCAACACCGGCGCGGCGCTGGTGCATCACCGGCCGGACGAAGCCGAGCATCTGCTGCTGGACCTGGCAGACCTGTTCCGCGCCGCGCTCGGCGGCGCGCGCGAAATTCCGCTGCGCGAAGAATTCGCGCTGATCGAGCGTTATCTGGAAATCGAGTCGCTGCGCTTCCGCGAACGGCTGCGGGTGCGCTGGCGGTTGCCGGACCCGATGCCGGACATCCTGGTGCCGACGCTGTCGCTGCAGCCGCTGGTGGAGAACGCGATCAAGCACGGGATCGAACGCATCCCCGGCGGCGGCGATATCGACATCCATGCCGAGACCGACGACAGCGGCGGCGTGGTCATCGCGATTTCGAATCCGATGCCCGCGGAACCCGCACGCGCCTCCACCGGCCACAACGTCGGCCTGCCGTCATCGCTGGCGCAGATCGAGGCCTACACCGAAGGGCGCGGCAGCGTCGAAGCGAAAGCCGCGGACGGCCGCTTCCTGGTGACCGTGAAATTGCCGGCGAGACCATAACGCGTCATCGTCGGCTCGACATTCACGCGACGACTTCGTAGCAAGGCCGGTAGGCGCCGGAAATCTTCATCCGGCGCTGTTCGACGAACGCGCGCAGCAGCGCATCGAGGGACTGCATCATGTCGGTGTCGCCGTGGATCTTGAACGGACCGTATTCTTCGATCCTGCGCATGCCGTCTTCCTTCACGTTGCCTGCGACGATGCCCGAGAACGCGCGACGCAGATCGGCCGCGAGTTCGTGCGGCTTGCGACCGTGGTGCAGATCGAGCGCGGCCATCGCCTCGTGCGTGGGCACGAACGGCTGCTGGAACGTCAGCGGAATCTCCAGCGACCAGTTGAAGAAGAACGAATCCTTTTCGGCGATGCGGTATTCGCGCACCTTGCGGATGCCGGCGGCCATCTTCTTCGCTACCGCGGCGGGATCGCCGACGATGATGCGATAGCGCGAGGTCGCGGCTTCGCCGAGCGTGAGCCGCAGGAATTTGTCGATCTGCTCGAAATACGGCGCCGAAGCCGGCGGACCGGTGAAGATCAGCGGGAACGGCAGACTCGCGTTCTCCTCGCGCAGCAGGATGCCGAGCAGATACAGGATCTCTTCCGCGGTGCCGACGCCGCCCGGGAACACGATGATGCCGTGACCCATGCGCACGAAGGCTTCGAGGCGCTTCTCGATGTCCGGCATGATCACCAGGTGGTTGACGATCGGGTTCGGCGATTCGGCGGCGATGATGCCCGGCTCGGTGATGCCGATGTAACGCATGCGGCGATGACGCTGCTTGGCGTGCGCGATCGTCGCGCCCTTCATCGGCCCCTTCATCGCGCCGGGACCGCAGCCGGTGCAGATGTCCAGGCCGCGCAGGCCCAACTCGTAGCCGACCTGCTTGGTGTAGAGATATTCGTCGCGGTTGATCGAATGGCCGCCCCAGCAGACGACAAGGTTCGGATCGATCGGATGCAGGATGCGCGCGTTGCGCAACAGACCGAACACCGCATCGGTGATGCCTTCGGACTTCGTCAGATCGCGGCTGCCGTGGCCCTCATGCAGTTCGATCGCGGTATAGGCCAGATCGCGGACCACCGCGAACAGCAGTTCGGCGACGCCGCGGATGATGTCGCCGTCGACGAAGGCCATCGCCGGCGCCTTCACGAGATCGATGCGCACGCCGCGATCCTGCTGCAGCACCTGGATGTCGAAATCGGGATACAGCTCGCGCGCGGCGCGCGGATCGTCGGATGCGCTGCCGCTGGTCAGCACCGCCAGGGCGCAGCGGCGGAGGAGTTCGTGCATGCCGCCGGTGGATGCATCGCGCAGGCGCGCGACCTCGTCGCGGGACAGCACGTCGAGCGCACCGCGCGGATAGATGTGCGCATCGACGGTGGGAAGGATGGATTGATCGGAATCGTTCATGGGATCGCTTGCGTTCTCTGTCTTCGTCTGTGTCTGCGGGACTGTATCCCAGCCCGGGCACCGGGAACAACGCCCGGAAAAAGAAAACGGCCGGGTTTCCCCGGCCGTTTCCTGTGGAGCGCTTAGGATCGATGCGCTTCGGATCGATTCGCTCTGAAGCGGGAGATCAGAAGCTGTACTTCAGGGTCAACTGGGCGGCCCACTGCGATTCGCCGCGCTGCTGGCGGGTCACGAAGTCTTCGACCTGACCGTTGACGCCGTAGATGTAGCGGCCCTGCGAATCAAGACCCTGGTAGTTCACGAAGCTGCGGGCCAGACCGCCGTTCGACTGGAACGCCACTTCATCGATGCGGCCCCACTTCTTGTTCAGCAGGTTGCCGACATTGATGATGTCGAGCGAGACGAGGACTTTGTTGCCTTCGAAGAAGCCCGGGAATTCCTGGCTGACGCGCACGTCGAAGTTGTTGGTCCACGAGGCGAACGAGCTGTTGCGATCGACCACGCCACCGGCGTAGCGGTTCAGGCCGTTGGCGTTGGCGATCTGCCAGAACACCGCTTCTTCGTCGGCGCCGCTGCCGCTGCCGTTGAGGTCGCGGAACACCACCTCGCCCGAGCCGAAGCCGGACGGCATGTACAGCAGGTCGTTGGTGATGCCGTCGCCGTTGAGGTCGTTGTTGTAGATCCAGCTGTACGGCTTGCCGGCGCGGCCTTCGTAGAACAGACCGAAGCTGGTCTTGTTGTCGCCGAAGAATTCGTGTTCCCAGGTCAGCTGGCCGACGAAGCGGTCCTTGACGAGGTAGGCCGAGTTGGCGGCGACGTCTTCGTTCGGGTTGAACACCGACACCGAGTTCCAGTTGGAGTTCGACACCGACGAGGTCAGCGGGCTGACTTCCTTGGCGCGGGTGTAGGAGTAACCCAGGCCCCAGCGCCAGTCTTCCAGGAAGCTGCCGCTCAGCGACAGGGTCAGGTTGTCGCCGTAGCCCTTGCTGGTGCGTTCGGCGAGCAGCACGTTGGCGAAGTTGGCGTTGCTGAGGGCGCGATTGCGGAAGCCGCTGCAAGCACCGGAACTGCTGCTGGAACCGCTGTTGTTCCAGCAGGCTTCGTTGTAGCCCTGTGGGGTGTAGTACAGGTTGCGACCGTCCCTGCCCTGACGGGTCGGGTTGCCGAGGTTCAGATGACGGTAGTAGATGCCGTCCTTGACTTCGGTGCGGATGTATTCGATGCCGGCGACCATGTTCCACCACGGCAGCTCATGTTCGAACGCCAGATTGGCCTTCCACACCGACGGCTGGCGCAGATCGCTGGACAGGAAGTCGACGTTGGCGGCCGGCGTGGAACCGCTGAAGCTGGTCGGCTGCGCGCCGGTGTTCGGGGTGAACAGGCCGTCGGTGGTCGGGCAGGCCGCGAAGCCGGCGATGCCGCAGCCGATGACGCGGGTCGCGATGCCGGTGTTGGAGTACGGGTTGGACAGCCACACGTTGGCGGCGGCGCCTTCGAACAGGCCGATACCGCCGCGCAGCTGCGCCGGACGATCCCAGGCGAAGGTGTAGTTGAAGCCCAGGCGCGGCTGGAACAGGCTGTTGCCGTCGAGGGTGACGTCGTTGCGGCGACCGAAACCACCGGTGGCGCGGGTGATCGTGCCGTTCTGCGGAGTGGTGGAACCGGTGATCGTGCCATCCACGGTCGCGGCGGCGGCGGCGGTATTCAGCAGCGGGCTTTCGCCCATGCCCTTGCGGTCGACGCGGATGCCGGCAGTGAGGGTCAGGCTCTCGTTGACCACCCAGGTGTCCTGCAGGAACAGGCCGAGATTCTGGTAATCCCAGTTGGCCACGCCGTCGTCGAGGGTGAAGCCGGGCGCACCGACCTGCACCTGATAGCTGGTGGGACGGCCGCGGCGGAAGTTTTCGAGCACGGCGGCTTCGTTCTGGGCGCGGGTCGCGGTGTTGCAGCTCAGCGCGGCGCCGCCGTTGAACTGGTACGTCAGCGTGGCCGAGGTGTTGATGCAGGCGAAGGTGTAGTTGCCCTTCGTGTCCTGGAGGAACGCGTTATAGACGGTGTTGTCGTCGTAGTCCGCACCGAACTTGATGGTGTGGTCGCCGAGGAACAGGTTGCCGGCCGCGTAGAAGTTCCAGGTCTCGGTGGCGAGGTCGTTGAAGTGACGGCTGCGCTCGGTGCCGAAGACCAGACCGGCGTTGGTGCTGGACACGGCAGGCGAACCGGCCGGCAGCGCACCGGCGAAGTTCAGGCGAACCTGCGGCAGATCGGAATTGTTGATCGGGGCGCTGACGTAGTCGCGGTACGAGACCTTGAACTCGGTCGAGAACTTGTCGTTCCAGTCGGAGAACAGCTCGCCGACGTAGGTTTCGATGGTCTTGTCCTGGTTGTACCAGTGCGAGCTCAGCGAGATGGCGTTGTTGAAGAAGGTCGGGAAGAGCGGATCGGTCTGCTCGGTCTTGCTCCAGCGCAGGCTGGCGCGGTGGTTCTCGCCGATGTTGGCGTCGAGCTTGACCAGGGCGTCGGTGACTTCGAGTTCCGAGGCCGCGGCTTCGACCGTGCCGATGTCGACGCCGTAGTTGGTGCTGGCGATGCCCTGGGCGCTGGTGATCGCGGTCGGGGTGATCGCGACGTTGGTGCGCGAGCTGCCCAGCGGGCCGAATTCCGGCGTGCTGCGGCTGCTGGTCAGTTCTTCATAGGCGGCGAAGAAGAACAGGCGATCCTTGATCAGCGGACCACCGAAGGTCATGCCCTTGGTGTCTTCCTCGAATTCCGGCGGATCGAAATACGTGCCGGTGGTGCGGTTGAAGCGACGGCCGGCGCCGCGGTCGTCACGATAGATGTAGTAGACCGAACCCTTGAAATCGTTGGTGCCCGACTTGGTCACGGCGTTGATGTTGGCGCCGGTGTAACCCTTCTGGGTCACGTCGTAGTTCGAGATGTTGACCTGCACCGACTGGATCGCGTCGATCGAGATCGGCTGCTTGGCGGTCGGCAGGTTGTTGGCTTCCAGGCCGAAGGTGTCGTTGGTGGCGACGCCGTCGATGGTGATGGTGTTGTAGCGCGAGTTCTGGCCGCCGGCGGAGATTTCGCCGCGCTCCTTGTCGGTCTGCGAGATGCGCGGATCGAAACGCACGTAGTCCTGCAGGTTGCGCTGCACGGAGGCGTAGCTGTCGAGGTCCTGACGGCTGATCGACGTACCGGCGCCCATCTTGTCGGGGCTGAACACGGTCGGGCCGGCGCTGCCGATCACGGAGATGGTGTCGAGTTCCTGGCCGCCGATCGCGATGTCGATCTGGGACACCTGGTCGAGAGCGAGGTACACGTCGCTCTCGGTCTGGGTGCCGGCGCCTTCCTTGTTCGCGGTGACCTTGTACGGACCGCCGACGCGCAGACCGCGCGCGCTGTAGCGGCCGTTGCCGTCGGTGACGACGCGGCTGACCGTGCCCGACTCGGTGTGCAGGATGGTCACTTCGGCGCCGACGACCGGCTGGCCATCCGCACCGAGGACCTGGCCGCTGAGGCCGGCCGTGGTGTTCTGGGCGAATGCCGGCGCCGCGGCGAGGGCGACGATCAGTCCGATCGACAGTTTCGAAAGTCGGAGACGGTTGCTGTGGTTCATGCTCTGGGCCTCGATGGAGAAACGATGCGTTGGTTCGTACGGAAAGATCGCGAACGCCTTGGCGCCGCGATCCATGAGCGGGGGAGATTGGAACCCTTCGCCGGTACAACCGATAGGTCGGGGTTAACCATAGGTTAACACGATAGAGCTTGAAGATGACAGTGGAATGACGGTTTGCGCACGCGCAAGCCATTGAAATCATTGGATGAATATTCTTCAAGCATCACTTGAATGTCATTCCGCAAACGCTTCTTCATCCTTGTCCGCCCTCGAATCCGCAAGAGCGGCGGCTCAGGGCCCCTGCACTTTGAGGTAGGTGGCGATGCCGTCCATCAGCATCTGCACCGAGATCGCGACCAGCAGCATGCCCATCAAGCGTTCGACCGCAACCAACACCCGCTGGCCCAGCCATTTGTAGAGATAGGTCGCCGAGAACAGGATCGCCGCGGTGGCCGCCCAGGCGATGAACAGGGCCAGGCTCCAGTCGCCGAGACGGGCGGGCTCGTTGCTGCCCATCAGGATCACCGCAGCCATGCCCGACGGCCCGGCCACCAGCGGAATGGCCATCGGCACGATGAAGGGCTCGCCGTCAGGAATCTCGCCCATCAGCCCTTCGGGCGGCGGGAAGATCATGCGGATGCCGATCAGGAACAGCACGATGCCGCCGGCGATCGAGACCGACTCCTGGCGCAGATGCATCAGTTCGAGCGCGTACTTGCCCGCCCACAGGAACGCCATCAGCACGCCGAGCGCGATCAGCAGTTCGCGGGCCAGCACGATGCGCTGCCGTTTCGGAGGCAAGGTCCGCAGCAAGCTGAGGAACACCGGGATGTTGCCCAGCGGATCCAGAATCAGGAACAGCAGCAGCGCGGCCGCGGCGATGGTCATGGCGTCCACACCCTGCCGCGATGCTCGATACCGGCCGCGGACAGCAGGCGCACGCAGCCGGGAGCGACATCGGCGGGCTCGCGGGCGGCGGCATCGCCGTCCTCGACGTAGGCTTTCGCGCGCAGCGACGTGCGCAGCGGACCGGGCGCGAATCCGGAAACGCGCACCGGCGAATTCGCCAGTTCGGCATGCAACATCGACACCAGCGTGGTCAGGCCCGACTGGGCGATGCCGTAACCGCCCCAGTACGCACCGCCGCGGCCGGCGGCGGCATCGATGGCGAACACCACCGCGCTGTCCGGGGCGCGGCGCAGCAGCGGCAGACAGGCCTGGGTGAGCCACCAGCGCGCGGTGAGGTTCACGTGCAGCGCGCGCGCGAAAGCAGCGGGATCGGTGTTCTCCAGCGGCGTCAGCCCCGGAAAATCGGCGGCGCAGTGCAGCACCCCGTCGAGACGCCCCGGCCCCGATTCGATGCGCGCGGCCATCTCGGCGTAATCGTCGGGCGTCGCGCCTTCGAGATCGAGCGGATACAGCAGCGCCTCACCGCCGTCGCGGACGATGGCATCGTGCACGCGATTGAGCTTCGGCACCTTGCGGCCCAGCAGCACGACGGCCGCACCCGCGGCGGCGGCCGCACGCGCCGCGGCCTGACCGAGCGCGCCGTGCGCACCGACGATCAGCACCGTGCGGCCTTCGAGCGGGCGATCTTCGGGCGCGCGTGTCGCGCCGGAGGCGTCGGAAGCGGGCATCGCCGACATCGTCATCGTGCCCGGGATCAGGCTTTCTGGGCTTCGGCGATCATCCGCGCGAGTTCGCCGGATTCGTAGAGCTCCAGCGTGATATCGCAACCGCCGATCAGTTCGCCGTTGATGAACAACTGCGGGAACGTCGGCCAGTTCGAATAGCGCGGCAGATTGGCGCGGATCTCGGGGTCTTCCAGCACGTTGATGCTGTGATACGCATTGGCGCCGGCGGCCTTGAGCGCCTGCGACGTGCGACTGGAAAAACCGCACATCGGAAACTGCGGCGTGCCCTTCATGAACAACACGATCGGATGGGTTTCGATCTCGGACTGGATGCGTTCCAACACCGGCATGGTGTGTCTCCTGGGACGAGGCCGGCGACGGCGGGGCGTCGCGACGGCGGTGGGGTTAGAATGGCCGTCCATTGTAAGCCTTCGCGCGGCCCGGGGCCTGCCCGGCGCGCCCATTCCATCGACAAGGAGCCCGCCCCATGGCCATCGAGCTGCCAGCCCTGCCCTACGACCGCACCGGTCTGGAACCGCACATCTCCGCCGAGACCATCGATTTCCATTACGGCAAGCATCACCAGACCTACGTCACCAACCTCAACAACATGATCGCGGGCACCGAGTTCGCCGATCTGTCGCTGGAGGAGATCGTCCGCAAGTCGCAGGGCGGCATGTTCAACAACGCCGCGCAGGTCTGGAACCACACCTTCTACTGGAACTGCCTCAAGCCCAACGGCGGCGGCGCCCCCACCGGCAAGCTGGGCGACGCGATCAATGCCGCGTTCGGCAGCTTCGAGAAGTTCAAGGAAGAGTTCACCAAGACCGCCGTCGGCACCTTCGGTTCGGGCTGGGGCTGGCTGGTGCAGCGTCCCGACGGTTCGCTGGCGCTGGTGAGCACGTCCAACGCGGCCACGCCGCTGACCGGCGAAGACACCCCGCTGCTGACCTGCGACGTATGGGAACACGCCTACTACGTCGATTACCGCAACGCGCGTCCGAAATACGTCGAAGCGTTCTGGAACCTCGTCAACTGGGATTTCGTCGCTTCGCAGATGAAGTGATCTCGAAGCGAAACACGCATCGCAACAACGGCCGGGGAAACCCGGCCGTTTCTTTTTTGCGGCGTGTTCTCGGCGGCGAGCCGTCCGCAACGTGAACGCTGCCTCCAGCTGCGTCAACGCATCGGCCCGCTCAGGCATTCACCGGTCGTCTTTCCGCAACCGGAGTCGCCGATGAAACCGTTCGCATCCCTGCTGTCCGCCGCACTGTTCGCGCTCGCCGTCGTCGGCAGCGCATCCGCCCACGATCGCGACCACAACCGCCCGGCCCCGCCGGCGGCCCGGGCACCAACTGGGAAAACCCGCCGGGATGGAAGGGAGGCCCGGGCGCCTCGCCGGATCATCGCTATTACAGACACCACGGCACGCGCTATCGATTCGTCGTGCGCGATGGCGGTTACTACTTCCATCCGGGCTACGGCTACTGGCATCCGCGTTACGGATTCTGGAATCAGGCGAAGCGCTGCTGGCGCGACAACGACCGCAACCCGCCCGGTCCGGTGGGCGGCCGCGGCACCAACTGGGAGAACCCGCCGGGCTGGCGCGGCGGCCCCGGCGCATCGCCGGATCGCTACGGACGCTGTCGCTGATCGCCGTGCGCGATCAGTCGCACTGATCGCGCGACCACGCTTCCCGGCCGCGCGAATCGACCGCACCGACCAAGCCCTGCATGGCGTCGGCACGGGGCATGCCCCTGCCGACGCCGATGGTCGTCGGTTCGCTGCGCGCACGGGCGACATCGGCGGATGGCAGGCGGCGTTCGAGCGCCGCGATCCGCTGCTGCAGGCGCGGCATGACGCTCTGCGCGGGATCGGCGACGGTGCCGTCGGCGAGCGCCGGATCGGCGACCACGGTACGCAGCGCATAGAGCAGCGACAGCGCGCGCACCGGCTGCGCATCCACCGCCTGCGCGAGCAGCGAGCGGCGGCGATCGCCGGGTTCGCTGGCATAGGCTTCGGCGAGTTTCCACGCGGTGCGCAGATCGCCCTGTGCGACCGCCGCGAGCGCCATCGACTCGGCGTTGTCGCGATACAGCGCGAGTTCCGGCAGGTTGTCCAGCATGTCGCTGCCGGCGAACAGCTCGCCGGACAGATATTGGCTCGCCGCCTGCGGGTGCCCCGCGACCGCGGCTTCGCGCATGTGGCGCACGATCTCGCTGGACTTCGGCACCGCCACGCCTTCGCAGTGGCGATACAACTGGCTGGTCTGTTCGAAGGCCGCGGCCATGCGCTCGGGCGTGCGCCAGTCGCCGCGACGATCGCCGCCCTGGCGCGCCTCATCCTGGCCGACGCGCTCCTGCGCACGTGCGACGCCGCTTTCGATCATCTGCATGCGCGCCTGCAGTTCGACGCAGTAGCGGTACTCCTGCGCGAGCCGGCACAGGGCGCGGGCGTCGCCGGCTTCCGCGCGCGGCTTGAGTTCGCGCACGATCGTCGCGAGCGGCGCGTCGAGCGGCGGCAAGGGTGCGGACGACAGCGGCGCGGCACGACCGCTGCGCATCTGCGCGGCCCGCTCCCCGTTCGCGGTTTCTGCGGCCTTGCCGGAGAGGTTCGCGGCATCCTCACCGCTGTCAGCCGATGCTGCGTCTGTCGAGGCATCACGACCCGACTGCCAGTAGAACCCACCGGCCAGCGCGATCGCCAAAACGCCCACGACCGCCAGCCATGTCTTCGTGCCTGTCATGCGTCTCCTCCGTCAAGCGATGCCGGCTGCGCGCGCGACGATGTCCTCACGACCCAGCGCTGCGCCGACGCGCGCCAGCGCGGCCGCGAGTTCCGAGGGCGAATCCGCCCGCAACGTGGCGTGCCCGACCTTGCGGCCGGCACGCGGTTCCTTGCCGTAATCGTGCCAGTGGCCGCCGGGCTCGCGCAGCACCGGCTGGGCGTCGGGCATGTCGCCGATCCAGTTGAGCATGCAGGCATGGCCGAGCATGCGGGTGTCGCCGAGCGGCAGGCCGAGCACCGCGCGCAGATGGTTCTGGAACTGCGAAGTCTCGCTGCCCTCGATCGTCCAGTGGCCGGAGTTGTGCACGCGCGGCGCGAGTTCGTTGGCGAGCAGCACGCCGTCGCGACAGAACAGTTCCAGCGCGAACACGCCGACGTAATCCAGCGCCTCGGCGAGCGCGCGCGCATGCGCATCGGCCTTCGCGGCGAGGTCCGCATCGACGCGCGCAGGCGCCAGACTCATCGACAACACACCGTCGACATGCCAGTTTTCGGTCAGCGGCCAGGCGCGGAATTCGCCGTCGCGGTCGCGCACCGCGACCACGCTCAATTCGCGCTCGAAAGACACGAACGCTTCGAGGATCAGACCCACGGTCGCGGCCTGTGCGCCGAGCGCCTCCCATGCCGCATCGACATCAGCCGGCGACTTGATCCGGAACTGACCCTTGCCGTCGTAACCGAGGCGGCGGGTCTTGAGGATGCAGGGCATGCCGATGGCCGCGATGGCGGCATCGAGCGCGGCGCGATCGGCCACATCGGCGAACGCCGGCACCGGGATGCCGAGTTCGCGGAACAGCGTCTTCTCCGCGAGCCGATCCTGGGCGATCGACAGCGCACGCGGATTCGGAAACACCGGCGCGCGCCGACTGAGCCACTGCGCGGATTCCGCGGGCACGTTCTCGAAATCGAAGGTCGCGACATCGATCTGCGCGGCGAATTCCGCCAGCGCGGCTTCGTCGCGGTAATCGCCGACGATCAGCGGCGCGAACTGGCCCGCGCAGGCGTCGGCGACGGTATCGAGCACGCGGAAACGCAGCCCGAGCGGTGCGCCCGAAAGCGCGAGCATGCGGGCCAGTTGCCCGCCGCCGAGGATGCCGACGGTGGTCATGACGGCATCAGGTCCGCGGATCGTCGTTGGCGACGACGTCCTGCGTCTGTTTCGCGCGGAAGGCATCGAGCGCTGCGCCGATTCCGGGGAATTCCCGCGCCAACATCGCCGCGGCGAACAGCGCCGCATTGGCGGCGCCGGCGTTGCCGATGGCGAAGGTCGCGACCGGAATGCCGGCGGGCATCTGGACGATCGACAGCAGCGAATCCATGCCGTTCAGCGCCTTGCTCTGCACCGGAACGCCGAGCACCGGCACCGCGGTCTTGGACGCGAGCATGCCCGGCAGATGGGCCGCACCGCCGGCGCCCGCGACGATCGCGCGCAGGCCACGATCGCGCGCGGTGGCGGCGTATTCGAACAGGACATCGGGCGTCCGATGCGCCGAGACCACGCGCACCTCGTGCGGTACGCCCAAGGCTTCGAGCTTCGCGGCGGCGTGCTGCATCGTCTCCCAGTCGGAGCGCGATCCCATCACGATGCCCACCAGCGGTGCGCCGGCATCCGGCCCATGGCCGGTCGCGCCCGCGTTCGTTTCTGCCATGGCCCCACCCTGCGGCGTCACGCCTGCTGCAAAACGGTATTCTAGCGGCAACCCACCCCGGCTTCATCGAATGGACCGCAAGTTGCTCGATCTGCTCGTCTGCCCCGCCAGCCGCCAGCCGCTGGCGCTGTTGGACAAACCCGGTCTGGAGACGCTGAATGCGGCCATCGCCGCGGGCGGCGTGACCCGCGAAGACGGCGCGCCGCAGACCGAAGCGGTGCGCGAAGCGTTGATCACCCGAGATCGCAAAACCCTCTATCGCATCGACGACGGCATTCCCGTGCTGCTGATCGAGGAAGGCATTCCGGTCGCATCGGTACACGGCCTGTGACGCTGACGGCGCCGCCGACCGAGGTGGTCGCCGCGAACGTGGCCGCCGCACTCGCCGAGGATCTCGGCACCGGCGACGTCACCGCCGCGCTGCTGCCCGACGGTCCCGACATCGCCTATCTGCTGTGCAAGGAAGATGCGGTGATCTGCGGACGGCCGTGGTTCGATGCCTGCCATCGCGCGCTCGATCCCGATGTCCGCATCGACTGGCGCATCGCCGAAGGCGACCGAGTCGCGAAACACACGGTCATCGCGACTCTCGCCGGCCGCAGTCGCGCGCTGGTCAGCGCCGAACGCGCATCGCTGAATTTCCTGCAGACGCTGAGCGGCACCGCGACCGTCACCGCGGATCACGTCGCCGCCGTGCGCGGCACCGGCACGAAGATCCTCGACACCCGCAAGACCCTTCCCGGCCTGCGCATCGCGCAGAAATACGCGGTGCGCGCCGGCGGCGGCGACAACCACCGCATCGGCCTGTACGACACGGTGATGCTGAAGGAAAACCACATCCGCGCCTACGGCTCGCTGGGCGGCGCGGTGCAGGCCGCGCGCGCCATGCATCCGGCGCTGCCGCTGATCGTGGAGGTGGAAACCCTCGCGCAGTTGCGCGAGGCGCTGGAGGCCGGCTGCAGCCGCATCCTGATCGACGACTTCGACGCCGCCACACGCCGCGAAGCCGTGCGGATCGCGAAATCCGCGCCCTGGAACGGGCGCATTCCGCTGGAAGTGTCCGGCGGCGTCGACATGACCACGCTGCGCGGCATCGCCGAAGACGGCGTCGACTGCATCTCGATCGGCGGCCTGACCAAGCACGTCCGCGCGATCGACCTGTCGCTGAAGCTGGGCCCGCCGCCGGGCGGTTGATCGCAAGGCTCCGCCGACCCTCGGCCGGACGCCTTCAAGCGGGCATGCTCGACAGGATACGTTCAACCGAACGCGTTCGACCGAGCCTGCTCGACCGAACCTGCTCAACCGAACCAGTACTGGTGCATCGTCGCCAGGAATTCCGGCGTGATCGGATAACCCGACCGAGACCCCAGCACCGAATCCACGCCGCAATGCGGGCACAGCGCGGTCTGGCCGAGGCCATCGCCATCCTCGGCGGCATCGACCCATTCGCCGATGTCGCCGGGCTCGAAGGTGCTGCGGCAGTAGAAGCACCCGCAGATCACGCTGGCCAGCACTTCCGCGCGATGCAGGCTGGAGCGGTCGTGCGCCGCCTTGAGCGTGGGATCGTGCCGGTTCATTCGCGGCGATTCAGTTCAGAGCAGCACCGCCACCGCGATCGCGACGACCGCAAGCGCCACGGCCACCCACACCCAGCGCGGCGTGCCGCTGCCCGCGGATGCGACCGGACTCGCATCGTGGCCGAGTTCCAGCAACTGGAAGCGGACGGTGTCGAAACCGATCTCGTCGCCCGGCTGCGCCACGGCGCGCTGCACGCGCTTGCCGTTGTGGAAACTGCCGTTGGTGGAACCGAGGTCTTCGATCACCACGCCTTCGTTGGTCGGGATCAGCTTCGCGTGTTTGCGCGAGAGGCTGGTGTCTTCGAGGCGCAGCTGGCACTCGGGCGCGCGACCGACCACGGTCGCGCCGGTGAGCGGATAACTGCGGCCGAGGATGCGTCCGCTCTGCGCGCGCAGCGCGTACTTCGGCAACGCCGCGCGAACGGTGGTGGTGCCCACGTCGTCGGTCTCGGGCGGCGGCGACGGACTCGCCGGACGCGACGCGTCCAGCGCCTGCAGCGATGCCTGCACGGTGCCGAACGAGATCTGATCGCCGGCACGCAGCGCGATCAGGCCATCCACCGGGCGCTGGTTCACCGACACCACTGCGCCGGGGGCGATCTTCAGGCGCACGCCCTGCGGCGTGACCTGCAATTCGCAGTGCAGGGGCAGGATGTCCGGCCCGCTGAGACCGATGTCGGCATCCATCGCCGACCCGATGCGTTTGACGCCCTGCTGAAGCAGGGTGGGCGGAAATTCGCCGGCGGCGAATACGAGCTTCATGGGCGATCTTGCTCCGGTGGAGGGATTGCATCCGATGCGCGGCACCCGCACATTGGGAGAATGCCGACTTTACTGATCTTGATGATTCTGGGTGCGATGGGGTTCGCATTCTGGAGCGCGTCGCGGGCCGCCGCGGAACGCGCCGTCCGCCTCGGCGGCGAGGCCTGCCATGCCGCGGGCGTGCAATTGATCGACCAGACCGTCCATGCGACCGGGCTGCGCCTGCGCCGCGGCGAAGATGGCCGGCTGGCTTTCGAGCGGAGTTTCCGGTTCGAGTATTCCGAAGACGGCACCGACCGCCACATCGCGCGCCTGGTGCTGCACGGCGAACGGCTGGTGTCGTTCAGCGGTCCCGTGGCGTCGGCCTCGCGGGTGATGCTGGACTGAGCGTTGCCGGATGGCGCGTGGTGCCGGATGGCGCTTTGCTGGATCGATCGCATGGTTCCCCCCAGAACCGTTCCTCTCGGAGCCCGCGTGCGCGGCGCGAGGCCGTGCGTTATTTGATCACCCGCAGGTGGCCGCCGCGTTTCGGCGGCGGCGACAGATCGTCTCCGCCGTCGCCGCCATCGTCGTCGCCTGCGTGCGTTTCGTCCAGCCCTTGGGCATCCGTTCCGTCGGGCAGACCCGGCTCGTCAGGCAGTCCCATGCCCTGCCCGGTCTCGCGCGCGTAGATCAGCAACACCGCGCTGACCGGCACGCGCACGTGATGGCTCACGCCGCCGAAGCGCGCGGTGAAGGTGATGAGTTCGTTGCCCATGTCGAGGCCGACCACGGCGCGCTCGGCGATGTTGAGGACGACCTTGCCGTCGTTCACGGCGAACGCGGGGACCTGCACGCCCGGACGGGTCGCATCGACCAGCAGATGCGGAGTCATGCCGTTGTCGGCGATCCACGCATACAGCGCCCGCAGCAGGTACGGACGGTGGCTGGTCATGCGTGTCGACGGGCCTTCGGTCATGGCCGGAGTGTACTCCCGGGATCGTGCGGCAAGAATGCGCGGCCGGTCAGGCCGGCAAATCGCGCAGGTTCTTTTCCTGCGGCGTCAGACTGCGGACGAAACCGGGGCTGCGGAA
Source organism: uncultured Lysobacteraceae bacterium (assembly GCA_946480825.1). Next base: position 43,728 of record CAMLLG010000031.1, read on the forward strand.
GATCCGGTTGCCGTAATCCTCGATCGCCTTGCCATCGCTCGGCAGCGGCACGTCGAGCGCGTGCAGGCGCCACACGATCGGCGCCATCGCGCAGTCGGCAAGGCTCATCTCGTTGTTGAGGAAGAATTTGCTGGCCTTGAACAGCGGCACCGCGGCGGTGAGCAGTTCCTTGAGCCGCTTGCGGCCGGCCTCGGCCTGCTGCCGGTTGCCGAACTGCACCGCCTGCACCTGCGGCACCCAGTCGTGTTCGATCCGCAGCATCGCCAGGCGCAGGCGCGCGCGCGACAACGGATCGATCGGCATCAGCGGCGGATGCGGATAACGCTCATCGAGGTATTCGCTCACCACCGATGCCGCGTACAGCACGAGATCGCGCTCGACCAAGGTCGGCACCGAGTGATACGGGTTCAGATCGATCAGGTCTTCCGGGGGATTCTGCGGATCGACCGGGACCAGATCGTAGGTCACGCCCTTCGCGGCCAGCACCAGACGGACCCGATGGCAGAGCACATCGTCGACGGAGGAAAACAGGGTCAGAGCATTACGCATACGCGGACTCGCCATCCATCTTCATTAAAGACGAAAGGCGGCCGGACGAGCCGGCCGCCCTGCGTGTGAACGTCGTGGAGCGAAGAACCCCGGCGCCATCAATGCACGTCGCGCCAGTATTCCTTCTTCAACAGCCACGCCATCAGGGTGAAAAACGACAGGAACAGGATCACCCACACGCCGGTCTGCTGGCGCTTCAGCGCGCCCGGTTCGCCGACGTATTCGAGGAACGCCGCGATGTCGCGCGCGGTGCGGTCGAACTCTTCGGCGTTCTGGGTGCCGGCCTGGGCGATCTCCAGACGATCGACGGGCGCTTCGCCGGTCTTCGCGTCTTTCTTGCCGTAGACCGCGCGCTGCAGCCCCTGCATCTCCCACAGCGGATTCGGCATCGAGGCGTTGGGGAACAACTGGTTGTTCCAGCCCAGCGGGCGCGATTCGTCGAGGTAGAACGACTTCAGGTAGGTGTAGACCCAGTCGCTGCCGCGGACGCGCGAGATCAGGCTGAGGTCCGGCGGCGCCTTGCCGAAGGACTTCTCCGCCAGCGCGACGGGCATCGAGCTGATCACGTGCTCGCCGAACTTGGCGCCGGTGAAGTTCAGGTTGTTCATCACCTGGTCTTCGCTCAGGCCGAGATCCTCGGCGATGCGCGAGTAGCGCATGTATTTCAGCGAATGGCAGCCGACGCAATTGTTCATGTACAGCTGCGCGCCGCGCTGCAGCGAAGCCTTGTCTTCGATGTCGGTCCCCGCCTGCTGCACGGCGCCGCCGCCGGCGGCCAGCGCCGTGAACGACACCAGCATGCCCGCGAGGACGACCGAGGCGCGCTTGAGGATCGAGGTCTTCATCGTGACGGTCGGGCCCATGGAGTTCCGGAGGATGGCTGGCTTAGTCATGCATCGTCACCCGTTCCGGGACCGGCTTGGTCTTGTCGAGCTTCGTCCACACCGGCATGGTGAGGAAGAACAGGAAGTAGTACACGGTCAGGACGCGGCCGATGATGGTCTCGACCGGATCGGTACCGGGGCCGGCGCCGATCTTGCCCAGCCACACGAAGCTCAGCGCGAACATCAGCAGCATCGCCCACGAGAGCTTGCCGCGATAACGGTAGGACTTGACCTTGGCGCGATCCAGCCACGGCAGCACGAAGAGGATCGCGATCGCCGCGAACATCACGATCACGCCGCTGAGCTTGTGCGGAACGACGCGAAGCATCGCGTAGTACGGGGTGTAGTACCACACCGGCTTGATGTGCGCCGGCGTCACCAGACGGTTGGCCTCGGTGAAGTTGTCGTGTTCCAGGAACCAGCCGCCGAAGGCCGGCGCGAAGAACACGATGAAGGCCGCGACGAGCAGGAAGCAGCCGACGAAGAACGTGTCCTTCACCGTGTAGTACGGGTGGAACGGCACGCCGTCGGCCGGCGC
>CAMLLG010000032.1 GCA_946480825.1 uncultured Lysobacteraceae bacterium
CGACGATGATCGCGTTGTTGCCGCCCAGTTCCAGCAGCGAACGGCCCATGCGGCGGGCGACGCGCTCGCCGACCATGCGCCCGACCTTGGTCGAGCCGGTGAAGCTGATCAGCGGAATGCGCTTGTCGTCGACGAACTGCTGCGCGAGGTCGCTGCCGGCGTCGTTGAACAGGAAGAAGATGTCCGGGAAGCCGCCGGCCTTCAGTGCGTCGTTGCAGATCTTCATCGACGCGATCGCCGAGAGCGGGGTCTTCGGCGACGGCTTCCAGATCGTGATGTCGCCGCAGATGGCGGCGATGAACGAATTCCAGGCCCACACCGCGACCGGGAAGTTGAAGGCCGAGATCACGCCGACCAGACCGATCGGGTGCCACTGCTCGTACATGCGGTGGCCCGGACGCTCGCTGTGCATGGTCAGGCCGTAGAGCTGGCGCGACAGGCCGACCGCGAACTCGCCGATGTCGATCATTTCCTGCACTTCGCCGTCGCCCTCGGGCTTGGACTTGCCCATCTCCAGCGCGACCAGCGAACCGAGCGCGTCCTTGTGCGTTCTCAGGGCGTCGGCGCAGAGGCGGATGGCCTCGCCGCGGCGCGGGGCCGGGGTGGTGCGCCAGATCCTGAAGGCGGCCTGGGCGCGCGCGACGATCAGGTCGTAATCGGCCTGCGACGAGGCCTGCACCCGGCCCAGCACCTCGCCGGTGGTCGGGTTGACCGGCTCGATCACCCCGGCATCGGCGGTGGTGGACCACTCCCCATGGCCGAGATAGGTGCCGGATTCGCTGGCGCCGAGGCCGAGCGCGGTGAGGACGGGGTGGGTCATCGGGAAACTCCTGGGTGCTGACCGGCGGCCCGCGACGGGGCGGCCGGCGTCGTTCGAGAGGAAGAGATGCGCAACTGGCGGCCCCGACACGATTCGAACGTGCGACCTGTCCCTTAGGAGGGGACCGCTCTATCCAGCTGAGCTACGGGGCCAAGACCGGGAATTATCGCAGGCTTGGCCGGCCCCCGGCACCCCCGGAAGCCACACCCGACACGCGCGGCCGACCGCTTTGCACCCCTCTCCCATCGGGAGAGGGGCCGGGGGAGAGGGTCCGTCGGCCCACGATCTGCCGTCGTTCTCGTAGGAGGGCCTTCAGGCCCGATCTTCTTGGCTCCCAACCCAATCCATCCGAAAAACGTGCTTCGCTCAATCCTCGCGCCGCTTGGTCAGGCCGGAGACGATGGCGACCAGTAGTAGGCTGGCAATCCAGCCGAACAGGGTCTGGAACCAGATGACGAGGCGAGCCGCGTGCCCCCAGCTCGGAGTGAACAGTTCCCGCCACCACGACGACTTCGGTGTCGGGATGATCGGCGCCCAATCCTTCTGCTGCTGCACATCGACCAGCGGCAGCAGAACGTCCAGAGAATAGGCGAGCGGACTGAAACCGGTGTATTCACCGCGCAGCTTCTCGCAGAGATACCAGTTGCCCGCACCAACGACCGGCTTGTCCTTGGGTAACTTCGTGGATTCGGTCTTCGCTTCATCGCTGCCGGGGACGCAGACGCGATAGGCCTCGTGCTGGAACACCAGGGGGTTGCTCGGCGCGAACACGTCGTTTGGCGGCAATGCAGCACACCAGTAGAACGCAGCGCTGCCCAACCACACCGCGAGCATCCATGTAATCAACCGCATGGGGCGGTATCCGTAGCCGGTGAGTGCCCAGAACCACCAATGAGAAAAGCGTGAGAGATACCGATAGATCGACTTCCGGAACCAACCCCACTGCGGAGGCGCCACGCCGATAAGGTCAGCCCTCCGAAGACGGTGTTCAAAGGCGATAGCGACCTGGCGAGCATCTTCGTTGTGCCCCATCTCGTGCAAGACTTTTCGCAGCTGCTTCCAAGGTTGTGGCCGGAAATCTGCGCCAGTGTCTGATAGGCCGCTCATGGCCGGCTGCTGTTTATCCAGCCATGCTAGACGCACAATTGCATTGGTTGGCGCGCCGCTGCCTAGGGTACTGTAGGTAAAGCCATCAAGCGTAAGGTTGCTCTTCCATGCGTTGGCGTCGTCTACCAAGACGCCAACCGAAGCGGAAGCGAGTGATACTTTTTCTGCAGGCGACAGAAGATCTGCAAACCAAAATGTACCGATAACGCGCATTCGGTCTGCACGGAGTGAATATCCATCATTTCCTTCGAATAGTCCGGTTAGACACGAAAAAGATCCTCTAATCTGTATTCCAGATACTATTACGCTGTGAGTAGCATTGAAGTTGTTGTGAAGGTAAACGTCGCCGTCAACCGTAGCGCAGGAGGCATCCAATGATGCTCTGCCTTGGCCATCGAAATGAGCGTCTTGGCATAAAAGGCTCCCGCAGATTCGAGTGCTTAGCATATAAACGGGCCCAATGGATTTGAATCCAGAGCAAAGGAATACGCTGCCTTGTATTGTGGAGAGATCTAGTAAGAGAGATTCTTTGCCATTTCCAGATAATTGGCCGTTCACGCAAGAAAATAGGCCCATAATTTTACTATGTCTGATATCTACACTTCCTAAAGCTTCAAAGCCATCGCATAGAAGTACATCTCCATTGATGGAAGCGCTGATAGCGCAAAGCGCATCGCTGGCGCCGCCGTCGAACTTTCCATTTGCGCAATAAAGTGATCCATTAATCTCGGCGCGCAAAAGATTGACTTCGCCTGTAGATCTAAATCCATCGGACATGGACACAGATCCGCGTGTGCTTAATCCTTCACCTTCTATCCCTGGGACGCTGGAGCCGACAAGCGATAGGTTGCCGAGTAATGTGCTGCAAATCAGGATTATTTTTCTGTCGAAACTGCATGATTCGCAATTTATTCCCATTGCGACATTGGAATTCTCTAGATCAAGTTCTCCAGTAATCCATGCGCCGAAGAGTCGTGCGCCTCGCTCATGAATTATTACTCTCTCATCTCCGCCGAGAAGTATGAATCGCAAAAGCTCCGCGCGAATCGTGTTCTCCTCAGCCGATTTTTCTGGTCGCTCGTCGCTGATCCTCGCGATTTCACCCCGCGCCGCAGCCTTCAGCAACTTCCGCTCAGCTGGCAGCAACGGCTCGAAATCGCTCAGCGAGCGGCCATAGGCACGTGCAGGTATCTGCGCTTTCTTCCGCGGTTTGCGCCGAGATGGTTTCGCTGCCGGTGCATCGTCTTCCGTCGTGCTCATCCTTCCCCCTTTGCCGCGAAGCTCTGCGTTGTCGTGGCGGCAGGCAAAGGGTAGTGGATGCCTGTCGGCCCTGTGCGGGGCATGAGGCTGTCTGATCTGACAGGTAAGCCGCCATGCACACGCAACATCGATCCGGGCATGATGCGGGTCCAGTCACGGAAAGGACGCGATCATGACTACAGCGGCAGGGCAGGGAACGGGGCAGGGCGGCGGCGATGGCGATGACCAGCCGATCCGCGATGCGGTGCAGGCGTTGAAGGCAGTCCGCGACACCCGCCCCAACATTCTCATGATCCTGGTGGATCAGCTGTACTACCCGGAGAAGGGCTACGGCGACGCCGGGTTCGCCAACGACATCAAGAAGATCCTGTCGTTCGTCGGCAGCCTCGAAGGCAACGAATACGCGAAGCATTTCCCCGGGTTCTGCAAGCTGCGCGAGTACGCGACGGTGTTCACCGACCACACCATCGCCGAATCGGCCTGCATTCCCAGCCGCGCCAGCATCATGACCGGCCAGTACGGCACGCGCACCGGCGTGACCCAGACCGACGGTCTGTTCAAGAGTGGCGATGCCTCGAATTTCCCGTGGCTGCGCCACGACGGCGCGCCGACCGCGGGCGATTACTTCCGCGAGTTGGGCTACACCACGCATTACTTCGGCAAGTGGCACGTCAGCGAGCCGCCGGAGCACACCCTGCAGGCTTATGGCTTCAGCGACTGGGAGTTGTCGTGGCCGGAGCCGCACGGCGCGTCGATCAACAATCTCGGCACCTTCCGCGATTACCAGTTCGCCGATCTGGCCTGCACGTTCCTGCGTTGTCGCGGCCTGGGCGTGCCGTACAACCGCGCGCTGTCGCAGCAGGGCATGGACCGGCCGCTGGATCCGCGCCAGCCGCAGACCGCACCGTTCTTCGCGGTGTGCTCGTTCACCAATCCGCACGACATCGCGACCTATCCCACGCTGCCGCGTGGCCTGAAGCCGGACTGGCCGGCACCGGACGACGCTTCGCAGGTCGTGGTCGCGCCGCCGTCGCCGGTGGGGCCCGGCGGTTCGGTGCCGATTCCGCCGCGGGGCACGGTCAGCACGACCCCGACCGAGGGCACGTTCCGGGTGCCGATGAATCCCACCGGCCTGCCGCAGGACTGCGCCACCGCATCGCCGACCCAGGACGAAGATCTGCTGACCAACAACAAGCCGCGGGCGCAGTTCGACGCCTCGTACAAGGTCGGGCTGGGGCTGGCGTCGGCGACCGGTCTGGCGATCGCGCAGGGTATCGGCGGCGATCCGGACACGGTGCTGCAGAACGCGGTGAAGGCGACGCTGGGCATCGCCATCCCGTTCCAGTTGCAGAACGACCCGAACGGCGCCGGCGTCGGCTTTCTGCAGTACTACGCCTACATGATCTCGATGGTCGACCGCCACATCCTGCGCGTGCTGCAGACGCTGGAAGAGAGCGGTCTGCGCGACGACACCATCGTCGTCTTCGCGTCCGACCACGGCGAGTACGGCGCCGCGCACGGCATGCAGATCGAGAAGTGGCACGGTGCCTATCAGGAAGCGGTGCACGTGCCGCTGCTGGTGTCGAGCTGTCGATTCAACGAACATCGCGACCGGCCGCGCGCGGTCGACGCGCAGACCAGCCATATCGACCTCCTGCCGACCCTGCTGAAGCTGGCGCACGCCACCGACGAACACATCGAACGCGCGCGTCGCAATCTCTCGAAGACGCATCTCGCGGCCGCGCTGCCCGGCGCGAATCTCGTCCCGGTGCTGCGGCGCGGTTGCGGCCCCGTGATCGGCCCGGACGGTCACGAACGCAAGGGCGTGCTGTTCGCGACCGACGACATGATCACCGAGCCGCTGCCGCGCGACGATGACCCGCACAACATCAAGTCCTGGCAGCAGTTCGAGGTGTTCGCGGCCACGGTCGAGCTGCTGCGCACGCCGCCGACGGAGGGCGCGCCGTCGCATCCGTACGTGCCCGCGCTGTCGCCCGGCGCGGTGCCGCAGCCGGCGCATGTGCGCGCGCTGCGCTCGGGGCCGTGGAAACTGGTGCGCTACTGCGACCCGTGGAGCGAAAAGCCGGTGCCGGACGAGTGGGAGCTGTACAACCTCGAACACGATCCGATCGAGAAGACCAATCTGCTTGTGTACAACGGCACGTTCCCGACCGCGATCGACTCGCTGCCGCAGCCGCACGTCGCCGCCGAGATCGAACGCATCGCCAGCGAACTGCGTGCGGAACTGCAAAAGCAGGAACTCGCGCTGTTGTCGCCGTATCCGTCGGCGTACCCGACCGCGGGTATCGAAGCGCACTGATCTGTGCAGCACGAGCGAATAAAAACGGGGCCCGCGGGCCCCGTTTTTTCTGCTGCGTGAAGTGCGCCGATCACGCCGGATGTATCACTCCGGACGCACGTCCACGCGGACGCGGATGCGATCGCCGGGGTGATAATCGGTACGCGTGACGTACTGTCGGCCGGCGTACTCGTAGGTCACGTCGTAGCCGCCGATGTCGTCCGGGACCGAGGCGGAATAGCGGCTGTCGTCGCCGTCGCGGACCGGGTCGCAGACGGTGACGCGGGTGCGGCGGGTCTGCTCCTCTTTGTTGCGCTGCGCCGATTCGTAGACTTCGCGGCCGGCCATGCCGCCGACCATCGAGCCGACGGCGGCGGTGGCGTAGCGGGCGGAACCGCCGCCGACTTTGCTGCCCAGCGCGGCGCCGACGAGGCCGCCGATCACCGTGGCGACGTTGCGGCCGGTGGGCGTGCCGTAGCCGTCGTTGCCGTCGTAACGACGGTCGTCGTAGCGTCTGTCGGTGTAGCGGTCGTCGTAACGGTCGTCGTAACCGCGGTCGCTGTAACGACGGTCGTCGTAGCGATCGTCGTAGCTGCGATCGCGTTGCTCGCTGTAATAGCCGTCCTCGCTGTAGCAGTTGTTCGCCGAGACGCGGGTCGGGCCGTAGCCCGCCCGGAAGACCGGATCCACGCGCAACACGCGGGCGTAGTCGTAATAGGGCGCGTCGGACGGCGCGTACCTGCTTTCGGCCGGAAGTGAAGACGTGACGTTCTGCGCGGAGGCGATGCCGCTGGCGGCCATCGGAACGATCAGGGCGGCGGCGAGAATCGAAGCGGCGATGCGAGGCATGGTGGACTCCGGACGCCGGAATGGCGCGACCGGCACGCTAGGGCCGCGCGGTTAACGGCGGGCTGAATTTTCCGGCCCGGAAGGGATCGGGGCCGGCATCGTTTACCTGGCCCTCATCGCATACGCGACGGCCGTCGGTTTTCGGAGTCGGCGGGTGCCTTTCAGGCCGCGTTCGTGCGTTCGTACCGGGTCTCGCCGCGGCCGGCGTCGCCGGCATCGCGCCAACCGTGGCGTTCGTAGAAAACCCGTGCGCGGGTCCCGGTGCCGGTGGTCAGCCAGAGTACGGACACGGGTTGGGTCAGGAACCAATCGATCATCGCGGCATGCAGGCGACGGCCGAGCCCGCGTCCCTGCGATTCCGGACGCACGAACAGCGCCCAGACGTTGCCGCTTTGGCCATTGCCGACGGCGAAGCCTTCGATGCGCCCATTCTCTTCGATCACCCAGCCGCGGCCGGTGTCTTCGATCGCGGCGCGCACCTCGTCATCGGAAATCGTGCCCGGCGTGAGCGTGTTCTCGGTCACCGCATAGCGGACTTCCCAGAGCCCGGGAATATCGGCCGCGACGGCCCGGCGGAGGATCGATGTCGACATGGGCGGCAGCGCGTGGACGGTGCGTGCATCGTATCCCGTCGCGCGGATCGTGGCGGCCATGTCGGAAAAGCCCGACACGACGACAGGCGCTGCGCCGATATCCGGAAGACGCCCCGGACGCGACGCTGCAGGCTCCCTGGTCCGCTGGAGTCCACCGTGTTCGATCTGCGTTTCGCGCTCGCGCTGTTGGCCGGCACGATGACCTGCCTGTGGCTGCCGGTGCCGCCCGATGCCGGATTGTTGTGCGTGATGGCAGCGATCGCGGCCCTCACCGCGACCGTGCTGCCGTCGGCGTCGCGGCGAACGTGGCGATGGCTGGCGGTGTTCGCGCTGGGATTCGCGCTTGCCGGCACGCATGCGCTCGTGGCGCTGCAGCGACAGTTGCCGCCAAAGATGGAACACACGCAGGTCGCGTTGATCGGTACGGTCGTGGCGCTTCCCCAGCACGAGGCGCGGCGCACGCGGTTCGTGCTGCGCGTCGACGATACGGCGATGCAACCGCAGGCGCTGCGCGGACGGCGTGTGCGTCTGGCGTGGTACGACGATTTCGATGCGCCCAGCTTCAATGCGCGCGGCCTCGATCCCCGCGCCATTCCGGCCGATGCGCCACGACTGCGGCTGACGGCCGGCAGCCGCTGGGCGTTGACCGCGAAGCTGCGCGCGCCGCGCGGGCTGCGCAATCCGGGCGGCGTCGACAGCGAGAAGCATGCGCTGGTCGATCGCATCGTCGCCACCGGTCATGTGCGCGACCCCGCGACCGCGCGCGAAACGGCGCGACCGCGCGGGTTGCACGCCTGGCGCGAGGCGATGTCGCAGCGGATCGCGGATGCCGTGCGCGGCGAGGGCGCGCGTTTCGTGCGCGCGCTCGCGCTCGGCGACACCCGCGGCCTCAGCGAGGAGGACTGGGCGCGGCTGCGCGCGACCGGGCTGACGCATCTGATCGCGATCTCGGGCTTCCACGTCGGTCTGGTCGCCGGATTCTTCGCGCTGATCGCACGCGCGCTGTGGTGGTTGTGTCCGGGGCTGGGACGGCGGATGCCGCGCGCGCAGGCGGCGATCGTCGCGGCGTTGTGCGGTGCGGCCCTGTACGCCGCGCTCGCGGGGTTCGCGCTGCCGACGGTGCGCACGGTGCTGATGATCGCGGTAGTGGCCGCGGCGCGACTGTCGCGTCGCGGCTGGCGACCGGTGGACGCGCTGTCGCTGGCGCTGATCGCGGTGTTGCTGTGCGATCCGCTGTCGGCGCTTACCGCCGGTTTCTGGCTGAGCTTCGGCGGCGTGGCGTGGCTGCTGTGGTGCCTGCCGCGCGGCAGCGGGCATCCGCTCCGCGATTTCCTGTCGGCGCAGGCGGTGGCGACGGTCGGCCTGTTGCCGTTGGGGGCTGTGCTCTTCGGACAAGCGTCACTGGCGGGGCCGCTGACCAATCTGATCGCGATTCCGTGGTGGAGTCTGGTGGTGGTGCCGCTGTCGTTGCTGGGCACCGCGCTCGATTCGCTCCATGCCGGTTGGGGCGCGCCGCTGTGGCGCCTGGCGTCGGCAGCGTTCGATCCGAGCTGGCGGTTGTTCGGGTGGATCGGCGACAGTCCGCTGGCGCTGTTCTGGTTGCCGGAGCCGGGGTGGTACGCACTGCCGCTGGCCTTGCTGGCGGCGTTCTGCTGGCTGCTGCCGCGCGGCGCACCCGGCAAGCCCTTGGCGCTGCTGCTGTGGCTGCCGCTGTTGTGGCCGGATCGCGATCCGCCGCGCAGCGGCGAGGCCGAACTGGTGGTGTTGGATGTCGGCCAGGGGCTGTCGGTGCTGGTGCGCACCGCGCATCACCAGTTGCTGTTCGACATGGGCCCGGCGGTGCCCGACGGTTTCGATGCCGGGGAACGCGCGGTCGTGCCCGCGCTGCGCGCCCTGGGCGTGCGTGCGCTCGATGCGGCGGTGATCAGCCATGGCGACAACGACCATGCCGGGGGTTTCGATGCGGTCGCCGCCGTGTTCCCGATGACCCGGGGGTATGCGCCGACGGACAGCGGACTCGACGCCACGATCGCGGGCCTGCGCGAGTGCCGCGCCGGCACCGCCTGGACCTGGGACGACGTGCGTTTCCGCTTCCTGCACCCGCCGCCGCACTTCCCGTATCTGCGCAACGAATCCAGCTGCGTGCTGCGGGTGGAAACCGCGCACGGCGCGTTCCTGTTGACCGGCGACATCGGCGAGGTGGTCGAACGCGATCTGCTGCGGCGCGATCCGGCCGCGCTGCGGGCCGAGGTGGTGCTGGTCGCGCATCACGGCAGCGACGGGTCCTCCGATCCGGGCTTCGTCGCGGCCACCGGGGCGCGTTTCGCGGCGGTCTCCGCCGGTTACGGCAACCGGTTCCGGCATCCGAAGCCTGAGGTCGTCGATCTGTGGCGCCATCGCGGCGCGCGGACGCCGCTGACCGCCGAGGCCGGCGCCCTGCGCTTCCGGCTGGGCCCCGGCGGGACGACGTTCGCGAGCGAGCGCGGACGCCATCGCCGGATGTGGGACGCGGCCGGCAGGCAGGCGTGGGCGCGTGGGCTATCCTATGGCGATGCCGACGGCGCACCCCGTGCCGCGGCGACGCCGAACGAGATACCGGATGATCGGCGTTGTCCATGTCCCTGAATGAACAAGGCCCCGGGCCGGAGGATGCGACGTGCTGGAACTGGTCAAGGCGGGCGGATGGCCGATGATTCCCCTGCTGCTGCTGACGGTGGTCGCGCTGGGCATCATCCTCGAACGGTTCTGGACCCTCCGCCGCAAGACCGTGTTGCCGCCCGGCCTGGGCGATGAAGTCCGCGCCTGGGCCGCGCGCGGCAATCTCGACCCCTCGCACATCGACTCGCTGCGCCGCACCTCGCCGCTTGGCGCGCTGCTGGCCGCCGCGCTGGACGTGCGCCAGCGCCCCCGCGACCAGATCCGCGAACGCATCGAGGACGTGGGCCGCCATCTGGTGCACCGGATGGAAAAATTCCTCAACACTCTCGGCACCATCGCCGCCGCCGGCCCGCTGCTGGGCCTGTTCGGGACCGTGGTCGGCATGATCCAGATGTTCCTCGGCATCCTCGACAGCGGCATCGGCGACGTGAACCAGCTCGCCGGCGGGATCGGCAAGGCCCTGATCTGCACCGCCACCGGCATGATCGTCGCGATCCCGGCGCTGATGTTCCATCGCTATTTCCGCGGACGCATCGCCGGCTACATCGTCGACATGGAGCACGAGGCGATCCAGTTGCTCGACACCCTCGACACGCCCAAGGCTTCGGCGCAGATGGCGGCCGGCGCGCGCGGCATCACGCCGCCGGTGTCGGGGGTCTGACCGCGATGCGCATCCGCGATTTCCGCGCCGACGACGAGCCCGAGATCAATCTCGTGCCGCTGATCGACGTGATCCTGATCCTGATCATCTTCTTCGTCGTCACCACCACCTTCGACGCGCGCTCGGTGCTGAAGCTGCAGTTGCCGCAGGCCGACGGCGAGCCCAGCGAGGCGGCGTCGAAGGCGCTGAGCGTGCTGGTGAACGCCGAGGGCCGCTACTTCGTGCAGGACCGCGAGGCGTTGCGCACCGATGTCGAATCGCTGAAGCGCACGATCGTCGAGGTCGCGGGCGATGGTGCGAACCACGAAAGCCGCAAACGCCCGGTGCTGCTGCGTGCCGACGCGCGCACGCCGCATCAATCGGTGGTGACCGCACTCGATGCCCTGGGCCAGCTGGGCTTCCGCCAGATCAGCATCGCGACCGCGCCGGAACAGCGCACCGATGCGCAGGCCGCGTCGACGTCGGCGCCGAAGCCGGAGCCCGCGGGAGCGCGCAGGTGAGCGACTCCGACCGCGCCCCGGCGTGGCCGATCTACCGGCGCCTTCTCGGCTTCGCCCGGCCGTATCGGCCGCTGCTGGTGCTCGCGCTGGTGGGGATGCTGATCGAAGCCGCGGCCGGCTCCGCCTTCATGAAACTGATGGAGCCGGTGGTCAACGAGACCTTCATCAGCCGCAACACCACGCTCAGCCTGATCCTGCCGCTGACGATCGTCGGCCTGTTCGTGGTCCGCGGCATCGCCGGCTACGTCACCGACGTGTGCATGGGCCGCTCCGCGCGCAGCATCGCCCGCGACCTGCGCGTGCGCGTGCTCGGCAAATATCTGCGCCTGCCCGGGCTGCGCTTCGACAGCGAGCCGGTGCCGGCGATGCTGATGCGCCTCGGCTCCGACAGCGATCAGGTCGCGAACGCCGCGGTCGACGCCGCCAAGGTGATGCTGCAGCAGTCGTTCCAGATCATCGGCGCGCTGGCGGTGATGCTGTGGACGAGTTGGCAGGTCACCATCGCGATCCTGGTGATGGCACCGCCGCTGGCGTTCCTGATGAACAAGGTCGCCCGGCGCTATCGCCGCTTCAGCCACCGGGTGCAGGAAAGCGGCGGGCGTCTGCTCCAGGCCGCTGACCAGACCCTCAACAATCAGCAGGAAGTGAAGATCTACGGCGCGCAGGCGGCGGAACTGGGCCGCTATGGCGCGCTCGCCGACGAAAATCTCCGCCTCGCCATGAAGGTCGAATCCACCCGCAGCATTTCCTCGGCGGTGGTGCAGTTGATGGGCGCGATCGGTCTCGCGCTGTTGCTGTTCTTCGCCGGCCGCGAAGCGGTGGCCGGGCGCCTGAGCGCCGGCGGTTTCGTCACGCTCATGATGTCGATGATGGCGATGATCCCGGCGCTGAAGCAGCTCACCAACGTGCAGAACATGCTGCAGAAGGGCATCGCGTCGGCCGAGCGGTTGTTCGGCGTGCTCGATGCCGACGAAGAGCGCGACCGCGGCACGCAGACGATCGAGCGCGCGCGCGGGGCGCTGGAATTCCGCGCCGTCGACGCGCGTTATCCCGGGCAGGCGCAGCCGGCCCTGGACGACATTTCCTTCGTCGCGAAGCCGGGCACGGTCACCGCCATCGTCGGCCGTTCCGGCAGCGGCAAGTCGACGCTGATCAAGCTGATTCCGCGGTTCTACGAGCCGGAGGCCGGCGAGATCCTGCTCGACGGCCTGCCGATCGCCGATTACCGCCTCGCCGACCTGCGCCGGCAGATCGCGCTGGTCGGGCAGCAGGTGATGCTGTTCGACGGCAGCGTCGCCGCGAACGTGGCCTACGGCGAACTCGCGACCGCCGGCGAGGAGGGCGTGCGCCGCGCGCTCGACGCCGCGAACGCCAGCGAATTCGTCGACAAACTGAGCGACGGCGCGGACACCGGCATCGGCAGCAAGGGTGGCCGTCTGTCCGGCGGGCAGCGACAGCGGCTGGCCATCGCCCGCGCGATCCTCAAGGACGCGCCGATCCTGATCCTCGACGAAGCCACCGCCGCGCTCGACACCGAATCCGAGCGGCTGGTGCAGGACGCGCTGAACCGGCTGATGCCCGACCGCACGACCCTGGTCATCGCCCATCGCCTGTCCACGATCGAGCATGCCGACCAGGTGCTGGTGCTCGACCATGGCCGGCTGGTGGAGCGGGGCACCCATGCCGAACTGCTCGCGCATGGCGGGCTGTACGCGCACCTGCACCGCATGCAGTTCCGCGAAGCGGATGGCGCAGCGGCCGGCGTCGACGCGCCGGCATGAGGGGTGCGCGGCGCCAACCGCCGGCCTACTGGTTCGACGGCAGCGCGGCGCCATGGCCGGCGCGGGCGCTGGCCGGCGCCTACGCGGCCGTGGTCGCCGTGCGCGCGTCGCTGTATCGCAGGGGCGTGCTGCGCAGCCGTCATCCCGGGCGGCCGGTCCTGGTGGTCGGCAATCTGATCGCCGGCGGCAGCGGCAAGACGCCGCTGACGATCGCGCTGGTCGAACGGCTGCGGGCCGAGGGGTTCCAGCCGGGCGTCGCCAGCCGCGGCTACGGCCGCGCGCAGGCCGGCACCGCGCGCTGGGTCGATGCCGCGACCGATCCGGCGCTGGGCGGCGACGAACCGGTACTGATCGCGCGCCGCACCGGCGCGCCGGTACGGGTCGACGCCGACCGCGTGGCCGCAGCGGCGGCGCTGGTCGAGGCCGGCTGCGACATCGTCGTCTGCGACGACGGCCTGCAGCACTACCGGCTGGCGCGCGATCTCGAAATCGAAGTGATCGACGGCCGCCGTCGTTACGGCAATCGTCGTCCCTTGCCGGCCGGGCCGATGCGCGAACCGCCCGAACGCGGCGAACGCTGCGATTTCCGGGTGGCGAATCTCGGCGCCGATGACGTCGTGCCCGATGCCGCGCAGGGTGACGCGCATCATCGCGCCGAGGCGGGCTTCGGCGAATGGCCGATGCGGCTGGCGTCTCAGGATGTCGTCGCACTGCGCGGGGCACGCACCGCGCCGCTGTCCGCCTTCGCGGGGCAGCGCGTGCACGCGGTCGCCGGCATCGGCGATCCCGAGCGGTTCTTCGCGATGCTGCGCGGCCTCGGCATCGCCGTGGTGCCGCACGCGTTTCCCGACCACCATCGTTACACCGCCGCCGATCTGGCCTTCGGCAGCGAACTGCCGGTGTTGATGACCGAGAAGGATGCGGTGAAATGCGCGGCGCTCGCCGCCGACGGTCTGTACGGCGTGCCGATCCGCGCGCTGCTGCCGGAAGCGTTCTGGGTGGCCCTGCTGGACCGCCTCCACACGATCACGAAAGGAACGCGCGCATGACGCAGATGCACACCAGGAAAACGCATACCCACGGCGCGTTCACCACGAAGACGCCGGGCGTCCGGGGGCTGCTCGTGCTGCTGTCGACCGGCTGGCTGGTGCCGATGTGGATGGGCGTGCGCACCCTGCTGGACTTCGTCGAACTGGAGCTGTGGCCGCTGTTGCTGGAGCAGCCCGAACTCAATTCGTTCCCGTTCATCCCCTTCGCCGGCGATTGTTTCGCGATCGCGTTCCTCTGGCTGGGCGTGGTCGTCGCCGGCTGGAGCTGGGCCGGCATCGGCGCGCTGCAGAGGCGGTGATGCGGCCATGAGCACCGTCATGAGCACCGATTTCGTCGTCGCCATTCCCGCCCGCTACGCGGCCTCGCGCCTGCCCGGCAAGCCGCTGCGTCCGCTCGGCGGCGAGCCGCTGGTGCTGCACGTCGCGCGCCGGGCGCTGGCGGCGGGCGCGCGCGAGGTCTGGGTCGCCACCGACGATGCGCGGATCGCAGACGCGCTCGACGGCAGCGGCGTGCGCATCGCGATGACCTCGTCCGGGCATGCGTCCGGCACCGATCGCCTGGCCGAATGCGCCGCGATCGCCGGCTGGGGCGACGATACCGTGGTCGTGAACCTGCAGGGCGACGAACCCTTCGCTCCCGCGGCCGGCATCCGCGCCGTGGCCGAGACCCTGATCGCCTCGGGCGCGCCGATGAGCACGCTGGCGACGCCGATCGACGGGATCGAAGCGCTGTTCGACCCGAACACGGTCAAGCTGGTCCGCGCCGCGAACGGCGATGCGCTGTATTTCAGCCGCGCACCGCTGCCGTGGGCGCGCGACGCCTTCGCGCGCGATCGCACGACGTTGCCGCCGGACGGGCCGTGGCTGCGGCACATCGGCATCTACGGCTATCGCGCGGGCTTCCTCACCCGATTCGCCGCGCTGCCGCCGTCGCCGCTGGAGCGGATCGAATCGCTGGAGCAACTGCGGGCACTGGAGGCCGGCCATCGGATCGCGGTCGCGCTGACGCCGGCCGCGTTCCCGCCGGGCATCGATACGCCCGAAGATCTGGCGCGGGCCGAGCGCCATCTCGCCACGCTTGGCGAGGTCTGACGATGCGCCTGTTGATGGTCTGCCTGGGCAATATCTGCCGCTCGCCGTTGGCCGAGGGCGCGCTGCGCGCGCATCTCGACCGCCGGGGTCTGGACTGGGTCGAGGTCGACTCCGCCGGCACCGGCGGTTGGCATGCCGGCGAGCCGCCGGACCGGCGCAGCATCGCGATCGCCGCCGATGCCGGGGTCGACATCCGCGCCCAGCGTGCGCGCAAGCTGCGGTCGAGCGATTTCACCGACTTCGACTGGCTGCTCTGCGCCGACCGCAGCGTTCTGCGCGATGTCCGCGCGATGGCGCCGACCGCATCGCCGGCGCAGGCCGCCCTGCTGCTGGAATGGGCAGGCCAGGGCGCGGGCGCCGAGATTCCCGACCCCTACACCGGCAGCGCCGAAGATTTCCGCCGGGTCTGGGCCATGATCGATGCCGCGGCCGCCGGCATCGTGGATCGTCTGGCGAGGACCGCGTGATTGCTCGCCCTTCTGCGTTCGCCGTCCCCGGATGCGATGGCAGGTTGACGCTCGCGCCCGGACTGGGGATGCTGATCCACTGATGGACATGACGCCCGCCCCCGAATTCCCGGCCAGCCTCGAATGGCTGAATCTCGCCAAGCCGCTGCGGATGTCGCAGTTGAGCGGCAAGTTGACCGCGCTCGCCTTCGTGAACGCCGGGTCGGCCTGGTGCCAGCAGCGCCTCGCTGACCTCGCGACCCTGCGCAAACGCCATGCCGAGCATCTGCACGTGGTCGCCATCCACGTTCCGCGTTTCGATCACGAGCGCGACCCGCGCCGCGCGCTGAAGCGCCTGCACCGGCTGCCGCTGGATTTCCCGATCGCGCACGATGCCGACTGGGTGATGTGGCAGCACTACGGCATCGATGCCTGGCCGACGGTGGTTCTGCTCGACGGCGAAGGCCGGGTGCGCGACCGGATCGTCGGCGACACGCCCGTCCGCGATCTCGAGGCGCTGGTCTCCCGGCTGCGCGCCGAGTCCGTGCCGCAATCGGCGAATCCCGATCCGATCGAGCTGCGCCGCAACCGCGAGCCCGATCTGCCGCTGCGTTTCCCGATGGGCATCGTCGCCAACAACCAGTACGTCTACGTGGTCGATTCCGGCCACCATCGCGTGCTCGAATGCACGCCGACCGGCCGCATCCATCGCCAGTTCGGCAGCGGCGGGCCGGGTTTCATCGACGGTCCGATGGAACTCGCCGCGTTCCAGAACCCGCAGGGCCTGTGCCTGCAGCGCGACGCGCTGTACGTCGCCGACACCGGCAATCATGCGGTCCGCCGGATCAAGCTCAGCACCGGCGATGTCGACACGCTCGTCGGCGCCGGCCGCCACGGTACCCCGGTCGAAGGCGTGGTCCACGATCCACGCTCGGTGGCGCTGGATCAGCCGCGCGCGGTCGCGGTCTCGCCGTCGAATCTCGTCTGCATCGCCACCGCCGGCGACAACCGGATCTGGGCCTACGATCTGGGCGAGCGCTCGCTGCGGTTGCTCGCGGGCTCGGGCGCGATGGATCTGGTCGACGGCGAAGGCGCGGCCGCGGCTTTCGTGGGCCCCAGCGCGCTTTCGGTCGTGCAGCAGATCCTCTACGTCTGCGATGAAGCCGGTTCTGCCATCCGCAGCGTGCATCTGCGCACGCGCCAGGTGACCACGCTGGTCGGGCAGGGCGCATGGCGCTTCGGCAACGTCGAAGGTTCGCGCACGGATGCCCTGCTGCAGCAGCCGCAGGCGATCAGCCTCGACGGCAACGCGCCGGTGCTGTGGATTGCCGACAGCGGCAACGATCAGTTGCGCACCCTGCGTCTGGGCGGCGGCGAAGTCAGCACGATCAGCCTGCCGCAGCGCCTGCACGGCCCCGCCGGCCTCGCGGTGCACAACGGCGTGGTCTGGATCGCCGACACCGACGCCCATGCGGTGCTGCGTTTCGATACCGGCGACGGCAGCCTGCGGCAGATTCCCATCGGTGAATGACGGCGAATGACCCCGAAGGCCGTCCCCCCGCCGGCCGACGATGCGTTCGACGGCCGCGAATACGCCCGTGAGCTGACCACCGCGCCCGGCGTGTACAGGATGTACGCAGCCGACGGCGGCCTGCTCTACGTCGGCAAGGCGGCATCGCTGAAGAAGCGCGTCGCCAGCTATTTCACCAAGGCGCTGCCCACGCGCACCGCGTCGATGGTGGCGCAGATCGCGCGCATGGACGTGACCGTCACCC
The DNA here is from genome assembly GCA_946480825.1 of uncultured Lysobacteraceae bacterium. The sequence goes on from CAMLLG010000032.1 coordinate 16,891, forward strand.
GCACGCCCGCCGAAGCGCTGCTGCTGGAAAACCAGCTGATCAAATCGCTGCATCCGCGCTACAACGTGCTGCTGCGCGACGACAAGAGTTATCCGTACGTGGTGCTCACCCGCGAATCGTGGCCGCGGATCGCGTTCCATCGCGGCGCGCGTTCGCTGCCCGGCCGCTATTTCGGCCCGTATCCCAGTGTGTTGGCGGTGCGCGAGACTCTCAACCTCATGCAGAAGATCTTCCGCCTGCGCAGTTGCGAGGACAGCGTCTTCCGCAACCGCTCGCGGCCCTGTCTGCAGCACCAGATCGGCCGTTGCAGCGCGCCCTGCGTCGGCCTGGTGCCGGCGCGCGATTACGCCGACGCGGTTCGACAGGCGACGATGTTCCTCGACGGCCGCAGCGACGATCTCACCGCCGAACTGGGCGCGGCGATGGAAGAGGCCAGCGCGCGTCTCGACTTCGAGGAGGCCGCGCGGCTGCGCGATCTGATCGCGTCGATCCGCAAGCTGCAGTCGCGGCAGTACGTCGACGGCAGCGCCGCCGACCTCGACGTGCTGGCGGTGGCGATGCAGGGCGCACAGGCCTGCGTGATGCTGCTGATGTTCCGCGACGGCCGCAATCTTGGCACCCGCAGTTTCTTTCCGAAGACCAACGGCGAGGACGGCGCGGCGGAAGTGCTGGGCGCGTTCGTGTCGCAGTACTACGCCGAACAGACCCCGCCGCGCGAGATCGTGCTCGATCGCGAGATCGACGATCGCGAATTGATCGAGGAAGCGCTGGGCGCGGCGGCCGGGCGCAAGGTCCAGCTCAAATCCAATGTCCGCGGCGAACGCGCCGGCTATCTCGATCTGGTGCGCCGCAACGCCGAGATGGCGCTGGCCACGGAAGTGGGCAGCAACGCCGCGCAGCGCGCCCGCGCCGAAGGGTTGCGCGACCTGCTGGGGCTGGACGAAGTGCCGCAGCGGATCGAATGCTTCGACATCAGCCACACCATGGGCGAGGCCACCGTGGCCTCGTGCGTGGTGTTCGACGCCGAGGGCCCGGTCCGTGGCCAGTACCGGCGTTACAACATCGAGGGTATCGAGCCCGGCGACGACTACGCGGCCATGCGCCAGGCGCTGGAGCGCCGGTTCAGGAAGGCGGTCGAGGCCGCCGCACCGCAGTCGCCGGTATCGGAGGCGACCGGCCCGCAGAGCGCCGGGGACGACGAAAGCGGCATCGCTCCACGACCACCGCGGGCGGTATTGCCGGACCTGCTGTTGATCGACGGTGGCGCCGGGCAGGTGGCGCAGGCCAACGGCGTGCTGGCGGATCTGGGCGTGGTCGACGTGTATGTGGTCGGCGTGGCCAAGGGCGAAGCCCGCCGTCCCGGCGACGAGACCCTGCTGCTGCCCGGCGCCGATGGAAGGCCGGGCCGCGAACTGCGCCCCGGCGCGAGCTCGCCGGGTCTGCAACTGATCCAGCAGGTGCGCGACGAAGCGCACCGTTTCGCGATCACCGGCCATCGCGGACGGCGACAGAAGGCGCGGAATGCGAGCAAGCTCGAAGAGATTCCGGGCATCGGCCCCCGTCGACGCGCTAATCTGTTGCGGCATTTCGGAGGGTTGGGCGGCCTGAAGGCGGCGGGGATCGAGGAGATCGCCCGGGTCGAAGGCATCAACGCCGCGCTGGCCGAACGCATCTACGGCTCCCTCCACGGACTCCCATCGCAAGGAACCCCATGAAGCTGACGGTACCGACCATGCTGACCCTCGCGCGGATCGTGATGATCCCGGTGTTGGTCGTGGTCTTTTACCTGCCGTATGCGTGGACCAATTTCGCGACCGCCGCGCTGTTCGCGCTGGCCGCGATCACCGATTGGCTGGACGGCTGGATCGCGCGGCGTTATCAGCTGCATTCCGCGTTCGGCGCGTTTCTCGATCCGGTGGCCGACAAGCTGATGGTGGCGGTGGCGCTGTTCCTCATCGTGCAGGGCCATCCCACGCCGTGGATGGCGTTCTGGGCGGCGGTCATCGTCGGCCGCGAGATCGCGGTGTCGGCGTTGCGCGAATGGATGGCGGAAATCGGACAACGCGCGACGGTGAAGGTCGCCGCCATCGGCAAGATCAAGACCGTGGTGCAGATGGTCGCGCTGGTGTGCCTGTTGTATTCCGTGGTGCCCGGCCGCAAACCTGCGCCGTGGCCCGGCGACCCGATTTTCCACATCGGCGACTGGATGTTGGCCGCGGCGGCGCTGCTGACGCTGTGGTCCGGCGCCCACTATCTGATCTCGGCGTGGCCGGCCTTGATGGCCGATGAAAAAAAGAGTGTTGACACCGCCGCAACAGACGCTAAAATTTCAATTCCACCGCGGGAATAGCTCAGTTGGTAGAGCACGACCTTGCCAAGGTCGGGGTCGCGAGTTCGAGTCTCGTTTCCCGCTCCAGTTTCCAGCGAACCCCGGCAATGCCGGGGTTCGTCGTCTCAAAGGGATGTATCGCCGCGCGTCGGCGGTCCCGGTGTCGAAGCAGGATGCTTCCTGGCTTGGTCGTCGCGATCGTCACCACAGCGACATCGTCTCCCGCTATGATCACGTCACCGGCTTGGTGGCAGAGTGGTTATGCAGCGGCCTGCAAAGCCGCGTACGCCGGTTCAATTCCGACCCAAGCCTCCAGTTTCGCAAAAACCCGCCTCGGCGGGTTTTTTGTTTTGGATGAATTCGCGCCCGCCCAGGCGGGTTTTTGTTGTCATCCATCATCCAGTTCGCACCCGCCTCGGCGGTTTTTTGTTGGCATCGGCAACGCCGCCGCTTGCGCCATTCGTCCCGACGAAGTCGGGATGGAATGGCCTCACGCGCCGGCATCCGCCAGCGCGCTCGCGATGCGGATCTCGCCGGTCAGCGCCTTGTGGATCGGGCAGGCGTTGGCGATCTGCAGCAGGCGTTCGCGCTGCGCGTCGTCGAGCGGGCCACGCAGCACGATCCGCCGCCGCAACTCCGTTCCGGATGCCGGCTTGCCGTCCGGGTTGAACTGCAGTTCCACGTCCACCGCTTCCAGCGGCCATCGCTTGCGTGCCGCGTACATGCGCAGGGTGATCGCGGTGCATGCGCCGAGGCTCGACAACAGCAGGTGCTCGGGGGTCGGACCGGTATTCGCACCGTCCTGTTCGGCGGGCATATCCGACAGCCACGCATGCGCGAGATCGTCGCGGAACTCGACCCGATACGGCGCACCGCCGCTGTGCGCATGGACCGTGGCGATATCGGTATGTTCCGGAGTGTTCATGGTCGTTCCCGTGATGAGTGGATGGGGTTTGCACGCGGGGCTGAATCGGAGCGATTCGGCGCGATTCAACGCTTGAGGCGGATGGCGGTTTCGGCGACGACGCGGCCCTGATGGCGCGCGCCGTCCAGTTCGGTCTCGCTGGGTTGGCGCGAACCGTCGCCGCCGGCGATGGTGGTCGCACCGTAGGGCGAGCCGCCAGTGACTTCGTCGACTCGCATCTGGCCGGCATGCCCGTAGTCGAGGCCCACGATCACCATGCCGAAATGCAGCAGGTTGGTGATGATCGAAAACAGCGTGGTTTCCTGGCCGCCGTGCTGTGTCGCGGTGGAGGTGAAGGCGGCGCCGACCTTGCCGTGCAGCGCGCCGCGCGCCCACAGGCCACCGGCCTGATCGAGGAAGTTGGCCATCTGCGACGACATCCGCCCGAAGCGGGTGCCGGTGCCGATCACGATCGCGTCGTAATTCGCGAGATCCTCGACGGTGGCGATCGGCGCGGCCTGATCGAGCTTGTAATGGGAACGGCGTGCGACGTCTTCGGGCACCAGTTCGGGCACGCGCTTGATGTCGACCTCGGCACCGGCGCCGCGTGCGCCTTCGGCGATCGCCTGCGCCATCGTTTCGATATGCCCGTAGGCGGAGTAGTACAGCACCAGGACCTTGGCCATGGGATTCCTCGTCGTGTGTTGGAGTGTTGGAGTGTTGGATTGCGATGAGAGGTCGTGATCAGCGATCGCCTGGACGCCGATCAGGGTGCGCTGTCGACCAGCACCAGTTCGGCGTCTTCGAGCGCGGTGACGCGGATCGTGCGTTCGTCGCGGATCGCGGCGCCGTCGCGGGCGTCGATGCGCAGGCCGTTGATCTCGACCGTGCCCTTGGCCGGCACCAGATAGCCGTAGCGGTCGGCGCCGAAGTCGTACTCGGCGGATTCGCCGGCCGTCAGGCTCAGGCCCAGCACGCGGGCGGCGGCGCGGATCGGCAGGGCGTCGCCATCGCCGTCGAGGCCGCTGGCCAGCACCGTGAAGCGGCCGCTGCGGTCGCCTTTCGGGAACGGCTTGCTGCCCCAGGTCGGCGCGCCGCCGCGGGCGTCCGGGATGATCCAGATCTGGAAGATGCGGGTCGTGCCCGGTTCCAGGTTGTACTCGGCGTGCTGGATGCCGGTGCCCGCACTCATCACCTGGACATCGCCGGCTTCGGTGCGGCCGCGGTTGCCCAGGTTGTCCTGATGCGTGATCGCGCCTTCGCGGACGTAGGTGACGATTTCCATGTCCGCATGCGGATGGGGCGGGAAACCGGTCTGGGCCTGGATGGTGTCGTCGTTCCAGACCCGCAGCGCGCCCCAGCCCATGCGGTCGGGGGCGTGGTAGCCGGCGAAGGAGAAGTGATGCTTGGCGTCGAGCCAACCGTGGTCGGCGCCGCCGAGGGTGTCGAAGGGACGATGCTGGATCATGTCGTGGCTCCTTGGCGTGTGCGGAGTGGATGGACGCCACGATAGGCTTCCTGGATCAGGTTTAGAATGGAAAGAGTGGAAAAGCATTCTTTCCAATATCGACATGCATCGGGATGAGGCCACGCCATGCACAAACTGCCCGACCTGGAAGCCTGGGCGATCTTCGCCAAGGTCGCTGAAACCGGCTCCTTCGCGCGCGCGGCGGCGGAGTTCGGGTTGTCGCAGGCCACCATCTCCAAGGCCATCACTCGCCTTGAAACGCGCCTGAAGACGGTGTTGTTCCACCGCACGTCGCGGCGGATGGCGCTGACCGAAAGCGGCCGCGCGGCGCTGGAGCGCGCCAGCCGGATCCTCGCGGAGGGCGAGGCGGTGGAGGCCGAGATCACCGCGCAGGCGCGGCATCCGCGTGGTCACGTTCGGCTGGCGGTGCCGATGTCGTTCGGGATCGCGCATCTGTCGCCGGTGCTGCCGGCGTTCATGGCGCGGCATCCGGACATCACTCTGGAGATCGATTTCGACGACGGACTCGTCGATCTGGTCGGCGGCGGTTTCGATCTGGCGCTGCGGATCTCCGCGCTGGCCGATTCGAGCCTCTTGGCGCGTCGCCTGTGCGGCGTGCGCGTGCTGCTGGTCGGTGCGCCGGCCTATTTCGAGAAGCGCGGCAGGCCGGAGCATCCGCGCGAGCTGGCGCATCACGACGCGCTGTTCTACACCCAATCGCGCTTCGGCGCGGCCTGGCGGTTCGGCCATGCGCAGCACGGCGATTTCTCGATCAGCGTGCAGGCCGCATTGCGCGTCAACAACGCCGAAGCGCTGAATCCGGCGTTGGTCGCCGGCCTCGGCGTCGCGCTGCAGCCGGAGTTCCTGGTCTGGCGCGAATTGCGCGAGGGCCGGCTCGAAGCGGTGATGCCGGCGTGGTCGCCGCCGCCGATCGCGCTGCACATCGTCACGCCGCCCGGCCGGGTGCGGCCGACGCGCGTGCAACTGCTGATCGATCACCTCGCGAAAGCGTTCGAGACGGCGCCCTGGGCGGATCGGGGCGCGTGATGCGTCCGGCGTTCGCGATCGTCGCCGCGGTCGTTGATTTCCGGCCCCGTGCATCTAAGATGCGGTCACGCCCACTGCACCGAACGGCCCGGGTGGCGAAACGGTAGACGCAGGGGACTTAAAATCCCCCGATGCAAGTCGTGTGGGTTCGAGTCCCACCCCGGGCACCACAAGCGCAGGTCGCAGCGGCGCATCGTTTTTCGATCCGGCCATGCCGCTCGCTGGATCGATGAAAGCCATATCGATGAAGTCGTGCCGATGAGCGAGACCGGCGCGCGCGATGCGCGGCACCCGCGATCGACGCGGCATTCCGTTCTACCATCGTCCGATCATCGCCCGGGGAAGGTCATGTCGCGCTACGCCCTCTATGTCGCCAGTCTCGTGCTCACGTTGCTGTCGTTCGCGCTCGTCGTCGCCCACGGCACGGACTGGATCTGGCTGCCGGCCGTGTTCGGCGCTTTCGCCGCGCTCGGCACCTGGGACCTGTTGCAGACCCGCAGCACCCTGCGCCGAAACTATCCGATCCTCGCGCATTTCCGCTACGGGCTGGAGTCCATCGGCCCGGAGATGCGCCAGTACTTCATCGAATCGGACACCGCCGAGGTGCCGTATTCGCGCCAGCAGCGCGCCTTGATCTACCAGCGCGCGAAAGCGGCGAACGACACGCGCCCGTTCGGCACCCAGCAGGACGTGTACGGCGATCAATACGAATGGATCAACCACTCGATCGTGCCGACGGAGATTCCTTCGGCGGATTTCCGCGTGCGCATCGGCGCGGAGACGGCGCAGCCGTACGACGCCAGCGTGTTCAACATCTCGGCGATGAGCTTCGGCTCGCTGTCGGCCAACGCGATCCGCGCCCTGAACGCGGGGGCGAAGCGCGGCGGCTTCTATCACGACACCGGCGAGGGTTCGATTTCGCCGTATCACCGCGAACACGGCGGCGACCTGGTGTGGGAGATCGGCAGCGGCTATTTCGGCTGTCGCAACGACGACGGCAGTTTCAGCGAGGCGCGCTTCGCCGAAAATGCGCGCGACCCGCAGGTGAAGATGATCGAATTGAAGCTGTCGCAGGGCGCGAAACCCGGCCACGGTGGCGTGTTGCCGGCGGCGAAGGTCAGCCCCGAGATCGCCGTCACCCGCGGTGTGCCGCAGGGCGTGGACTGCGTCTCTCCGCCGCGGCATTCGGCGTTCTCCACGCCGGTCGGCCTGCTGCAGTTCGTGGCCAGGATGCGCGAACTGTCCGGCGGCAAGCCCGCGGGCTTCAAACTCGCGATCGGCCATCCCTGGGAGTGGTTCGCGATCGCCAAGGCGATGCAGGAGACCGGTGTGCTCCCGGACTTCATCGTCGTCGATGGCGCCGAGGGCGGCACCGGCGCGGCGCCGGCCGAGTTCATCGATCATGTCGGCGTGCCGATGCACGAAGCGCTGATGCTGGTGCACAACACGCTGGTGGGGATCGGTCTGCGCGATCGCATCCGCATCGGTGCGGCCGGGCGGATCGCCAGCGCCTTCGACATCGCGCGCACCCTGTCGATGGGCGCGGACTGGTGCAACGCCGCGCGCGGCTTCATGTTCGCGCTGGGCTGCATCCAGGCGCAGAGCTGCCATACCAGCCGTTGTCCCACCGGTATCGCCACCCAGGATCCATCGCGATGGCGCAGGCTCGACGTGCCGGACAAGGCCACCCGCGTGCATCGCTTCCACGACAACACGGTCCATGCGTTGCGCGATTTGCTGGCCGCCGCCGGACTCTCGCATCCCTCGGAACTGGGGCCGGAACACATCCTGCGCCGCGTATCGCCGACCGAAGTGCGTTCGCTTCGTGCGCTGTATCGCTTTCTGGAGCCGGGCGCGCTGCTCGATGGCGGCCGTCACTGCGAGCACGCGGTGTTCCGCGACTACTGGGCGACGGCGCGCAGCGATGCGTTCGCGACCCCGGAGCGCGTGCGCGCGATGCGCGCCAGCAAGTCGTACTGATCCCTGCAAAGACGGCGCCCGCTCGCGCGGGCGTCGTCTCGATCGTGGGGATGTCTGCAGCGATGCGCTGCGACGAACGGCTTAGCCTTTCTTCTGCGCCGCGATCCAGCGGTCGATCTTCGCTTCCAGCACGTCCAGCGGCACCGCGCCGTCCTTCAGTACTTCGGCGTGGAACGCGCGGGGATCGAATTTCGCGCCCAGCGTGGTCTGCGCGCGACGCTTGAGCTCCTGGATCTTCAGTTCGCCGATCTTGTACGCGAGCGCCTGCGCCGGCCAGGCGATGTAGCGCTCGGCCTCGGCGGTGGACTGGGTTTCGCTCTCCGCGGAGTTGTCGAGCATGTATTTGATCACCTGCTCGCGTGTCCAGCCCTTGCTGTGCAGGCCGGTGTCGGTGACCAGGCGGATCGCCCGCCACAGTTCGTTCTGCAGATAACCGAAGTAGTCGTAGGGATCTTCGTACACGCCCAGCGACTTGCCCAGCGATTCGGCGTACAGGCCCCAGCCCTCGGCATAGGCGGTCTCGCCCCCGAAGCGGCGGAACGCCGGCACGTCCTTCAGCTCCTGCTGCAACGCGATCTGGAAATGATGGCCGGGAATGGCTTCGTGCAGATACAGATCTTCGGCATCCCAGCGCTTGCGGCTCGGCAGATTGAAGGTGTTGACGTAGAAGATGCCGGGGCGCTTGCCGTCTTCGCTCGGTGCCTGGTATTCGCCGCCGGCGGCGGATTGGGCGCGGAAGGGTTCGACCGGACGGATCTCGAAACCGGCCTTCGGCATCAGCGAGAACTGCTCGCCGATGCGGCGGTTGATCTTTTCTTCGAGGCCGCGATAGTGCTTGAGCAGGTCTTCTTCGGACGCGTACTCGAAGCGCTTGTCTTCGCGCATGAACTTGAAGAAATCCTGCAGCGAACCCTTGAAGCCGACCTTGGCCATGATCTTGCGGATCTCGCCGTGGATGCGCGCGACTTCGTCGAGGCCGATCTGGTGGATCTGCGCCGGACCGAGGTCGGTGGTGGTGCTCTGGCGCACGTTGAACGCGTACCACTCCGCGCCGCCGGGCAGCTTGTCCATGCCGACGCTGTCGCGCGTGGCCGGCAGATATTCGTCGGCGATGAAGGCGCGCAGCTCGCGGAACGCCGGCATCATCCGTTTCTCGATCATCTCGCGATAGGCCGCGGTGAGACGGGTCTTGTCGGCGTCGGAGAACTCGACGGGCATCGCCTTGATCGGGCCCCAGAAGAGGGTGTCTTCCGGCGCATCCTTGATCAGCGCATCGATCTGCGGCACCACCTTCACCATCAGCGCGCGCGGTTGCACCACGCCGGCCTTCATGCCTTCGCGCATGTTGCCGATCATGCTGTCGAGCAGCACCGGCATGCGATTGCCGCGCGCCAGCCAGTTCTCGTAATCCTTCACGGTCTTGAACGGCTGCGCGCTGGTGCCCGAACCGAGCATCGCCGCATACGTCACCATGCTGCCCATCTGGTTCACCGGCAGCATCCAGGTCGGGAATTTCTCGCTTTCGAGCGCTTCGCGCGCGTCTTCGACGAAGATCTCGTAGCTCAGCAGATCCTGACCGCTCAGCCCCTGCGGCCCGATCGCCTCGATCCGCTTCAGCCAGCGCGCGGTGAAAGCGACGGCTTCGGCGCGGAAGGCGGCGGAATAGAAATCCGGCATCTGATCGTTGTAGCGGGCGTCGCCCTGGAACGTGGCCTGGATCGGATTGAACTTGAGCGTTTCTTCCCAGTATTCGGCGTAGAGGCGGTTCAGCTGCTGCGCTTTCGATTCTGCGGTCTGCGTGGCCGGCGTGGCCCGTGCGGTCTGCGGATGCAGTCCGGCGCCGAGCAGGGCGGTGGCGATGGCGAACGCGAGCAGCGCGTTCGAACGGGTGTTGGATCGATGGCGCATGGGAAGCTCCGGCGGTGGCGGCCTGACGGCGGCGACAGGAAGGACCGCGACGGGGGGCGCGGCACGGCGCAAGCCTCGCGCCTGGCGACCGCGAAGGCATCGGCCAAAGGTCACTGCGACGATTGTCGTGTCTGCATCGTCGCGCCGACGTCCGGGCGGCGCGGCCGGAACTCAGTCCGCGGCCTGTCGCCGCAACTGTTCGGCGCGTTCGGCGCCGAGATAGCCGGTGATCGCCCGCCGCATCAGATAGATCAGCGGGATCAGCGCGATCGCCGCCAGCATCTTGTAGGCGTAGTTGACCGAGCTGACCGCCATGAACAGCGAGGTCGGCCACTGCTGCGGACCCAGCACGAAAGCGACGTACAGCACCACGAAACTGTCGACCAGCTGCGACACCGCGGTCGACCCGGTGGCGCGGAGCCAGACGAAGCGTTCGCCGGTCATGCCGCGGATGCGGTGGAACACCGAGACATCGATCAGTTGCCCCAGCAGGAACGCGATCACCGAACCGCCGATGGTCCACAGGCCCTGGCCGAACACCGCGGCGAAAGCCTTCTGGTAGTCGGGGACGCCCTGATCCTTCACCGATTCCACCCACCAGTCTGCGGGCGCGAGGTGGATCGCGGCGAAAGCGAAGACGAAGCCGTAGAGGATCAGCGCCACCGCCATCCACGAGATCATCCGCACGCCGCGTTTGCCGTAGAACTCGTTGATCACGTCGGTGAACACGAACACGATCGGCCACAGCAGGGTGCCGGCGGTGAAACTCAGCGAACCGGTCTGCCCGAACAGGTTCCATTCCAGCGGCGCGATGCCGAGGGTGTCCTCCAGTGCGAAGATCTTCACGCCGATGAGTTCCGCCAGCACCGCATTCGCGCAGAAAAAGGCGGCGAGGGCGATGAACAGCCGGGTCGCGCGGTCTTCGAGCAGAGGGATGCTCATGGCGATGGTGTCTCCCTGTGGGCGTCGCCGCCGGTGGCCGGCGGCGCCGAGAACGGAATCGAATCCGGCGCCACCGCGCCGCCGCTGATGATGAAGCTCATCGCCTGATCGACCGTCCAGTCGGTCGGCGTCATCTTCTCCACCGGCACGATTTCGAGATAACCGGAGGTCGGGTTCGGCGTGGTCGGCACGTATACCGCAGCCAATTCCCGGCCGGTGCCCACTTCGCGCATCACCCGGGTGACGAACCCCAGGGTCTTCATTTCGGTGTGCGGGAAATCGATCAGTACCACGCGCTGGGTGCCGTCGGGTTTGGTCTGCAGGATGTCCAGCAGTTTGCGTGCGCTGCCGTAGATCGTGTTCGCCAGCGGGACCCGCGCGATCAGCGCCTCGAACCACCGCAGCATGCGCTGGCCGAGCATGCGCCGGGTCAGCCAGCCGGCCAGCAGCACGGTGCCGAGCGTGGCGACGAGACCGATCGCGGTCTTCACCCACGACTGCGCCAGCCAGCCCAACGCTTCGGGCGCGGTCATCGCGAGGTTCTGCAGGAGCGGGTCGACGAACGGGCGGCTCACGTCCGACAGCAGCACGAACACGAATTTGACCACCACCCAGGTCAGCCAGATCGGCAGCAGGGTCAGCAGTCCGGTGATGAACAGGCCCTGCAGGCGGCGGCCGAACGTGTGGGGAGGCGACATGCCGCGATTGTACGGGTCAGGTCCGGCCGGAACTCACTTTCCCAGCTTCACTTTCGAAGCTTCAGCGTCGGAGCCTCACAGCTCCCGCACCAGCCGGAAGCCCACGTCGTCGTAGCCGCGTCCCGCTTCCAGCAGACGGCCGCCGCCGGCGCCGCGCCAACTGCGGCCCGCGGTCATCCGACGCACGCAGCTGCCCCCGGCGCAGTCGTTCAACCATTCGGCCACCGCCTTGCCGCTGTCGCTGCGCGCGGCGGCCTGGGCTTCGGCCGCGCTCGGCAGACGGTAGCGGTACTTGCTGCGCTGGCTGTGCCAGCGGGCGAAGGCGTCGGCGTCCTGCCACGACACGCAGACCACGGCGCCGCCGGCGGGCTGCTCGAACCCGGGGGTTTCCCACGTGCGCGGCGCGAGCACCCGCAGCAGCGATGCCTTCTCGCGGCACAACGATGCCGCCCGGCCGGTGGCTTTCGCGAACTCGGCGTATTCGTTCCGGGTGATCGAACTGCGCGAGACCGCGACCAGCTTTCCGCCGGCCTGCACCAGGGTCATGTCGCCGAGGGTGTCGGCCACGCGGTCGCCGGGCTGGGCGATCTTTCCGGCCCGCGTCTGCAACGCCGCGATCTGCGCGTTGTCCATGCCGATGGCTTTCGCCGATGCGACCACGCGCTGCGCGGCGGCGCGATCGAGTTTCTGCTGCGCCTGCTCCATCCGCGAGGACAGCGCCGAGGCGAGACGCTTCCGCATCTGTGTCATCCGGACCGCGCCGCGCGCGCGATCCTGCTCCGCCAGCCGCGCCATCCGGCTGATCAGGTCGCGGACGGCGGCGTCCTCGCCCTTGCGCAGGCGCTGTTCGGTCTCGTCGCCCAGCGCGGTGAGCAGACGGTCGCTCACCGCCGCGAGGCCGTCGTGGCTGGGGTCGGTGCGCCACGCGGTCATCACGCTGTCGTAGGCGTTGCCGCCCGGTGGTGCGATCAGCCGGCGCTGCTGCAACTGCCGCTGCGCGTCGACGATGAAGCGCTGGGCGGCGGATTCGGGCGCCGCGCGCAGCATCGAATCGGTGGGGTCGGGCAGCGGCGCGCCGAGGGTCGGATCCAGGTCGCCCGCTGCCGGCAGCGGTGTCCTTTCGGGAGTCGCGCCGGCGGCGTAATTGGCCATCGCGCGTTCGGTGCTCTGACGGTCGAGGTGCACCAGCAGCGCGATGCCGCCGGCGATCGTGCCGACGACGCCGGCGGCGATCACGAGCTGTTTCGGCCCCGTGCGGCTGCGCATCCGCGCCAGGGCGGTGCGCAGCGGCTGTTTCTGCGCGTGCGGCACGCGCCGCAACGCCTCCTGCATGTCCGGTGCATCGGTGTAGCGCTCGCCCGGGGATTTCGCGAGCGCGCGGTCGAAGAACCGCTGCCAGTGGGCCAGATGCGCGGGCAGGCGCGGGATCGGATCCTGCACGTGCTTCAACGCCATCGACAGCCCGTCCTCGGCCTTGTAGGGCAGGCTGCCGGTGAGCATCTCCCAGGTCAGCACGCCCAGGCTGTAAAGATCCGCGCGCGGATCGACATCGGTGCCGCGGGCCTGTTCCGGCGCCATGTAGGCGGTGCTGCCGACCGCGACGCCGGCGGTGGTCACGCGCGCGCCGTAGCCGCGGCGCAGGGCGATGCCGAAATCGGTCAGCATCGGCCGCTCGGCTTCGTCGAACAGCACGTTCTCGGCCTTGACGTCGCGATGCACCACGCCACGACCGTGCGCATAGGCCAGCGCCGAGAGCAGGGCTTCCAGGATTTCGCGGACGCGCGACTCGTCGCGAGTGAGATTGCGTTTGCCCAGGTGCCCGCGCGGGAACACCGGCATGGCGTAGTAGGGCTGGCCCTCGCGGGTGCGCCCGACCTCGTGGATGTGGACGATATGCGGATGATCGAGCCGGGCGATGGTGCGCGCCTCGTTCTCGAACCGGCGCCGGCCGATTTCGTCGCTCAGCACCTCCTGGCGCATGACCTTGATCGCGACGTCCCGTCCCAGCGACAACTGCTGGCCAAGGTAAACCGTGGACATGCCGCCATGTCCGAGAATGCGCAGCAGACGGTAGCCGGCGATTTCCGGCATCCCGTCCTGCTGGTCCATATGCGTGGAACCCATGTACCGCTCCCCCTGCCTGCCCGTCGAGCATACCCAAGGCCGGCGGTGGAGTGAATGCGCATTCGCCGGGGTTTGTATGACGGTATGCTCAGGCTGACGAAAAAACCGGTGGAATACTGCGCATGTCCTTGAAAAATTGGGCGAAACGATTCGGATGGGCCGTGCTGACCCTGGTCGTGGCCGCGGCCGGCCTGTGGACGGTGTCCCGGCTGATGGGGCCGACCGATGCCCAGGAGGCGGCGCTGGCGGCGATGCGCGAACCGATGCCTGCGGTGCGGCGCAATGCCTTTCCCGCGCTGTGGCTGATGCCCTACGACGTGCCGGCGGCGGAACGCGAGCGGGTCTTCGCCGAAGACCTGCGTCGCCTGCGCGGGATACCGCCCGCATTGCCAGGGCAGCCGCCCGGCAAGCAGGTCGATGCCGCCGCCTACGTCAGCGTCGCCGCGACCCGCTTCCCGACCCCGGCGATGCCGGCCGCGGATTCCGAGCGGTTCTGTCGGGGCCACGAACCCTGTCTGGCGAAGGTCGAGACCGATCCCGTCGGCTATGCCGCGCTGGTCGAACGCCACGCGGCATTGCTCGACCGGGTGGAGACGCTGCATCAGTACGACGGTCTGCGCCACGATTTCGGTCTGCGTTTCGACATGCCGTTCCCGGCGTATCAGAACGGCAACCTCGCGCGCACGCGCCACGCGCTGTGGTTCGTACAGGGCCGACGGACCGAAGCGTTCGAAGGCGTCTGCCGGTCGATCTCGGCCTGGCGACGGATCGGCGCGAACAGCGACAACCTGATTTCGCGGATGATCGGTACCGCGTATGGCGGCCAGACCTATCCGGCGTTGTTTCTCGAGATGCTCGCGCGGACGCCGCGCGACTTCCCGTTGCCCGCCGCATGCGCGGAGGCGTTCGCACCGACCACCGCGATCGAATCGTCGCTCTGCCTGGCCATGCGCGGCGAATTCGCGTATCAGGCGTCGGCGGTCGAACTCATCGAGAGGTCGGACGCCGCGTCGATGACGGGGATGTCGGTCCCCGATCCGCTGCTGCCGCTCATCCACGATGCCGAAACCACCCTGGGCAACAGCGCCGAGACCCTGGGGCATTTCTGCCGGCCCGAGATCGAGCGCGATCTGCGCGCGGACCTGCTGATGCCGCCGCCGGCCCCGCCTGCGGGCTGGCGCCTGCAATGCGTGGCCAATGCGCTGGGCTGCGTGCTCGGCGACATCGCCTTTCCTGATTTCGGGGCTTATGCGGGGCGGGCTCTCGATGCCAACGCGCGCCTGCGCCTGATCGCCGAAGTGCTGCGGATGCGCGCGGATGGGACGGCCCCCGGCGAGGTCGCGGTCCGGTTGCGCGCGGCGCAGGATCGGGTGGGGTCGCGCATGCGCGAACTGTCTCTGGGCGATGACGGCAGGACCGTGCGCATGCGCAACTACGACGACAGCCGCGGCGAGTTCACGGAGATCGCGTTGCCGCCCTATCTTCAGCCCGCGGCGCCGATGCCGGCCTCACCCTGACGCGGGCGCTTCCTTTTTTCTGCGGATGTACAACTGCTTGCGCACGCGCGCCACGACGTCGCCGTCGCCGTCGACGACATCGGTGTCGCACCAGCGAAGATATTTTTCGCCGCCCGCGGTGGCGGCGCGGATCTCGTCCAGCATCGCGTCGTCGACCCGGAACGTCGCGCGCACGGTGCCGCGGCCGGGTTTGAGGAATTCGATCTCGCCGGCCTTGTCCCAGACGATGTAGTCGCGGCCGATGGCGTGGATCGTCAGCAGCATCCAGAACGGATCGGTCATCGCGAACAGGCTGCCGCCGAAATGGACGCCCACGTAGTTGCGGTTCCACCAGTGGGCGCGCAGTTCGACTTCGGCGCTGCGCCAGTCGTCGCCGATCGCGCGGACGCGCACGCCGGCGAACAGGAACGGCGGCCACACGTTCAGGAGACGCCGCAGACCGCGCGGCGAGAGATTGCCGAACATGCGCGGGTCAGACCAGCAGCAGCGACGACATCTTGCGCCGGTACTGGCCGACCAGATCTTCGTCCTCGATCACCCGGAAGGCGTCGATCAGCGCCTTGCGCGGCAGGCCGTCCTCGTAGCCGCGATCGCGGCGCAGCATTTCCAGAAACGCCTCCAGCCCATCCTGCGAACGTCCGGCGACGATGTGGTGCACGCCGAGCAGATGACGTGCGCGCAGATCGGCCGGGTCGGCATCGACCGCGGCCTGCAGCGCATCGACCGTCGGTGCGTCCTTGAGCAGGGCTGCGAAACCGAGACGGGCGCGGGCGCGCACGGCGCGGTCGTCGGTGGCGAGATTCGCGGGCAGGCCGTCGAGCAGACGCTCGGCTTCGCCGGCATCGCCGGTCCGCAGCAGGGCGAGCACCAGTTCGAGCTTCAGTTCGTCCTTGTCGGGTGCGGCCGCGATCTCTTCGCGCAGCCGCGCGATTTCGATCTGCGGATCGATCGCGACGGCAGCGGCCGGTTCCGGTTCCGGTTCCGCGGCGGCGAGCGGTTCGATGCCGTGATGTTTGAAGAATTCGCGCAGTTGGCCTTCCGGCAGCGCGCCCTGGAAGCCGTCGACCAGTTGCCCGTCCTTGACCAGCACGACGGTCGGAATGGAACGGATCTGGAAGGCCGCGCCGAGCTCCTGTTCGGCTTCCACATCGACCTTCGCGAGCACGAAAGCGCCGCCGTAATCCGCCGCGAATTTCTCCAGAACGGGCCCCAGGGTTTTGCAGGGCGCGCACCATTCGGCCCAGAAATCCAACAGCACCGGCGTTTGCAGCGATCGTTGCAGGACATCGGTTTCGAAATTCCGTGCGGTGGCGTCGAACACGTGGGGGGCAGGGGCGGACATGGGCGGTTCCGTGAACGTGAATGGCCTCTATTGTGCCAGCGGCGGCCCTTTCCAAGGGCGGGCGCGGTGCGGGCGTCGTCGTCGACAGCGTTCTATTCGTGTCCGAACAGCAGATTCGCCGGTGAATACTGATCGGTGAGCGGCCGCACGTCCGTGACCGGCGGCTGCGGCCACGCATCCAGTTCGCCGGCGAAAATGCCGACCTCGGCCAGACGCGGTTGCAGGGCCCGACCGCGCGCGCGCATGACGTCCGGCGGCGGCAGGCCGTCGCGGCCGGCGAGGATGATGCGGTTGCCCAGCATCATGTCCACGATCCGGGTGTCGCCGAATACGGCCTGGTAGGTCGCGGCTTCGTAGGGCGCCAGCGGTCCGCGCGCGAAAGTGTTCGACGCCACCACGCCGCCCGGCGCGAGCAGCGCCTTCACTTCGCCGATGAACTCGCGGGTCATCAGGTGCTCGGGCACGTACACGCGTTCGTAGGCATCGATCACGATCAGGTCGTAGCGCGCGCCCGCGCGCAACTGCCGGCGCACGAACACGCGACCGTCGCCGATCCGGGTGCGCAGACGCGGGTCTTCGCGGTAACCGAAATGGCGCCTGGCGACATCGACGACCGCGGGGTCCAGTTCGACCACGTCGATGCGCAGGCCGGGTTCGACGCTGCGCATCGCGGTCGGAATGACGCCGCCGCCGAGGCCGATGATCAGGACCCGTCGCGCCCCGGGATTCGCGAGCAGCCCTGCGAACACGCCGCGGGTGTACGGCACAGCCAGTCTGGTCGGCGTACGCAGCGAAACGCAGGTCTGCATGCCGTTCCGACGCGCGAACGACATGCAGCGGTATTCGCTGTTCTCGGTGACGATGATGTCGCGATACATCGATTTCTGCCGATGCACGATCCGCCCGCCCTCGACCTCGTTCGACGGCGCGCAGCCGGACAGCGCCGCCGACAGCGCGAGCGCGAACGCCAGGAACGGACCAGGGCTACGGCGCACGGCGACGATCGCTCGCGCACAGCGCCGTGCCGATCGCGAAGGAGATCGCGATCAGGCCCAGCACGATCGTGTCGATCTCGAACAGCAGCACCAGATAGAACGTGGTGAGGATGGTGCCGCCGGCGGAGCCCAGCGTCGACGCGAAATACAGCCGTCCCGCGGATTGCCCCGATTTGTCCAGGTCCCGGATCAGCAGCCGCACGGCATACGGCGAGACCATGCCCGAGAACAGCGTCGGCGCGCCGAACATCAGCAGCGCCGCGAGCAGCGAGCCGTAGCGGGGATCCTCGATCGCGAACGACAGTGCGTCGAAGGCGGCATCGCCGAAGAACACGATCGGCAACGCCAGCAGCGCTTCCGCCATCAGCAGCAGCCCCAGCCCGGTCAGCGAGGGCGTGCGCAGCGACAGTTGGCCGCCGATCAGATAACCCACCGCCAACGCCGCCATGAACACCGCGATCAGCGCACCCCACACGAAGATCGAACTGCCGAAGTAGGGCGCCATCAGACGCCCGCCCAGCAACTCGACGCCCATCACGAAGAATCCGCTCCAGCCGGCAGCCAGATAGAGCGCCGGGTTGCGCCAGCGCGGGATCGGCGCGACCGCCGGGGACATCGCACGAAGCGCCGTCGGCTGGGTGGTCTCGGGCAGGGAGGCGGACATGCGATGGCTTCCGGGCGGGGACCGGCGATTGTGCCAGCGGTCGCGCCCTGTCGGTCAACGTAAAAAGGATTTGACATCCGGGGTTCGAAATGTATGCTTCAATTTACATCATGTCATGCGGGAGTGACTTTCATGGGCATACCGGCCTGGATGCGTTGGGTGTTGATGGTGACTGCGGGCTTCGCGCTCTGGCTGCTGCTGGCGGAGCCCGGGGCCGTGCCGGGCTGGGATACGGGGCGGATCGGGATGGTGTTGCTGGTCGGCAGCGCGTGGGGTTTGCTGTATGCCGTCTCGCGGACGCCGCGGGAAGCGCTGGCCGGTTCGGCGTCGCCGGCGGAATGGCAGGCGCGCGTCGGCGCCGGCTTCACCACGATCGCGATGGCTTACTTCCTCGCGAAGATGCACGTCTTCAACGCCGCCGCGATTCCCCACAATCCCGACGCTGCCGCGGTCGGTCGCAATCTGGTGATGCTGCTGATCGCCTGGGCGATTCTGTCGAACGTGCTGGCGTCGCGCTGGAAAGGCGCGGTGGACGCCGACGAACGCGACCGCGAGATCGCCGCGCGGGCCGCCGGGTGGGGCCGCGGTGCGCTGATCTTCTGCGTCATCGGCATTGCGGTCATGCTGGTTTTCTCGCCTGCGCACAGACTCGAATGGGCGACACCGTCGACGATCGGCAATCTGCTGGTGTTCGCGCTGATGTGGGGTTGGCTGTGCGAGCACGTGGCGACGCTGGTGCATTACCGTCGCGACAGGAGGGCGGGCGCATGAACAGGCACGAGCATTCGGCGTGGTGGCGCTTCGGCCTGGGCGGCGCGGTATGCGGTTATCTCTTCTGGAAACTCCTCTTTTCGGATTCGATCGCTCCCATGGGCGAATGGGGCGGTCTCCATGATGCGCTCAACATTGTTCTGGTGATCGCCCTTCTCATAGGCGAATACCTCCGCAAACGCAAAGGGATCGCGCAGGACGAAAGAGATCGCGCCATCTCGGGGATCGCGGCGCAGAACGCACTGGCCGCCCTGTGCATCGTCGTGCTCACGACGCCGATGATCATCAGAAACGACACGTCGGGCACGGAGCATGTGATCGTTCGTCAATTCGATTGGCTGTTGTTCTATGGCGTCGCCTGCGTCGCCTTCGCCATCTGGGTCGAAGCGGCCGTCACCGTGTTCCATCACTGGCGGGACCGTCGATGACGGCGCCTCCCATCGCCAACCAGATCCGCCGCCTGCGCTTCGATCGCGGCGAAATGACCCAGGAGGCGCTGGCGCAGGCCTGTGGCGTGACCCGGCAGACCATCATCGCGCTCGAGGCGGGCCGCTACACGCCGTCGCTGGAGCTCGCGTTCCGGATCGCGCGCGCGTTCGGGGTCGGCGTCGAGGACGTGTTCCAGTGGAAGGATGTCGAATGATGCGCGGACCGATCTGGATGCATGGATCGATGCTGCCCGGTGCCGTGGCTTTGGCGCTGCATCTCGCTGTCGTCGTCGTCTTCGCGCTTCTGCTCGAAGGCTATTCGCATCGCGAATTTCCGCTCGCACTGCTGGGTGCGCGGAATGTGCCCCGCGCGCTGGCGTTCAACCTCTGCGCCTTCGTGCTGCCCGGTGCGCTGTCGGCGATGGCGATGTGGCGCCTGCGTTCTGCATTGCCCGCCGCCGCGCGCTGGCCGGCGCGCATCGGCACGCAACTCATGGTGCTGGCCGGCATCGCGTTCGCCGCGCAGGGCGTGTTGCCGCTGGATCCGGGCGATGTCGGTGCCCCGTCCAACGCCGCGCATGCGTTGTCGTGGACCGTGTGGTGGATCGCCGGCACCAGCGGTGCGGTCCTGCTGGCCCGGGCGGCGCCGACAGGGCGCCTGCGCGCGCTCGCGGCCGTCGTGGCGGTCGCGATCCCCGCACTCGCGCTGCCGCCCTGGCCGGGCGCGCTCGCGGCGTTCGCGCCGCGGGCCGCTTTCGTCGCGTGGCTGCTGTGGGTCGCGCTGTCGGCGCGGCTCAGCCGTGCTTGAGCTTCAGGCCCAAGATCGTCGCCGACAGCAGGAAGGTGACGATATTCGCGAGGATCATCGGTATCGATTCCAGCGCGATGCCGTAGACCAGCCACATCGCGATGCCGGCGGTGAACACCACGTACATGCCCAGCGAGATGCTGCGCGTGTCGCGGGTGCGGATCGTCTTCAACGCCTGCGGCACGAAGGAGAGGGTGGTCATCGCTGCGGCCAGATAGCCGACCCATTCCATCGACATCACTCGTTCTCCGCGCCGCGGGTCGTGTTCCGGTACACCACGCCGTCCTTCATCACGAAGTCGACGTTCATCACCACCGAAATGTCGGCGAGCGGGTCGCCGGGCATCGCGACGATATCGGCGCGCTTGCCGGGTTCGATCGTGCCCTGATCGTCCACGCCCAGCACCTCGGCCGCGTGCACGGTCGCCGACTGCAGCGCGTACGTCGCGGGAATGCCGGCTTCGACCATCAGCACGAATTCGCGGGCGTTGTCGCCGTGAGGACCGACGCCGGAGTCGGTGCCGAAGGCGATCTTCACGCCGGCCCGGTATGCCTTGCCCGCGGTGTCCTGGATCAGGGCGCCGATGCGCGCGGCCTTCGGGCGCACCACATCGGGAAAATAACCGTCGACCTTCGCCTTGTCGGCGACGAAGCGGCCGGCGGCGATGGTCGGCACGTACCACGTCCCCTTCTGTTTCATCAGGGCCATGATCTCGTCGGTCATGTAGGTCCCGTGTTCGATGCTGGTGACGCCCCCGAGCACCGCGCGTTTCATGCCCTCGGTGCCATGCGCATGCGCGGCGACGCGATAACCGTAGTCCCTGGCGGTGTCCACCACCGAGCGCACTTCCTCGACCGTGAACTGCGGCGCATCGCCGGAGCGGGCATAGCTGAGCACGCCGCCGGTGGCGGTGATCTTGATGACGTCGCTGCCGTCCTTGTAGCGCTGGCGGACAGCCTGGCGCGCGTCCTCGACCGAGTTGATCACGCCCTCGGTCGGGCCGGGCGGCCCGACCAGATGCGCCAGCGCCGAATTCATGCCGTTGGTGGGATCGGCGTGGCCGCCGGTGGTGGCGATGGACTTGCCCGCGGCCCAGATCCGCGGACCTTCGATCAATCCCTGATTGATCGCATCGCGGAGGTGCGGCGCGACTTCGCCGCCGAGGTCGCGCACGCTGGTGAAGCCGGCCATGAGCGTCTTGCGCGCGTAGCTCACGCCGCGCAGCGCGAATGCGGTGTCGTCGAGACGGAAACCTTCCTCGTAACTGCGCGGGCTCGATTGACTGCCGAGGTGCACGTGCAGATCGGTCCAGCCGGGCGTGCAGGTGTGGCCGGCGAGATCGATGGTCCGCGCGCCGGCAACATCCACTCGCCCCGCCTTCAACTCGGCGATCCTGCCGTCGCGGACCACGATGGTGTGCGCGGCCAGCATCCTGCCGTTGCGGCTGTCGAACAGCCGCTCGCACTGCAGTGCGGTGTCGGCCGCGGCCGCAGGCAGCGGTCCGAGAGAGGCGAGGGCGAGCGCGGCGGCGAGTGCGGTGCGGGGCATGGCGGGACTCCTCGAAGACGTCCCGCGATCATAGCGCGATCATGGCCGCGCGCCGCCGCGTGCGGCGCGTCGGCCGAAGATGCGATCAGACGTTGATCACCATCGGGTCCACCTTCACCGACGGCAGCAGGCGGGCGGTGAAGTATTTGTCCTGGAAGTACTTGATCTTGTCGCACATCACCGGATGCGGAATGCCTTCGTAGAAGAAGATTTCCTTGTCGAAGCCGATCGCCTTCAGTTCCTGCGGCAGCATCAGCGCCCGACGTTCCTCGGACTCGCTGCGGCTGAATTCGCGGCCGCGGGTGAAGCTGTCCTTGCGCACGGTGGTGTAGCCCAGCATTTCCGAGTAGTCGTTCGCGTCCTGCTGTTCGCGCGGCGCGTAGACGATCTGCAGCGCGTGGTTGGTGATCATCGTGCGCGACAGGTCCTTGCCGTAGGTCGCGTCGAGCTGCGACATGCTCTGGATGATCGGCAGCAGGCGGATGTTGTAGCCGGCCATGTACGACACCGCGGTGGAGATGATGTCGACCTTGCCGATCGAGGTGAATTCGTCCATCAGCAACAGGCACTGATGCTTCAGTTCCTTGTTGTTCTGCGGCAGTTCCTTGGTGTTGATGTTGATCAGCTGGCTGAAGAACAGGTTGATGATCAGGCGGCTTTCCGCCAGCTTGTTGGGCTGGATGCCGATGTAGATCGTCATCTTCTTCTTGCGCACGTCGTCCAGACGGAAGTCGTCGGCGCTGGTCACCGCGTCGAGGATCGGGTTGATCCATGCGTTCAACGGTTCCTTGAAGGTGCCGAGGATCGAGGCGAAGGTTTCGTCGGCCTGCGAGAGCATGCCGGCGAAGGCGGTCTTGGCGTGGCTGCTCAGGAAGGGGCGCTGCGCCAGATCCTTGAGGAACGGCTTCAGCTCCTGCTTGCCGTCGCCCGAAGCCAGCCGGTAGATCGCGCCGATCGTCGGCGGCTTCGAGAAGGGGAAGCCGATCTTCTGGTCGTCGTCGTACTTCTCGAACAGATACAGCGAGAACGCCATGAACGCGTTGCGGGCCTGGCTGACCCAGAATTTCTGGTCTTCGGCGCCGTCCGGATACAGCATCGCCGCGATGCTCATCAGGTCGGAGACGCGGAACGCCGGGTCGTTCGACACGTAGGTCAACGGATTCCAGCGGTGGCTGCGGCGGTCTTCCGCGAACGGGTTGAACAGATAGATCTCGTGCCCGACGCTGGCGCGCCAGCCGCTGGTGAGATCGAAGTTTTCCTGCTTGATGTCCAGCACCACCATCGATTCCTGGTAGTCGAGCAGGTTCGGGA
>CAMLLG010000033.1 GCA_946480825.1 uncultured Lysobacteraceae bacterium
CCGGCGCCGCGCGCGCGCTGCCGTTCTCGATCGCGATCCGCTCGCTGCAGCGCGAAGCGATCCGCCTCGATCCGCAGTGGAACCAGGGCGAATACACCGACGAGGCCTATCCCGAAGCCGGCATGCGCATGGCGCGCAAACTCGGCGTGATCACCTACCGCTCGGCGCTGGAGTGGGACGGCCGCTTCGGCCGCGTGCGCCTGGATGCCGACCGCCGTATCGGCGACGATCCGTTCGGTCTCGAATTCGAGGTCGAAAGTTATCTCGAAGGCCATGCGCGCCGCTTCGTGCGCCGGTTCGATCCGAACTGCTATCTCTACCTCAGCCGTTCGATGGACTGGTTCGATCTGGGCGAATCCTGCCAGGGCACCTGCGAAGAAGGGCTGTCGAAGCTGCGGGTGAACCGCGCCCTGGCGATCGGGGTCTACACCGACATCCTGTTCCCGATCCAGCAGCAGCAGGAAATCGCCGATGGGCTGCTGGCCGGCGGCGCCGATGCGCAGTGCCTGCCGCTGCCGTCGCCGCAGGGCCACGACGCGTTCCTGGTCGACATCGCCCGCTTCGGCCCCGCGGTGCAGAACTTCCTGCGCTCGCTCTGATCGCCGGCGCGTCCGGCCGGCCTGCGTTCCCGTCGTTCTGCGCCTGACGCTGCCCCCGGGCACGTCTGCGAACACCCTACCGCACACGCTTGCCACGCAGGAATGCCGCGGGGCGGAACATTTCCGTTGACATACTGTATTTCACACAGTACTGTGCGGCCCATGGTCGATACGGACGCCTTCGGAAAACTGGAACTCGAACTGCGGCGCGGGGTGCTGGTGCTGGCCACGCTGTCGCAGCTGCGGGCCCCGCGCTACGGCTACGAACTGCGGCAGGCCCTGGCGGAGCGCGGCATGACGATCGAGGAAGGCACGCTGTACCCGCTGCTGCGCCGTCTGGAAACCCAGGGCTTCCTGAGCAGCGAATGGAAGATCCAGGACGGGCCGCCGCGGCGTTATTACGTGGTCAACGCGGACGGCCTGGCGCTGCTGCAGAAACTCACCGCGTCGTGGCAGGGCATGAACGCCACGATGGGTCGACTCCTCCAAGGGGACTGACATGAAGAGCACCGAGATGAACGCGACCGCGAACACCGCCCTCGACGCGAACGAACTGATCGAAGCCTACGTTGCCGATGTCGCCGTGCGCCTGCCGCGCGCCCAGCGCAACGACGTGGCGTTCGAACTGCGCGCCCTGCTCCACGAAGAACTGCAGGGGAAAGCCGAAGACGCCGGGCGCGCCGTCGATGCCGCGATGGCGCTGGAATTCCTGCGCGCGTTCGGCCGACCCGCGGACGTGGCCGTGCGCTATCGCCCGACGCTGACGATCATCGACCCGTCGGACGGGCGCCGCTTTCTGTTCGCCACCATCGTCGGTCTGGCGCTGATCTGGAGCCTCGGTCTGCTCGCGCAGTGGCGCGACGCCGCGGAGCACGGGGCGCTCACCATGATCGCGCGCTGGTGGGGCGGCACCGTACTGCCTTCGCTGTGGTGGCCCGGCGTGCTGGTCGCGTGGTTCGCCACCTCGGCCTGGGTCCATCGCCGCTGGCCGCGGACCTCGCACTGGACGCCGCGCTCCGCGCATCACATCGCCGGCGGCCGCGGCGCCATGGCGATGGGCGTGATCGGCATGCTCTGCGGCATGACGATCCTGATCGAACCGCGCTGGATCCTGGACATCGTCTGGAGCGGCCATGCCGCACCGGCGGCATACACGGCACTGACCTATACCGACACGTTCGTGCGCGGCCCCGCTTTCGTGCTGCTCGCGCTGATCGCGCTCAACGTGCCGCTGTACATCGCGGTGATGGCGAACGGCCGCTGGTCGCCGCGGCTGCGGCGCATCGAAACGGTGCATGGCCTGATCCTCTGCGCGGCGATGGTGTGGGCGATCGTGGACGGCCCGATCTTCCTGTCCACGCGCAGCGACGCCACCGCGAAAACGCTGATGGCGCTGATCGTCGCGTACATGCTGTTGCACTGCGCGATCGCCGCGTATCGCCGGGTCAGGCCGACTCCGAAGATGCAGGTCCTGCGCTGAGCGGACGCGTCCCCGGGCATCGCCCCGGGGCCGGCTCGCGCGATCCGAAGGCGCGCATCACTTCGAGCGCCTCCATCAGTCCAGGCGCTTGCGGAACCGCGCGATCGCCAGCGTCATCATCACCGCGGTGAAGGCGATCAGCGCCAGCGCATCCGGCCACAGCTCCCAAAGCCCTGCACCGCGCAGCATCACCCCGCGGATCAGGCGCACGAAATGCGTGAGCGGCAACGCCTCCGCGATCCACTGCGCCGCCACCGGCATGCCGTCGAACGGAAACATGAAGCCCGACAGCAGAATCGACGGCAGGAACAGGAAGAACGCCATCTGCATCGCCTGGAACTGGGTCTGCGCGCGGGTCGAGACCATCAGGCCGAGCGAGAGGTTCGCGACGATCAACAGCATCGCCGCGCCGTAGACATCGATCAGGCTGCCGCGCACCGGCACTTCGAACAGCGTCATTCCCAGCAGCAGCACGACCGTGGTCTGGACCAGGCCGACGCCGACATAGGGCAGCACCTTGCCGATCATCAGTTCGGCGCTGGAGACCGGCGTGGTGATCAGCAATTCGAGATTGCCGCGCTCGCGTTCGCGCACGATCGCCATCGCGGTGAACATCACCATCGTCATCGTGAGGATCACGCCGATCAGGCTGGGCACGATGTTCACCGCCGAACGCCGCTCCGGGTTGTACAGCGGCAGCACCGAGATGGAGGCGGTCCTCAAGCCGCTGCCGCCGTCCAGCGGCATCGCCGCGAGCTGGCGCGCTGTGGCCTGCACCGACGTATCGCTGCCGTCGACCACCACCTGCACCGCTTCGCGACCGTCGAGACGGCGGCGTTCGTAATCCGGCGGAATCACCACGCCGATCTTGATCCGGCCGCGATCGAGCAGCGCATCGATGTCCTGCGGCGTGCGCGCCGCGGCGACCTGGCGGATCACGCCGGTGGCCAGCATGTCCTGCACGAGCGCGCGCGAACCCGCGGTATCGGCCATGTCGGCGACGGCAGCCGGCAGATTGCGCACGTCCGGATTGATCGCGAACCCGAACAGCAACAACTGCAGGGTCGGAATGCCGATCATCATGCCCAGGGTGAGCCGGTCGCGGCGCATCTGCCGCAACTCCTTCATCATCACCGCGACGATCTGCGCGAGCTTCATGCCGACGAACTTCATGCCGTCCTCGCCGAGTCTTCGCCACGACCGTCGTGGTGATTGGTGGCGGACACGAACACGTCTTCGAGATTCGGTTCGATATCCATGACGTCACCACCGACACCCGCCTCGCGCAGCCAGGCCTGCAGCCGCGCCGCGTCGACGCCGGGGGCCGTCAACACCCGCAGTTCGTTGCCGATCTGGGCGACGCTGAGCACGCCGGACGCGCGATGCAGCGCGCTCTGCGCCCGCCGCGGTTCGGACGCGCGCACGCCGAGCGTGCGACCGGCGAGCGCGCGCGTCAGCTCGGCCGGGGTGCCGTCGGCGACCACTCGCCCGGCGTCGAGGATCGCGATGCGATGGCAGCGTTCGGCCTCGTCCATGTAATGCGTGGAGACCAGAATCGTGGTACCGGCATCCGCCAGATCGAAGAGTTTTTCCCAGAAATCGCGGCGCGATTCCGGATCGACCGCGCTGGTGGGTTCGTCGAGGAACAGCAGCTCCGGCGTGTGCACGATCGCACCGGCCAAGGCCAAGCGCTGCTTCTGCCCGCCGCTCATCGTGCCCGCGAGCTGCGTCTGCCGATCGGCGAAATCGTAGGCCTCGATCAACGCATCGATCCGCGCCTTGCGCTGCTGCCGTTTCAGGCCCTGCACCTCGGCGAGGAATTCGAGGTTCTCGCGCACGGTCAGGTCTTCGTAGAGCGAGAACTTCTGGGTCATGTAGCCGATCCTGCGCCGCAGCGCCTCCGCTTCCTGCGGAATGCGGAAGCCGAGCACTTCGATCTCGCCCGCGGTCGGCGTGAGCAGGCCGCAGAGCATGCGGATGGTGGTCGATTTGCCGGAGCCGTTCGGCCCCAGAAACCCGTAGACGTTCGCGCGCGGCACGCGCAGATCGACGCCGTCGACGGCCTTGAGTCCGCCGAAGTGTTTGCTCAGACCGCGGGCGAGGATCGCGGGACGATCAGTGGGACGATCGGCGGGACGATCGGCGCGATGTCCGGACGCGCTCACGGACTCACCGCGTCGCCGTCGCGAATTCGACCCGCACCGGCAGCCCCGCCGGCAGATCCTCGCCGCCGTCGAGGACGATCTCGGCGAGGTAGCTCAACCGCGCCGCGTCCTTGCCGCTCAGCGCGTAATACGGCGTGAAGCTGGGGTCGCTGCGGATCGTGCGCACGCGGCCCTTCAACGCCGCGTCGCGGCCATCGACGCGCACCGTCGCGGCATCGCCGATCTTCACCCGCGCGCGGATCGGTTCGGGCACATAGACGCGCGCGTAGGGCGCGTCGCCGACCAGGAGGATCGCCAGCGGCGCGCCCACCGGCGCCTGATCGCCGAGTTCGTACGGCAGGCTGTCGATGCGTCCCGCGCGAGGCGCCACGATCTTCAATTTGTCGAGCGTCGTCGCCTGCGCCGCGGTCTGCGCTTCGGACGCGCGCAGCGCGGCCTGCGCCTGCGCGATGCGCTCGCGCCGCGCGCCGTGTTGCAGTTCGTCCAGCATGGCCTGCGCCGTGCCGACGTTGGCGTCGGCGCTCTCGGCCGCGGCGCGGGCGCGATCGAGCTCGGCCGCCGCGACCAGTCGGCGCTGGCCCAGCGGCTGCACGCGCGCGAAGTAGGCGCGCGCGTCGCGGGCCAACGCCTGCGCATTCGCCACCCGCGCACGCGCCTGCGCGATCTGTTCGTCGCGGGTGCCGGCTTCGAGTTCGGCCAGCGCTGCGCGCTGCTGGTCGGTCTGCGCGCGCAGCGCATCGGTCTGCGCCGCGACGCGCGTGGGTTCCAGGGTCATCAGCGTCGCACCGGCATCGACCCGATCGCCCTCGCGAACATCGACCGAGACGATCCGCTCCGCCGCCGGCGCAGGCAGCGCGATGCGGTCGTATTCGAGCGTGCCCAGCGCCCGCGGCGCGTCGTCGGCGCATCCGGCGAGCGACAGCACCGCCAGCAGCGCGAGGAAAAGCGAATATCTACGCATCGCGCAGCTCCAGACCGTGTTCGAGAAGCGTGAGAACGTGATCGGCGAGCGCTTCGGCATCGATGTCGTCGGCGTCGAACAGGCCGCGCCAGATCGGTGCGCTCGCGGCCATGAACATCGTCTGCCCGATCAGCGAGGGCACCAGCAGGCGCGGATCGATGCGCGGATTCAGCCGCCCCTGCGCCTGCGCCTGCGCGAAACGTTCGCCCAGCGCGCGCGCCACCACCGGACCGATGCGTTCCTGCATCAGCCGGCGCAGGCCGCCGCCTTCGTGCAGCACTTCGCGCACCCACAGTTGCGGCAGCCACGGATGCGCCATCGCGGTCGCCAGCACCGCGCGCACGAACCCGCGGATCAGCGCGCGCGGGTCGTCGCCGGCGTCCAGCAGCGGCGCGCGCAGATGCGCGGTGACCGGCATCAGCCGTTCCTCGATCACCGCGCCCAGCAGCGCATCGCGGTTGCCGAAGTAATAGTGCAACAACGCCGGCGTGGCCCCGGCCGCGGTGGCGATGTCGCGCAGCGAACTGCCGGCGATGCCCTGACGGGCGAAGCAGGCGACGGCGGCATCGAGCAGTCGTTCGCGCAGATCCGCCCCGTCCGCAGCAGGGCGACCGGGGGAGCGGCCTCGGGGCCGGGGTGCGGCAAGGGGAGGTTTTCGGGGAGACATGCTGAAGTAATTAATTGATCGATCAATTAATGTCCAGCCTGAATCGCACCCGGCCCGACGAACGGTCCACGGCATGGCCTCCGCCCGCCTCGCGCGCTACCCTTTCCCGCCTATGCAGACTCACGCGCTCCGCCCCTACCGCCGCGACTTCGCGCTCGATCCCGCCGATCCCGAACGCCTCGCCAATCTCGCCGGCCCCTTCGACGCCCACCTGCGCCAGATCGAACTGCGCCGCGGCGTCGAGATCGCCGGTCGCGGCAACCTCTTCCGCGTCAGCGGCGACGACGAGGCCAGCGTGGCCGCGACCGAAAAACTGCTCCGCGCGCTTTACGAGGAAGCCGCCGAAACCACCTTCGACGCACAGGCGATCCATCTGCGGCTCGGCGGCGACGAGCCCACCGCCCCGGTCGCGAACGATGCCGGCTACCAGCCGCAGGATGTCGCGGTGAAGGTCAAGCGCGGCACCGTGCGCGGCCGCGGCGCGAACCAGCAGAAATACCTGCACGCGATCGCCACCCACGACATCAATTTCGGCATCGGCCCCGCCGGCACCGGCAAGACCTTCCTCGCCGTGGCGATGGCGGTGGAAGCGCTGAACACCGCGCGCATCCAGCGCATCATCCTGGTGCGCCCGGCGGTGGAGGCCGGCGAGAAACTCGGCTTCCTCCCCGGCGATCTGTCGCAGAAGGTCGATCCCTACCTGCGCCCGCTCTACGACGCGCTCTACGAAATGCTCGGCGTCGAGAAGGTCGCGAAACTGCTGGAGAAGAACGTCATCGAGATCGCGCCGCTGGCCTACATGCGCGGACGCACGCTCAACGACGCCTACGTGATTCTCGACGAGGCCCAGAACACCACCATCGAACAGATGAAGATGTTCCTCACCCGTCTCGGCTTCGGCAGCACCGCCGTGGTCACCGGCGACCTGACCCAGATCGATCTTCCCAAACAGGTGAAATCCGGCCTGCGCGATGCGATCGACGTGCTGCGCGATGTCGACGGCGTCAGCTTCACCTTCTTCGAGGCCCGCGACGTGGTGCGTCACCCGCTGGTGGCGAAGATCGTGCGGGCGTACGAGCGTCAGACCGCGAACGCAGCCGCCGCGACGGCGAAGGACACGCCATGACCAAAGGCCCGATCCGCCTCGATGTCGCCGTCGGCTACGCCGCGCCGCGCGCGGGCGTGCCCGCCGCGACCAGTTTCCGGCGTTGGGTCGCGACCGCGCTGGAAGGCCGCATCCGCGAAGCGGATCTGGCGATCCGGATCGTCGGCGAGGACGAGGGCCGCGCGCTCAACCGCCACTATCGCGGCAAGGATTACGCGACCAATGTCCTCACTTTCCCGGCCGACATCGCCGAGGGCGTGAAGCTGCCCAAGGGCGTGGTGATGCCGCTGATGGGCGACATCGTGCTGTGCGCGCCGGTCGTCGCCCGCGAGGCCGCCGAGCAGGACAAGCCGGCGACGCATCACTACGCGCACCTCACCGTGCACGGGGTGCTGCATCTGCTGGGCATGGATCACGAGGACGAGCGCGAAGCCGAATGCATGGAACAGCTGGAGCGCGACATCCTCGCCGAGCTGGGCATCGCGGATCCGTATCGCATCCGCGATTGACGCGGTTCGCCCGCAATCGACCAAGGCCTCTGCGCACGCGCGCCCTCCCATGCGCGCTGAGCGCACATCGCCCTCCCCGCGTGCG
This sequence comes from uncultured Lysobacteraceae bacterium, assembly GCA_946480825.1. The sequence continues at coordinate 7,572 of CAMLLG010000033.1, forward strand.
GGGGAGGGTTGGGTGGGGGGCGATTCCCGCCCCGATCATTCCACCTGCGCGCGCACCACTTCACCGTACCCGAGTTCGCGCACGCCGGCTTCGATCGTCTTCAGATCGCCGATGACGATCCACACCAGCTGGTCGGGCTTCACCACGCGTCCGGCTTCGGCCAGCGCCGCCGGATCCAGCGCGCGCAGGTTGTCGGCGTAATCGTAGTAGTACTCGGGTGCGCGTCCGGTGTTGACGTGATCGATCGCGGCCGACACCAGCGAATCGAGGGTCTCGAAGCGGCCCGGCAGACGCGCGATCTGGCTGCGCATGATGCTGTCGTATTCCTCGCCGACCAGCGGGCGCTCGCCGGCGACGCCGCGGATTTCCTTCAGCACTTCAATCATCGATTCCTTCGTCCTGTCGGTCTGCACCGGCGCGGTGACCACGAAGCTGCGGGTGCCGCGCACGCCGGACAGGCCGCCCGACGTGCCGTAGGACCAGTGCTTTTCCAGACGCAGATTCCGATTCAACCGCGATGTCGCCATGCCGCCGAAATTGCGCATCACCGTTTCCAGCGCGAGATCGCCGGACGTGGCGCCGTCCGGACCCAGGTGTGCGGCCACGATCACCGACTGCGGCGCGCCGGGCTTGTCGACCAGATAGACCTTGCCGCGGCCCGGCGAATTCGCCGCAGCCAGCGGCTTCGCCGGCGCCTGGCCGCCGCGCCATGTCCCGAAGCTGCGCTCCAGTTCCGGCATCAGCGTCGACAGATCGACGTCGCCGGCGACCACCAGCGTGGTGTTCGACGGCACGAACCAGCGCCGGTGCCAATCGAGCAGTGCGTCGCGCTGCAATGCCGACACCGACGCCGCGGTACCGAGACTGCCGCCAGGACGACCGTAGGGATGTTCGGCACCGTACAGCAGCGGCGGCAGCAGGCGCTGCACCGCGCCGCCGGGATTCGCGCGCTGCTGTTCGATCGCGGCGAGCTGCTGCTTGCGCTGCAGCTCCACCATGTCCTGCGGGAACGCCGGATTGCGCGCGACATCCGCGAGCAGATCGAGCGAACCGCCGAGGTTGGCGCGCAGCGCGGTCATGTAGACGAACGACTGATCCAGCGCGTTGCCGGTGCCCAGGGTCGCGCCGAGCGCATCGCGGTCGTCGGCGATGCGGAAGGCATCGCGCGTCGTCGTGCCCTTGAGGAACAGATCCAGCGCGAAACGCGAGGTGCCCGGCGCGGTCGCCGGGTCGGCGCCGACGCCTGCGTCGACCGCCAGCGCCATGCTCACCAGCGGCACCGAACGGCGCTCCAGCAGCACCACCTTCATGCCGTTCGACAGCGTCGCCCGCTGCATCTGCGGAAACGCGACCTTCGGCGGCGCGCCGAGCGCGGGCAGCACGCTGCGATCGAAATCGTCGCGGCCGGCAGCGAGTTTCGGGAACGGCGCCACCACCAGGGTCGCGTGATGGCGGCGCAGCCACGTCTGCGCGACCGCCTGCACCTGCGCCGGGCTCAGCCCCGCCAGATCGCGCAGGCGCTGCAGATAGGCCTCGGAATCGTCGTGATACGTCTGGCTTTCGGCCAGCACGTCGGAGCGCCCGCCGAAACCGCCGAGGCGCTCGATGCCGCGCGCGAAACCGGCGAGGAAGCGCGTGCGCGCGCGCTGCAGATCGGTCGCGGCCGGGCCCTGCTTCAGCAGCGCGGCGAGCGTGGCGTCGAGCTCACGCTCGGCGGCGACCGGATCGGCGCCCGGTTTCACGTCGACGGTGACGATGAAGGTGCTGGCGAGTTCGCCATCGTTGACGAACGCGCCGACGTTGGTCGCGAGCTGGGTCTCGAACACCAACCGTCGATCCAGCGGTGCGCTGTCGCTGCCCGAGAGCACGCTGGCGAACAGCTCCATCGCATGCACGTCGCGCGCACCGCCCGGCGGCAGCGGCCACGCGCGATAGATGCGGTGCTGCGGCACGCGGTCCTGCATGGTGTCGCGCACGTCGCCGTCGAGCTGCGGCACCCACGCCTCCAGCCGCGGCAGCGGCGGGCCCGGCGGAATCGCCCCGAAATACTTCGTCGTCAGCGCCTTCGCCTGTTCGACGGTGATATCGCCGGCCAACGCCAGCACCGCGTTGTTCGGACCGTAGTAGGTGGCGTACCACGCCTTCACGTCTTCGAGCTTCGCCGCCTGCAGATCGTCCATGCTGCCGATCGTCGGCCAGCTGTAGGGATGCGAATACGGATACATCACCTGCAGCAGACGCTCGAAACTGCGGCCGTACGGCTGGTTCTCGCCCTGCCGCTTCTCGTTCTGGACCACGCCGCGCTCGCGCTCCAGCATCTCCTGATTGATGTTGGCGGCCAGGAAGCCCATGCGGTCCGCTTCCAGATAAAGCGTGCGTTCCAGCGCCGACACCGGCACGTCCTCGAAGAAATTGGTGCGGTCGGTATTGGTCGTGCCGTTGCGATTGTTCGCGCCCAGATCGTCCATCGCCTCGCGGAAGCCGTGCGGATAGTTCTGGCTGCCGTTGAAGAAGAAATGCTCGAACAGATGCGCGAACCCGGTGCGGCCACGGCGCTCATCGCGCGAACCGACGTGGTACCAGACGTTCACCGCGACGATCGGCACGCTGTGGTCCTCGTGCACCAGCACCGTGAGCCCATTGGGCAGCACGAACTTCTCGTGCTTGATCCGCAGTTGTTCGACATCGGGAACGACCGGTGTGGCCGCGAGAGGCGCGGCGAGCGGCGCCGCGAGCGCGCAGAGGAGAACGAGGGCGGAAGCGAATCTGCGCATGGCGGAGGCTCGGTCGGAAAGGGGCGGCAGGAAGGTTGGAGGCGATCGGGGCCGCGCGCGCGATCCCCGATCGCCGCGGACCGTAACACCGTCGGCGACGCCGCCGACAGGGCCGGATGTCAGGGGTTGGCCGCAGGCCAGGCAGCGCAAGCGCTTGATTCTGAAGCCGATCGCCTACAGATCGCACAACGACGACCGCGGGCCCGGCATGCGCCCCCGGCCCCGGTCCGCTAAACTCACCCACTCCGCCCGCAGGGGCGATGCCAAGACGACAATGTCCGAGGACGACAGTACCCGCGCGCCGGACGGCGCCGCGAAGCCCGCCGACAAGGCCGCTTCCGACAAATCCAACGGCCGCAAGGCCGACAAGGGCCGCTCCTGGCTCTCCCGCCTCAGCGCGGCCATCTCCGGCGAGCCCGACAATCAGGAAGATCTGGTCGAGCTGCTGCGCGACGTGCAGGCCGACGGCGTGATCGACGCCGACACCCTGCGGATCATGGAAGGCGCGGTCTCCATTTCCGACATGAGCGTCGGCGACATCATGGTGCCGCGCGCGCAGATGGTGGTGCTGCCGGTCGACGGCAAATTCCTCGCGCTGATGCAGGCGGTGGTCGAATCCGGCCATTCGCGCTTCCCGGTGCACGGCGAGGACCGCGACGAAATCCTCGGCATCCTGCTGGCGAAGGATCTGCTGCGCGGCGTGGTCGCCGACAATGGCCCGGGCACGGTGCGCGAACTGCTGCGCCCCGCCGTGCTGGTGCCCGAATCCAAACGCCTCGACATCCTGCTCCGCGAGTTCCGCCAGTCGCGCAATCACATGGCGATCGTGATCGACGAATACGGCGGCGTCGCCGGCCTCGTCACCATCGAGGACGTGCTGGAACAGATCGTCGGCGAGATCGACGACGAACACGACGACGCCGAAGACCCCAACGCGCTGATCGCGGCCCAGGCCGACGGCCAGTATCTGGTCGATGCGCTCACCCCGATCGCCGATTTCAACGCGCGCTTCGGCGCCGATTTCGCCGACGACGAATACGACACCATCGGCGGTCTGATCACCTCGGCCATCGGCCACCTGCCCGAAGCCGGCGAAGAACTGACGCTGGGCCGCTTCGGTTTCCGCATCGCGCACGCCGATGCCCGCCGCCTGCACACCCTGCACGTGAGCGTGCATGCCGCGTAAGCCCGTGCAGCGCAAACCCGTTCACCGCGCGCGTCGCCTGCTGATCGGGCTCTGCGCGCTGTGCTTCGCGCTCGCGGCGCAGGCCGCGCCGCGGATCGGCGTGGCGACGATGCAACCGGGCGAGATCTTCTTCGAACGCTTCGGTCACAACGCCATCGTGGTCGACGACGCATCTCGCGACGGCCGCGAAACGGGCGAAGCGCTGTCCTACAACTTCGGCTACTTCGACATGGAAGAAGCCGGCTTCATGGGCCGCTTCATCAAGGGCGACATGCGCTATTACCTCGCGCGCCTGCCATGGCGCGACGATCTGCAGTACTACCTCGACAGCGGCCGCGGCGTGCGCATCCAGTGGCTCGACCTCACGCCGGCGCAGGCCGAGGCGATGGCCGCCGCGCTGGCGGAGAACGCGAAGCCCGAGAACGCGCGCTACCGCTACGACTACTTCACCGACAACTGCGCCACCCGCGTGCGCGACGCCGTCGACCGCGCGCTCGGCGGCGCGCTGAAGCCGCAGCTCGTTTCGCGCTCGCAGGGCAACACCTATCGCAGCGAGGCCGTGCGCCTCGCCAGTCCCGCACCGTGGATGTGGCTGGGCTTCGACATCGGCCTCGGCCCGTCCGCAGACCAACCGTTGTCGCGCTGGGAGGACGCCTACGTGCCGATGCGCCTCGCCGACAGTCTGCGCGAAGCGCGCCTGCCCGACGGTCGCCCGCTGGTGCGCGCGGAGGAAGATATCGCACCGCACCGCATCGCGCCGGAACCGGCCGAATTCGTATTCGTGTGGTGGCGCTGGTTGCTCGCCGGCCTCGTCATCGCCGCGCTGTGGAGCGTCTGGCGTTCGCGCGCGCCGCGCATGGCCGCCGGCGCCGCGACGTTGTTCTGGCTCGCCTCCGCGACGCTCGGCACGGTCATGCTGCTGGTGTGGCTCGGCACCGAACACCGCTTCGGCTGGGCCAACCGCAACCTGCTGCTCCTCAGCCCCCTGTGCTGGCTGCTGCTGCCCGGCGGCTGGCGCCTGCTGCGCGGTCGCGCACCCGGACGCCTGTTCCGCATCGCGCTCGCGGCCATCACGATCGGCGCCGTCCTCGCCCCCTTCGCGCACTGGTTCGCCGCCGTCCCGCAGACCAACGGCCACTGGATCGCCCTGCTGCTGCCGATCCATGCCGCGTTCGGCATCGCCTGGCTGCGCCCGCAGGATCGCAACCCGTACACCGCCCCGTAGGAGGGCCTTCAGGCCCGATCTCTTGATCTTGATCTCATCGCAGAGATCGGGGCTAAAGCCCCTCCTACGAACCGCAGCACATCGCCATTCCACGATCGCCACCCCGTAGGAGGGCCTTCAGGCCCGAGCTTTCCCGTCCTCGGAAAACACCTACCTCCAACCGCGGCCTTACCTGATTCCGCTAACGCCGGCATCCACCCATCCTGCCCGGATGAACCACGGACACCATCGACTTCGCAAAGGCCGCGTTTCGCGACCGGGCCAGATCTATCTGATCACCTTCTGCACCCACGCACGCAAACCGATCTTCCGCGATCAGGACATCGCCGCCGATGCGGTCGCCGCACTGCTCGAATCCCGGCACTGGACCGGCGCGCACCTCATGGCATGGGTATTGATGCCCGATCACTGGCACGGCCTGATACAGCTCGATACGGATATTTCTCTCTCGCCACTGATCGGCAAGCTGAAAGGCGCAAGCGCCCGCATATTGGGCCAGCGTCATCCGCACACCCGGCGTGTCTGGCAGGACAGCTTCCACGATCGCGCGCTGCGCGCCGAAGAAGACCTGCAGGCCGTTGCGGACTACATCCTCAACAACCCCGTGCGTGCGGGCCTGGTCGACACCGCCGATGCCTACGAATTCTCACGCGGCCTCCCCCCGTAGGAGGGCCTTCAGGCCCGATCTCTTGATCTTGATCTCAACGCAAAGCTCGGGGCTGAAGCCCCTCCTACGAACCAACGCACACCCGCCCACGCTTGCCCCACTCGCCCGATCACGGCACGATGCCGCGCATGAGCACGCCCACCATCGCCCCCGCACCGACGCTGCCGCACTGCGTCGTGAACTGCGCCGTCTACCGCGACGGCGTCCGCACCGACATCGGCCTCGACCAGATCAGCGACGTGCTCGCGGTCGACGACGCCAGCTTCGTCTGGGTCGGCCTGTACGAGCCCGAAGAAACCCTGCTCGACAAACTCCAGGAAGAGTTCTCCCTGCACGACCTCGCCATCGAGGACGCCAACCACGCGCACCAGCGCCCGAAGATCGAGGCCTACGGCAATTCGCTGTTCCTCGCCGTGCACACCGCGCAACTGGTCGACAACCATGTCCGCTTCGGCGAAACCCACGCCTTCGTCGGCCCGCGCTTTCTGGTGACCGTGCGCCACGGCGCGTCGCTGTCGTACCGCCACGTCCGTGCCCGCTTCGAACGCGAACCCGAACTGCTGGCGCAGGGCCCGGCGTTCGCGCTGTACGGCATCCTCGATTTCATCGTCGACAACTACCAGCCCATCGTCAACGAATTCCGCGACGAACTGAACGCGCTGGAGCACGAGATCCTCGCCTCCTCGTGGCGCAAGGACACCATCGTCAAACTCTACGAACTGAAGAAGGAACTCACCCAGCTGCGGCTCGCGATCGCGCCGCTGCAGGACATCCTGGCCCAGCTCACGCGCACCCAGATGACCCAGGTGACCGACGAAGCCAAACTTTATTTCCGCGACGTGCTCGACCACGTCGTCCGCCTCAACGACGCCATCGACACCCTGCGCGAAATGCTCAGTGCCGCGATGAGCGTCAACCTCTCGCTGGTCACCATCCAGCAGGGCGAAACCGTCAAGAAACTCGCCGGCTGGGCCGCCCTGCTCGCCGCGCCCACGCTGATCGCCAGCTGGTACGGCATGAACTTCGAACACATGCCCGAACTGCACGGCAAATACAGCTACTGGATTCTCATCGGCACCGTCGTGACCGTCTGCGTGGTGCTGTACCGCTATCTCAGGAAGGTGCGGTGGCTGTAGGGCGGGCTCAAGCCCGCCGTCATGCTCTTGTAGGAGCGCCGGAAGGCGCGACCGACTGCGGAAATTCTGTCCGCAGCCCGTCGCGGTAGCCCCTGTGGGAGCGACGCAAGCGACAGATCGGACCGCTCTACCATTGTCGTCGAAACATTCTAAACAGGCTCTCAGATTGCTTGAATTTCATGCTGCAATCCGCGGCTTGAACGACTCAAGAATCGTCACGATGGCGTCCGCATCCGCGTTGGAGAAGGCACCATCGACACCCTCGTAATGGACGGCGGTGAACGGTGGCTCATAGAGCTGACTGGGTTCGACGATGCCTGATTGCGTCAGGCGGTCGATGATCATTTCGACGAAGCGGATCTGCTGGCTGCTGTAGTGGCTGCCGTCGAGGAACCTGCCGAAGGCTTCCTTCGCTGCGTTGCGGTCAAGGCCCACCAGCGAGCGGATGAAGACGGGCAGCGAGACATCGGGACCGAAGGCCTGTTCGAAGCGTTCGCGCCCCTGCACCACGTCGGCTTCGTAGACGAAGCGCTCCAGCTCACTGAGATCAGTCGGCGTCAGGGGCTTGTTGAAACGCAGCTTGGCAATGGCGACGTGCTGTTCGCTGGCACGGATGTAGGCTTCGACCTTCTTGCGGTACTGCACCAGGTTGATGCCGGTGTTGAAGTCCGGCAGCGCGACCTCGGTCGACTCGCCCTTATCGTCGGTCAGGGCGGTGTAGACCACGGCCATCGCCTTGCGCTCGATGAACTTGACGAGGTCGCGCAGGTCGCGTCGCACCGACTCGATGATCTGCAGCGTGATGTCCTGCCAGTAGGCCTCGGTCTGCACTTCCTGGATCAAGGGCAGCTGCTGCTTGATCGCAGGAATCGCCTCCATGCCCTCCAGTTGTCCCGCGATCTCGATGATCCGGTCGCGGTAGCGCACGAAGTCGGACGAACCCTCCACCAGCGCGAGCTGCAATCCGATGCAGGTCAGGTCGAACAGCTTGGCGGTGATGTGCTCGGGGTCCAGTTCGGACGGCAGGCCGGCGACATGTTCGCGCAGTTCGACCATCGCGACCTCGTCGAGGCCATCCCAGGCTTCGCGCTGCGCGAAACGCACCACATGCTCGCTTTCCTGGCGGACGATGAAGTTTTTGGTATTCATCGCGGCCACTTCGCCATGCAGGTGGTCGATCAGGCCGTCCCGCAGTCCATCGACCGCGTCATATACAGCATGGTCATCGGCGGCCAGCTTGTCCGGCCTGATGGTTCCCGCAGGGATTTTCGGCAGCAAGGCCAGCAGTTCGAGCCTGCGCTTGAACAGCCGCTTGCCCAGCGGCTCGCTCAGGGTCAACGGTGCGCCGGCCGGATGCTCGTTGAAGAATTCGAAGTTCCCGCAGAAGTCGAAGATGTAGAACATCTTCTTGTCCTCGCCCGGGCCGAAGAGGTTCTCGCACAGGCGCGTGCCGCGCCCGATCATCTGCAGGAACTTGACCTTCGAGCGCACGGCCTTGAAGAACACCAGATTGACCACTTCCGGCACGTCGATGCCGGTGTCCAGCATGTCCACCGAGATCGCGATCTGCGGCATGCGCGAGGCCACGCTGAACTCGTCGATCAGGGTCTGCGCGTACTTCACCGAGTGAGTAATGACCCGTGCGAACGCACCCTTGTGCTTGGGATAGTTGGCATCGAAGCGCTGGGCGATGAAGTCGGCGTGCTTCTGGTTGACGGCGAAGATGATGGTCTTGCCGATCTTCTCGCCGCAGTCTACGTGCAGCCCGTGTTCCATCAGGTGCTGCAGCATCAGGTCGACGGTGTGCTCGTTGAACAGGGATTTGTTGATCTCGGAGGGCGTGACTTCCTCCGGCGGGTCTTCGCCGGCCTCGTCGCCCCAGTCCAGCGATTCCCAGTGTTCTTTTTCGTCGTCCGGAAGGTCCTCGTAACGAATGCCCTCGCGGACGAACTTGATCGGTACCGAATGCGCTTTGGGCGGCACCAGGTAGCCGTTGAGCACCGCCTCGTCCAGCGTATAGGCATCGGTAGGCACGCCCTTTTCGAGTCCGAACAGGCGATAGGTGTCGCGATGCACTTCCTCGCGCGGGGTCGCGGTCAGGCCGACCAGATAGGCGTCGAAATATCTGAAGATCGCGCCGTACTTCTGGTAGACGCTGCGATGCGCCTCGTCGATCACGATCAGGTCGAAATGACCGATGCCGAAGCGGCGCTGCTCGCCTTCGACTTCCTCGATCAGGCCCATCATCGTCGGATAGGTGCACAGGTACACCCGACCCTGCCCGTCCCGCTCGGTGACCAGGTTGACCGGGCCGGCATCGGGCAGATGCTTCTTGAACTCGTTGATCGCCTGCTTCACCAGCGCCACGCGGTCGGCGAGGAACAGCACGCGCTTGGCCCAGTTGGCGCGCATCAGCACGTCCACTAGCGCGATGGCAGTGCGGGTCTTGCCGGTGCCGGTAGCCATGGTCAGCAGGCCGGCGCGGCGCCCCTGCACGAAGGCCTCGGCCATCGAACGGATCGCGCGCTGCTGGTAGGAACGGCCGACGATGGCCGCGTTGATCGGCACCTCGCGCGGGTCCAGTTGCTCGCTGCGACGGAAGATCGCCAGCTCCAGCGCATCGCGGGTATGGAAACCGGACACCTCGCGCGGCGGCGCGCGCAGGTCGTCCCAGAGCCATGTCTTGTGACCGTTCGTGTAGTAGATCAGCGGGCGCCGGCCCTTCATCTTCTCCAGGCAGTCGGCGTAGAGCATGGCCTGCTGGCGGCCCACTTCGGGGTCGGTGAAGCTGCGCTTGGCTTCAATCACCGCCAGCGGTTTGCCGTCGCTTCCCCATAGCACGTAGTCGGCGGCGCCCTCGCCCTTGGTGTTGGGCATGCCGTCGATCGACACTTCCACGCCCGCGCTCTCGCCCACCACCCAGCCGGCCTCGCGCAGCAGTTCGTCGATGAAGCGACGACGGGTGTCGGCTTCGTCGTAGTCGTGCGTGTCGGGGACGGCGAGATTCGCGGCCTTGGCTTTGGCCAGCTCGGCGCGCTGCGCGGCCAGTTCGGCGTCGATGCGGGCCAGTAGGCTTTCGCGTTCGGCGAGGGTGGCGGCCTGCTGCGCGATGGCGGCCTCGCGGCGCTCCAGTTCGCCGTGCAGGGCTTCGATCTGCGCGCGGAAGGCGGCTTCCTGCTTCTTCAGCTGTTCGCGAGTGAACGCAGCGGCTTCGTCGGCGCGCACCTGTTTCGGCACGCGCGCATCGTCCCAGGCAGCGGCGAGGGTCTTGGGATCACTGGCGCGGGTGTAGGTGCGCGCCAGCCAGAACAGCACATGGAACAGATCACGGACCAGACACAGGGCATCGCCGCTGCCGACCCGGCCATTGCCGTGCACCGCGCGGTTGCCGGTCTTCTGGATCAGCTGCGCCTTCTTGTGCACATGCGGCGGCAGCAGCTTCTCGAACGCCGGCTGGGTCAGTAGCACGCCCAGTGCGTTGTCGTAGGGCATGCGCAGAGTCTGGTCGTTGGCATACAGCCAATGCACCGCCTGTTCAAGGGCATGTCGTGTGCGCATGCACGCCGCGCGCGGGTCCGAATGCACCAGTTGCTCCGCGCCCGCCGCCGGCTCGAAGAGCGGTTTGAATTCGGGGAGGAGGAACTGGAAGTTGGACATGGCTTAGATCCCTCCGGAAAAGGCCATTCTCTGGAGCGCGCCGAAAAGTTGATCCATTTGCCTCTGGCTTCCCTGCATTTTTCGCTTGCGCACTTGGATTTTTTCCACAATCTCCGCAAATCGACTTTGCAAATCAATCAACGGAATCGGCACAGGAAGCGCACGGAGGCCTGGACCACTGAAGTTTTGCTGCGCGGCCTGACGTGATTTAACTGCAATCAATTCCTGTATTGATTTTGCCCTTAGAACACCAAAAACGTACTCAGGCAATACTGCAGATTTGAACCGCATGCGTATGAAATACGCGCCCGCAATGCAAGGAGGACTTGACTCTTTTATAAGCGCCACTTTGCCGACGGTTGCCCCAGTTCTCGCAAATATCAAATCCCCGGATTGCAAGCCATATTGCGCCACATCATCCTTAGTCACATCCATCCTCGGCATCGCGTCGAAATCCAGCTCACCCGTTGAATCCAGATCCGTGATCCGAACGATTCTTGTTCCATTTTCAGAATAACGTTCATTGTAGAAACGCGGCCCGTATTGCATTTCCTCCACAAGGTCTCCAAGCATTGCAGGCTCGCATCCCTTCGGATTCTCAACCGGATCACCGAACATATCGAAGAACACGGATTGAGACAATTGATCGAACTTAGCGATGAATTCACGGCGCTTGGCGCGCAGCGCATCGGCCTTGTCCAGAATCGCTGCGATGCGGCACTGCTCTTCTATCGGTGGCAGCGGAATCTTGATCTTTGCCACTTCCGCAGGTCTTGCGCGAAGCAACGACCCGCCGACGCCTGAAACAGTCGCCATGAATTCTGCATTGAAGTCATCTGACATTAAAAGATGACGAAGATAAGATGGAAATAAGCGGCGATCACGGAAAACAATCCACTCCCCGGACGCAATCTGTCTGTAACCGGATGACGGCCCAACAACAGATGCGCGGCGAATATGCGGAACGATTTTCGAGATCATCACATCATCAGGCTGGACGACCTGCTTTGCAGATCCAATTTCGCGACCACTGACCATGTCTGGCCGCCCTGCATCGAATGCAGGAATGCTATGCAACTCGAACACTTCATCCGGAAATTTTGACGGATCAACTGTTCCACTGCGCTTCGCCATCAGCTCGCCGGCTTCTACGTATTTCCAGCTCACTTCAACATCCCCTCCAACTCCTCCATCCCCCGCAGGATGTCGAGTTCCAGCGCCTTCAACTCCGCCAGAATCTTCTGAGGCGGGTCGTACTGCACGGCTGCGTGCACCACCTGCTTGTAGCGGTTGATCGAGAGGTCGTAATCGTTGCCGGCGATCTCGGCCCTGGGCACGAGGAAGCTCTGGTCGGTGCGCGCGCGCTGAGCCTCGTCGGAAACCCGACCCTCACCTCCGGCCCCTCTCCCGGAGGGAGAGGGGCGCAGGGATTGCCAGCGTTTCAGAATGTCGGGCAGGTTGTCGTTCTCGTGCTTGCTGCCGTCCAGCGGGTTGCGCTTGTCGTCCAGCGAATAGCCGTCGGCCTGCATGTCGTAGAACCAGACGTTGTCGGTGCCGCCGGAGTTGGTCTTGGTGAACAGCAGGATCGCGGTGGATACGCCGGCATACGGGCGGAACACGCCCGAGGGCATGGACACGATGCCGTCCAGCTTGTGGTCTTCCACCAGCATGCGCCGCAGCGCCTTGTGCGCCTTGCTGGAGCCGAACAGCACGCCGTCGGGCACGATCACCGCCGCGCGCCCGCCGGGCTTGAGCAGGCGCAGGAACAGGGCAAGGAACAGCAGCTCGGTCTTCTTGGTTTTGACCATCTGCTGCAGATCCTTCGCGGTGCTCTCGTAATCGAGCGACCCGGCGAAGGGCGGATTGGCGAGGATCAGGCTGAACTGCTCCTCCACGCCGGCATGGCTCTGGCTGAGCGCATCGCGGTTCTCGATCTTCGGGTTCTCGACGCCGTGCAGCAGCATGTTCATGCTGCCCACGCGGAGCATGGTGCTGTCGAAGTCGAAGCCGTGGAAGGTGTCTTCGTTGAAGCGATTGGCCGACTTCCTGTCGGCGTAGATCGCGTCGTGATGATGCCTGAGCAGGTATTCCGCTGCCGCCACCAGAAAGCCCGCCGTGCCGCAGGCAGGGTCGCAGATGATGTCGCCGGGCCTCGGCGCCATCATGTCGACCATCAGCTTGATGATGTGTCGCGGCGTGCGGAACTGGCCGTTGTGCCCGGCGGTGGCGATCTTGCCGAGCATGTACTCGTACAGGTCGCCCTTGGTGTCGCGATCGTCCATCTCGATCTGGTCGAGCATGTCCACCACCTTCGCCAGCAGCGCCGGCGTAGGGATGGTGAACCGCGCGTCCTTCATGTGCCCGGCGTAGGTGGAATCGGCATCGCCCAGGGTCTTCATGAAGGGGAAGACCTTGTTGGCGACGATGTCGTACATCGTCGCCGGATCGAAATCCTTGAACCGGCTCCAGCGCAGCTTCTGCTGCTTGAGGTTGAAGATCGGGTCTTCGATGTCGCGCTTGGCGCGGTTCGCCTTCTTCTCACGCGCGGTGTGGAGTTCATCCAGTCGCTTGATGAACAGCAGATAGGTCATCTGCTCGATGACCTCCAGCGGGTTGGAAATGCCGCCGCTCCAGAATGCATCCCAGATGCGGTCGACCTGCGACTTGATGGTGCCTGTGATCATGTGATTCCTGATTGAAACCTGTGCATCAAGCGGGCCAGTAGGCCCATTTCAGCGGAACGAGACGGCGGGTTTCGATGTCCGCCGTCTGGTAGTGCTCCATGAGGTTGCGGACGAGATCGTCCAGCGTCCAGAGCATCATGCGGATCTGGGCGCGGTCGGCTTCGTAGTGGGCTTCCTTTGAGAAGCCCCCGGTGCTGACATACAGCCCGCGATCGTCGCGATGGCAGCCTGCGATGAAGCTGCGCAGCTGATCGGCGCTGATCTTGCCCTTGCGGTGCTTCACCTCGACGAGGATGCGTGGGTTGTCGAACCCCAGTCCGTCCGGCGAAGCGATGATGTCGCGCCCGCGATCACCGCCAGCGGGCGTGAGGCGAGTCTTGTAGCCCATGGCGCGCAGCACGCCCGCCACCAGTTTTTCCATGTCATCCCAGCCGAGCTGGTTGACCTGATCCTTCACGCCCTCGAACGCACGCGCCTCAATCTCCTTCAACGGCTCGACGATTTCCTTATCGTCGACATCGTTGGGCAGTGCCTCGACGACCGTCTTTCCCGCGGATGCTGCTTTCAGCTCCTGCATCGCGCTGTCGGGAAGGACGAACACGGTCAGCGTCGACCCCAGACTGTTCTTGGTCGGCGTGGAGAGCGCATCGCGCTCGATCTCAGTGGCGGCCCATTTCACCGTGCGGGCGAGGGCCATGCCGTCTTCCTGCCATTCCGGTTTGTGCTCGGCCTTCCCGGTGATCCTGCCGAGCATGTAGGTGCGATTGCCGGGCGAATAGGTCACGACGTGATCGCCGACCTGGATCTCGTTGATGAAGCGCCAGACCTGCGAGGCGCCTGCGAGGGCCGTCCCCGGCTTCGCCAACGGCTCGGCCTGACGATAGATCTCGACCAATTCCTTGCGCGTCATGCCGAGCTTGGCTCTGGCGGCGAGTTCGGCCCAACCCACCGCAGCCACCCCGCGCTCGCGGAACAAGTCGTACAGCGTGCCGCCCTCGGCGCGCACCATCCACATGCGTTCCATCCGGTTCCTCCCCCTGCGTAGGCTGGAGATATTACCGGAGCGATCATGGTTCAGCGGCGCGTTCGGCCTGTCAGTAATGACGGTGTGGCGATCCAGTCGGGGATTGAGGTCGCATGGTGACGGTGCGGCCGCGGCCGAGAGGTCGGTCGCGCCTTCCGGCGCTCCTACAGGGGGCTGCGATGGGTGGTGCATGCGATGCGTTGCGGGTGTTGTGGGAAGGGCTCGGGCCTGAAGGCCCTCCTACAAGAAGGCCCTCCTACGTGAGGGCCTGCTGGGATGCGGCGGCGCGGATTGACCGGCACCGGCATCCGGGCGACCCTTCGGGCTTCGGCCGGAGGGGCCGCGCATTCGGGGTGTGGGGCATGAGCGCAATCAAGATCGCCGGCTGGGGGCTGTTGTCGCTGTTCGCGGCGTTCTGTCTGGGCACGGTGGCGTTGTCGCGAGGCGAGACGATCAGTGCGTTCTGGATCGTGGCGGCGGCGGTGTCGATCTTCGCCATCGGTTATCGCTTCTATTCGAAATACATCGCCGAGCATGCGCTGCGGTTGGACGGGACGCGGGCGACGCCGGCGTGGCGGCGCAACGACGGGCTGGATTACGTGCCGACCGACAAGCGGGTGCTGTTCGGTCATCACTTCGCGGCGATCGCGGGCGCGGGGCCGCTGGTCGGCCCGGTGCTGGCGGCGCAGATGGGCTATCTGCCGGGGATGCTGTGGATCCTGTTCGGCGTGATCCTGGCCGGCGCGGTGCAGGATTTCATGGTGCTGTTCCTGTCGACGCGGCGCGACGGGCGTTCGCTGGGCGACATGATCCGCAGTGAGCTGGGCAACGCCGCCGGGTTGACCGCGATGATCGGCATCCTGGCGATCATGGTGATCCTGCTGGCGGTGCTGGGGCTGGTGGTGGTGAAGGCGCTGGCGATCAGCCCGTGGGGCACGTTCACGGTGGCGATGACCATTCCGATCGCGCTGTTCATGGGCATCTATCTGCGCTGGCTGCGGCCGGGGCGGATCATGGAAGTGTCGGTGATCGGCCTGGTGCTGTTGCTGCTGTCGATCTGGTTCGGCGAATCGGTGGCGGCCTCGCCCACGCTGGGGCCGATGTTCACCTTCGACGGCAAGGCGTTGGCATGGATGCTGATCGGCTACGGCTTCGTGGCCGCGGTGCTGCCGGTGTGGCTGCTGCTGGCGCCGCGCGATTACCTCAGCACGTTCCTGAAGATCGGCACGGTGGTGATGCTGGCGGTCGCGATCCTGTTCGCGATGCCGGATCTGAAGATGCCGGCGGTGACGAAGTTCATCGACGGCACCGGCCCGGTGTTCTCGGGGTCGCTGTTCCCGTTCCTGTTCATCACCATCGCGTGCGGCGCGATCTCGGGTTTCCATGCGCTGATCAGCAGCGGCACCACGCCGAAGATGCTGGAGAACGAACGCGACGCGCGGGCGATCGGTTACGGCGGCATGCTGATGGAGGCGTTCGTGGCGGTGATGGCGCTGATCGCGGCCTGCGTGCTCGATCCGGGCCTGTATTTCGCGATGAATTCGCCGGCGGCGTTGATCGGCACCACGCCGGAATCCGCCGCCGCGACGATTTCGGGCTGGGGCTTCACGATCACGCCGGAGATGCTGACCGCGACCGCGGCCGACATCGGCGAGTCGACGGTGCTGTCACGCACCGGCGGCGCGCCGACGCTGGCGGTGGGCATGGCGCAGATCCTGCACGGCATGATCGGCGGCAGCGGGATGATGGCGTTCTGGTACCACTACGCCATCCTGTTCGAAGCGCTGTTCATCCTGACCACGCTGGACGCCGGCACGCGCGTGGCGCGCTTCATGATCCAGGAAGTGATCGGCACGGTGTACGCACCCTTCCGCCGCACCGAAAGCTGGACCGCGAACATCGTCTGCACCGGGCTGGCGGTCGCGGGCTGGGGCTGGTTCCTGTACCAGGGCGTGGTCGATCCGCTGGGCGGCATCAATACGCTGTGGCCGCTGTTCGGCATCGCCAACCAGATGCTGGCGGGCATGGCGATGATCTTCGTGTGCGTGACCCTCGTGAAGATGAAGCGCGAGAAGTACCTGTGGATTCCGCTGGTGCCGACGGTGTGGCTGCTGGTGTGCACGATGACCGCGGGCTGGCAGAAACTGTTCCATCCGGACCCGAAGATCGGCTTCCTCGCCAACGCCGAGAAATTCGGCACCGCCCTCGCCTCCGGCGAGGTGCTGGCGCCAGCGAAGTCGCTCAAGGACATGGAGCGCATCGTCTTCAACAATCAGCTGGACGCCGCGCTGTGCGTGCTGTTCATGAGCGTGGTGACGCTGATGCTGGTCTTCGGCATCCGCGCCGCGCTGCACGCGCGCCGGCAGCCGTCGTCCACCGCACAGGAGAACGCCCATGTCGCCTTCGACGCCCTCCGCTGAGCGCATGCAGACGACGACGCTCCGGGCGCGGCTGGCGTCGCTCTGGCGCTTCCTCGCGCAGACCGCGCGGCTGATCGTGGGCGTGCCCGATTACGACCTGTACGTGGCGCACATGCGACGCATGCACCCGGACACGCCGCCGATGACCCGCGAGGCGTTTTTCGCCGAACGCATGCAGGCCCGCTACGGACGCGGGGCGTCGCGCTGCTGCTAGAGCGTGTTATGCGCTCTGAGGCCCGGCCGCCCGGTTTTGCGTTAGCATCGATCCGCCCGGGCGCACCGCCGGCCCGGCGTCGATTTCTTTCGTCCGACCGGGGAACCACCATGCACCGCACTCTCGCCGCGCTCGCGATCGCCTGCGCCGTCCATCTCGCCGGCATGGATGCCGCCACCGCCGCGGAGCCCGCGGCCGGCGCGCCTTCCGCGGGCACGCCTTCGATCCAGGACTTCGTCCGCAATCCCACCTACAGCAGCGTGAAGATTTCGCCGACCGGGGAATACCTGGCGATGACCGTCGACCGCGGCGACATCGACGTGCTGACCGTGCTGCGCACCAGCGATCTGGGCATCGTCAAGGTCACGCAATTGCCGAACGAGAAAAGCGTCGGCGCATTCCATTGGGTCAGCCCGCAGCGACTGATGTTCAATTCGGTGCGCAAGGTCGGCCGCTTCGCGCAGCCGTTCGGTACCGGCGAGTGGTATTCGGTGAACGCCGACGGCTCGTCGCCGCGCGTGCTGGAGATGGGTTCGAAGGGCGCCCGCGACATGCAGGACGCGCGCTTCAGCCTGCTGGACAACCCGCAGCGCGACGACGGCAAGGTGTTGATGACCATCACCTACCCGCGCTCGTCCGAAGGCGTGAACACGGAAGTGGCCGAAGTGGATACGTCCACCAGTCGCTGGAAAAGCCTGGGCCGCGCGCCGCGCGAGAACTGCGGCATGGCCCTGGACGCGGACAAGAAACCGCGGTTCGCGATCTGCAGCGACTACAAGAACGCGGCCGGGGAATACGACGAGGTCACCGAGCTGTACAAGCGCGAAGACAGCGGCGAATGGACGCTGGTGAACAGCGCCAAGGCCAGCGGCAAGTCGCTGCGGGTGTTCGGCAGTTCGCGCGACGGACGCATCTACGCCACCGAAAGCGACGGCAAGCGCCCGGAGGCCTTCGGCACCATCGATCCGAAGACCGGCGCGTTCGACGCGCTGTTCGAGGACCCGGTGTCGGATCCGGCGGGTTACATCGCCTCGGTCGACGGCAGCGATGCGGTGCTTGGCATCGTCACCGAAGCCGGCGCGCCGGAAGTGACGATGGTCGACAGGAATCATCCCGACGCGCAGTTGTACGCCTCGCTGGCGGCTTCGTTTCCGGGCCAGTTCGTGAACTTCGCCAGCGCCACGCGCGACGGCAAGCAGATCATCGTGCAGGTGTACAGCGACCGCAATCCGGGCGAGCTGTATCTCTACGACCGCGCGACCAACAAGGCGCGGTTCCTGATGCAGCAGCGCAAGTGGATCGACAGCAAGCGCATGGGCGAAGTGAGGCCGATCGCGTTCACCAGCCGCGACGGCCTGAAGATCCACGGCTATCTCACCCTGCCCAACGGCAGCGACGGCAAGGGCCTGCCGATGATCGTCAACGTGCACGGCGGCCCGATGGGTCCGCGCGACAACTGGGCGTTCAACTGGGAAAGCCAGCTGTTCGCCAGCCGCGGCTACGCCGTGCTGCAGATCAATTTCCGCGGCTCGGGCGGTTTCGGCAAAGCCTTCCAGGACATGGCCTTCGGCCAGTGGCACACCGGGATCATGAACGACATCATCGACGGCACGAAGTGGACCGTCGACCAGGGCGTCGCCGACAAGAACCGCATCTGCATCTACGGCGGCAGCTTCGGCGGCTACGCCTCGATGATGGCACCGGCGCGCGAGCAGGGCCTGTTCAAGTGCGCGTTCGGTTACGTCGGCGCCTACGACGCCGAGATCCAGATGACCAAGAGCGACACCAGCCAGTCGGAAGGCGGACGGCTGTACATGCTGCGTGCGCTGGGCAAGACCAAGCCCGAGCGCGACGCGATGTCGCCGGTGAATCACGCCGACAAGATCAAGATCCCGGTCTACCTCGCCGCCGGCGCGCGCGATCCGCGCTGCCCGCCCGAGAACACCGAGGCGATGAACGAGGCGCTGATCGCGGCCGGCAATCCGCCGGAAGGCATGATGATCACCACCGGCGAGATGCACGGCTTCTACAAGGACGAGAACAAGGTCGCGCTGTACACCGCGATGCTGGATTTCTTCGCCAAGCACATCGGCGGCGCGCCCGCGACGGGCGGCGCGCGCAGCGGGCGCTGAGCGGCCCCAACCTGGGGAAAGGAAAAACGGGCCGCGATGCGGCCCGTTTTTTTCAGGACATCCTCAACACATGTCGCCCCGGCGAAAGCCGGGGCCCAGCGTCTTCGCGCTTCATCATGCCCGCGCGCCGCGGGTGATGGATGGCGATGCGGCCTGATGCCAAGAATCCGGGCCTGCCTTCGAGCCGGAGGCCCTCCGGACGAAAAGCGGGATCACCGCCTTCGCCGGGGCGATGGTGCTGCGAGCGTCACGCACATGCAGACCGCTCGCACGGACAAGCGCGATTCAAGCCCCGGCGAGCGCCTTGAGGATCAATCCCAGCAGGTAGGCCAGCACCGTGCCGGTGGCGTAGCCCAAGGTGCCGAGCAGTGCGCCGACCGGCGCCAGCGACGGATGGAAGGCGGACGCCACCACGGGCGCCGACGCCGGGCCGCCGATGTTGCTCTGCGAACCGATCGCGAAATAGAAGAAGGGCACGCGCAGCAGTCTGCCCACGACCCACAGCAGCGCGATGTGGCAGGCGATCCAGACGAAGCCCAGCAGCAGCAGCTGCGGGCGATCGAACAGCGCCAGGATGTCCATCTGCATCCCGATCGCCGCGATCAGGAAATACAGCAGCAGGGTGCCGATGGTCGACGCGCCCGCGCCCTCGAGCTTGCGGGCGCGGGTGAAGCTGAGCGCGAGGCCGCCGAAGGTGGAGATCGCGATCACCCACACGAACGGCTCGTGCAGGCTGACTTTCGACGCCCACGCCACGTTGGCGCCGAACCACGCCGACGCCGGCGCCGCGATGGCGTGCGCCAGACCCACCGTGCCGAAGGCGATGCCGACGATCAGCATCTGGTCGGTCAGGGTGGGAATGCGTTCGTGCCGGGCCTTGAACGCCGCGATGCGCTGCTTGAGGTCGTCGATCGCGCCGGTATCCGCGCCGCTGCGGGCGTCGATGCGCGCGGCGCGCTGGGCGAAGAAGATCAGCGCCGCCATCCACGCGTAGCCGACCGCGACATCGACCACCGCGAACTGGCCGAAGGTCGTGGCATCGACGTCGAAGATCTCCTTCATCGCCATCATGTTGGCGCCGCCGCCGATCCAGCTGCCCGCCAGCGCCGCCATGCCCGACCAGGTGTCGCCGGCCATCGCCTCCGGGAAGATCGCGCGCACCAGCACGAACGCGATGACGCCGCCGGCCATCACGCTGAGCGATGCGGTGGCGTACATCGCCAGCAGCTTCGGGCCGAGACGCAGGATCGCGCGGATGTCGACCGACAGCGTCAGCAGCACCAGCGCCGCGGGCAACAGCACGCGGCTGGCGACCGGGTTGTACAGCTTGCTGTTGCCGCCATCGATGATGCCGAACGTGTTGTAGAGGCCCGGCAGCAGATAACACAGCAGCAACGGCGGCACCACGGCGTAGAACCGCTTGAAGACCCCTTTCTCCCGCGAGGCGGTCCAGAAGACCGCCGCCAGCGTCGCGGCGATGAGACCGAAAACCACGATGTCGTTGGCGATCAGCGGCGGAGCGGTGTCGGCGGGTGTCGGAAGGGCCATCGGCAGGCATCTGTCTTCGGAATGGCCGCCGATCATGCCCGAGCCCCACACGATCCGCACGTGCCTGGGCCTTGACGGAGACGCGTGCGACGCCGGCGCGGCCGGAAGTGTGCGCCTGGACAAGAACTCTATCGGCCCGAAGCGTATGGTGCCCGGACAGGGGCTTCGTCCGCGAAAAGGAATCCGCCATGAAACAGCGTCTGCTCAAACCCGCCGCCGCGATGTTCACGTTCGTGCTGCTGACCGCGAGCGCCATCGCCCATGCTTGGCCCAATCCCAACTGCGCCCTGTGCTGGGACCGGTACGTGGCCTGCCAGTCCTCGGGCGGCCAGGACTGCTACACCCGCTACGAAACCTGCCTGTATCGCAACGGCTGCCCGGTGCCCTGAGCGCATCGCGACGCGCAACGAAGAAGCCCCGGCAAACCGGGGCTTCTTCGTTGCTGCATGCGCGGTCACGGACCGATGTGTTTCTTCAGCCACGCGTGCACGGTGTCGTGCCACAGCACGCTGTTCTGCGGCTTCAGCACCCAGTGGTTTTCGTCAGGGAAATAGAGCAGCTGCGATTCGATGTTCTTGCGCTGCAGCGCCGTGAACGTCGACAGGCTCTGGTCGATCGGCACGCGGAAATCGTTCTGCCCGGCGACCACCATCATCGGTGTCTTCCATTTGGCGATGTGGCGCGCCGGATTGAAGCGTTCGTAGCCCTCAGGTTTGTCGTGGACAGTGCCGCCGAATTCCCACTCGCTGAACCACAGTTCCTCGGTCACCAACCCCATCGAACGCGTGTCGAACACGCCGTTGTGATTGACCAGACACTTGAACGGCGCATTGCCCTGCGCGTCGAACCAGTTGCCCGCGAGCCAGTTGATCATGTAGCCGCCGTAGCTGGCGCCGAGCGCGCAGGCGCGATCGCCGTCGAGGAACGGATATTTCTTCAGCGCGGCGCTCCAGCCTTTCTGCAGGTCTTCCAGCGGGCGGTCACCCCAGTGGCCGCTGATCGAGTCGGTGAAGGCCTGGCCGTAGCCGGTGGAGCCGTGGAAATCGATCATCACCACCGCATAGCCCTGGCCCGCATAGGTCTGCGGATTCCAGCGATAGCTCCAGCCGTCGCCGAAGCTGCCCTGCGGGCCGCCATGGATCAGGAAGGCGACCGGATACTGTTTGCCGGCCTCGTAATTCCACGGCTTCACCACGTAGGCGTGCACGGTCTCGTCGTTCCAGCCCGGGAAGCGGAACTGTTCGTATTCGCCGAAGCGCACGTCGGGCAGCATCTCGCCGGCGCTGGGCGTGATGGCGCGCAGCGGCGCCTTGCCGTCGGCGCTGGTGGCGAACAGCTGGTCGCCGCTCTTCATCGAATTCGCGGCGACGACCAGCGTGGACCCGGCCAGTTCGAACGCACCGACCGAACCGTCCTTGAAGATCGAGGTCACTTCGCCGTTCTCCAGCGACACCGAGAACAGCGGATGACGGCCGAGTTCCTGCGCGGTGGTGTAGATCGACTTGCCGTCGGCGGACAGGGTGATGCCGTCGGCGGAGGCATCCCACTTCGACGCGATCTCGCGGGTCTTGCCGCTGACCAGATCCATCGCGGTCAGCGCGAAACGGTCGGCTTCGAAGCCGGGTCGCTTCATCGCGCGGTAGTACAGGGTCGTGCCGTCGGCGGAAAACACAGGGCCGGTGTCCCAGGCCTTGTTGGCCGCGGTGAGATTGCGGGCGCTGCCGCTGCCGTCGGCGGCGACGAGGTAGAGATCGAAGTTGGTGCTGGTGGGCTCGCTGCGATCCGACATCCGCGCGGACAGCACCAGAGAAGCACCGTCGGGCGACCAGGTGATCTCGCTCATGTCGCCGAACGGCTTCGACGGCACGTCGCCGATCACGTCGGCGCCGACCAGAGTGGCGGCCCTGGTCGTGCCTTCGGCGGGCAACGGCGCGACCACGATGCGGTTGAGGCGGCCGTCGGCCCAAGTGTCCCAGTGGCGGACGAAGATCTTGTCGTACAGCACGCCGCTGCTCTTGCGCGCGGCGGTGTCGTCGAGGCGCTTCTTCGTGCAGTCGAGGTCGGCTTTGCAGTCGACGAACAGTTCGACCGCCAGCGCGACCCGCTTGCCGTCGGGCGACAGTTTGTAGCCGCCGACATCGACCGGGTAATCGGTGACCTGCTTCGGCTCGCCGCCGCCGGCCGGCATGACGTACAGCTGCTGGCTGCCGGACTTGGCGCTGAGGAAATACACCGACTTGCCGTCGGGCGAGAACGTCGGCGAATTCACGTTCCAGCCGTCCGGCGTCAACCGCTTCGGCGGCGCCGCGTCGCGGGCGGCGAGGTTCTCGATCCACAGGCCGGTGCTGGATTTGTTGGCGGCGAGATCGACCGTACGTTTCGCGAAGACCAGCACGCGGCCGTCGGGCGAGAGCGTCGGCGAGGAATAGCGGTCCAGCGGGGCCAGATCGCGGACTTCGAGGCCGCGGGCGGCGGAAGCGGTCATCGGCAGCGCCAGCGCGAGGGCGAGGCACAAGGCGGTACGCATCGGAGACATGGGGCATCCTGTCGGAATGGCGGGCAACCCCGGATGGTAGGCCGCCGGGGCGGCCGGGGCATAGTCCGAAAGGCACCCCGTTCGGTCGACTCCGTTCGGTCGCCCCCGTGCAGTCGCCGGTACGCGGCCCGCCCGGCGCTGGCATACTCCCGCGGTCGTCTCACCGGAATCCGCCGTGTCCACCACCGCTCCCGCCCTGTCCGCCCAGGACGAACTCTTCGGCCATCCCAAAGGCCTCTACGTCTGCTTCCTGACCGAAATGTGGGAGCGCTTCGCCTTCTACGGCATGAAGGCGCTGCTGTTGCTGTACCTCGTCAAGCATCACTTGTTCGCGCAGGCCGACGGCACCATCCTGCTCGGCACCTACGCCGGCCTGGCCTATGCCTTGCCGCTGCTGGGCGGCCTGCTGGCCGACCGTTACCTCGGCATGCGCAAGGCGGTGCTGTTCGGCGGCGTGCTGCTGGTGCTCGGCCAGTTGGGCATGGCCTGGACCGGCAGCGCGGCCACCGGCACCACGCCGGACAACGCGGTGCGCGACGGCGTCGCGATCCAGATCATGTACCTCTCGCTGGCGCTGATCGGCGTGGGCGTGGGCTTCCTCAAGCCGAACATTTCGACGATCGTGGGCCGCCTCTACAGCGCCGACGACCCCCGGCGCGATTCGGGCTTCACGATTTTCTACATGGGGATCAACGTCGGCGCGTTCCTGTCGTCGCTGATCGTCGCCTGGATCGGCGAGAAGATCGGCTGGGGCTACGGTTTCGCGCTGGCCGGCGTGATGATGGCGTTCGGCCTGGTGCAGTTCGTGATCGGCCAGAAACATCTGCGCGGCCATGCCGAACCCGCCGACCCGGCGATGCTGAAGGCCCCACTGTTCGCTGGTCTGTCGCGCGAATGGCTGATCTATCTGGGCGGTCTGCTGCTCGCGGTCGTGGTCTGGCAGGTGTTGCAGACCCGGATCGATTTCGGTCCGCTGACGAAGCTGATGGGCGGCCATCAGGTGACGCTGACCGAAGTGGTCGCGGTGGTGATGGGCGCGGTGCTGTATCTGTGGTTCATCCGGCTGATGTTCTCCGGCCTGAGCCGCAGCGAAAAGGGCGGCATGATCATGCTGATGGTGCTGATCACGGTCAGCGCGCTGTTCTGGGGCCTGTACGAGCAGACCTACGGCCCCTGGGTGCTGATGGCCGATATCGGCATGGACCGCACCACCTTCGGGATCGAGTGGACCGCCGGCCAGACCACCGCCATCGGCGCGCTGTTCGTGATTCTTTTCAGCTTCCCCTTCGCGTGGCTGTGGCCGAAGCTCGACAAGGCCAGACTCAATCCGAGCTATCCGGCGAAATTCGCCTGGGGCCTGGTGTTCTGCGGGCTGTCGTTCGGCATCCTGGCCTGGGCCGCCGCGAATCCGGGCGAGGCCGGCAAGACCAGTCTGTGGTGGATGATCCTGGCGTATGCGGTGCTGGTGATGGGCGAGATGGTGCTGTCGCCGGTGGGGTTGTCGGCGGTGACCCGACTGTCGATCCCGCGCGCGGTGGGCCTGATGATGGGCGCGTGGTTCCTGTTCTCGGCCTTCGGCGAAATCATCGCCGGCCGCCTCGGCACCTGGGCCACGATCGAACCCGATGCCACCGGCAAGTACGACGTGCCCGCGGCGCTGGCGCTGTACGCCGACGTGTTCACCGACATGATGTGGATCGGCATCGGCGCCGGTGCGCTGTTGTTCCTGGCCACGCCGCTGCTGAAACGCCTGACCCGCGAGTGAGCGTGCGACATCCGCCGATGCCCGCGGCCCGGGCGTCGGCGGATAGTGTCCGCGCCCGGCTGCGTGGGAACATCGCGGCATGACACCGCACCACGACCACGACGCCGCTCACGCGCACGACCACGTGCACAAACACATCCAGAACAACCCGCCTGATCACGCACATCGCCGCAGCCACGTCAGCGATCACGGCCACAGCCACGGCTTCGCCACCGGCACCCGCGCGTTCGCGGTCGCGCTGTTCATCAATCTCGCCTACACCGTGCTGGAAGCGGGCTACGGGTTCTGGACCGATTCGCTGGCGCTGCTGTCCGACGCACTGCACAACTTCGGCGATGTCCTCGGGCTGGCGCTGGCCTGGGCCGCCGCGGCCATGGCGAAACGGCCGCCGACCGGCCGCCATACCTACGGCTGGCGTCGCGCCACCCTGCTCTCGCCGCTCGGCAATGCGCTGCTGCTGGTCGGCTTCAGCGGCGCGCTGGGCTGGGAAGCGATGCGCCGTTTCGCCGACCCGCCCGCGATCCCGCCGTTGCCGGTGATCGTGGTCGCGGCGATCGGCATCGCGGTCAACCTCGGCGCGGCCTGGTTCCTGCGCGATGGCCACGACCACAGCCACGACAGCGATCTGAACCGCCGCGGCGCCTTCCTGCATCTGATCGCCGATGCCGCGGTATCGCTGGCGGCGGTGCTGGCCGGCCTCGGCATGCTGTGGTTCGACTGGCGCTGGCTGGACCCGGCCACCGCGGTGCTGGTGGCGGCGGTGGTGGCGATCGGCGCGTTCCGGCTGCTGCGCGACGCCTTCGAAGCGGCGATGGACGCGGTGCCGCGCGGCATCGATCCGGGCGAGGTCGAGGCCTTCCTCGTCGCCCGTCCCGGGGTGCGGGCGGTCCACCACCTGCACATCTGGTCGCTGGGCGCGGGCGAAATCGCGATGACCGCGCACGTCGTCCGTCCGCACCTGGACGACCACGACGCATTCCTGGACGCGGTGGTCCACAGTCTGGACGCGCGCTTCGGCATCAACCATCCGACCCTGCAGATCGAGCACGGCAGCGGTTGCGGCCACGACCGCCACGACCGCGCCCCGCACGGCGGTGAAGCGCGCGGCCACGCGCACGGACACGGGCACTGACCCCGCCCCGGGCATCCGGAGTGCCTTCGCATATAATCGGCGGTCTTCGCGTTTGGCCGCCCGGCACCCCCGGTGCAGCCTCCCCGGATCGCTCGGGCGCTCCGATACACGTATCGAAACAGGAACCGGCATGCTCAACGACATCAAGAAAGACGCGCAAACCCGAATGGCGAAAAGCATCGAGACGCTGCGCCACGGCTTGACCAAGGTCCGCACCGGCCGCGCCTCGCCTTCGCTGGTCGACCATCTGAAGGTCAACTACTACGGCTCGGACATGCCGCTGTCGCAGGTCGCCAGCATCGCCGTCGCCGACGCCCGCTCGCTGCTGATCACGCCCTGGGAAAAGAACATGGTCGCCGCGGTGGAAAAGGCGATCTACGCCTCCGACCTGGGCCTGACCCCGAACACCGCCGGTACCGCGATCCGCATCAACCTGCCGCCGCTCACCGAAGAGCGCCGCAAAGAGCTGTCCAAGCACGTGCACGCCGAGGGCGAGGACGCCAAGGTCGCGATCCGCAACATCCGCCGCGACGCCAACCAGCAGGTCAAGGAACTGCTGAAAGAGAAGAAGATCACCGAGGACGAAGAGCGCCGCAGCGAGGACGACATCCAGAAGCTGACCGACAAGGCGATCAAGGACGTCGACGAGGTGGTCAAGGCCAAGGAACAGGAGCTGATGGCTGTCTGAGGCCATCGCCCGATGAGTGCTCCACCCGCACCGGAACGCATCCCGCGCCACCTCGCCGTGATCATGGACGGCAACGGCCGCTGGGCCGAACGTCGCCGCCGCCCGCGCGCGATCGGCCACCGCGCCGGCGCGCGTGCGGTCAATCTGTGCATCGACTACTGCCTGCAGCGCGGGATCGGGGCGCTCACCCTGTTCGCCTTCTCCAGCGAGAACTGGGGCCGTCCCGAAGACGAGGTCGGCGCGCTGATGAAACTGTTCCTCAACGCGCTCGAGCGCGAGGTGGACGAGTTGCACCGCCGCGGCGTGCGCCTGCGCTTCATCGGCGAGCGCGAGCGTTTCGCGCCCGAGATCCTGGCGCGCATGCGCGACGCCGAGGCGCGTACGCTCGGCAACCGCACGCTGCATCTGGTCGTCGCCGCCAGCTATGGCGGCCGCCAGGACATCGCCTTCGCCGCGCGCGCGCTGGCCGAGGATGTCGCCGCCGGCCGCCTGCGTCCCGAACAGATCGACGAGGCGATGGTCGGCCAGCGCATGGCCCTCGCCGACCTGCCGCCGCCGGACCTGTTCATCCGCACCGGCGGCGACCACCGCATCAGCAATTTCCTGCTGTGGCAGCTGGCCTACACCGAACTGTGGTTCACCGAGGCCCTGTGGCCCGACCTCGATGTCGCGACCCTGGATCTCGCGCTGGCCGATTTCGCCGGACGCGAGCGCCGCTTCGGCCTGACCAGCGCCCAGATCGGACAGCACGACGCACCGCACGGCCCTGCGCCGCCGCCCCTTCCCGCCGACAGGACCGCACCATGACCCGAACGCGCTTGCTGGCCGCTCTGGTCATGGCCCCCCTGGCGATCGCCGCCGTGCTGCTGCTGCCCACGCCGTGGATGGCCGCGATCAGCGCCGCCGCCTTTCTCATCGGGCTGTGGGAGTGGTTGAAACTCACCGACATCGAAGACCCGATCGCCCGCGGCGTGCTGCTGGTGGTCAACCTGCTGCTGATGGTGGCGCTGGTCTGGGCGTCGCGCTCCAACACCGGCGGCTCGCTGGTGCTGCTGCAGATCATGGTGATGATCGGCGTCGGCTGGTGGTGCCTCGCCGCGCTGTGGCTGCGTCACTACGACTTCGCCTCCGACCACGACAGCCACGCGCGCATCTTCAAGCTGGCCGCGGCCACCCTGAGCGTGATCCCCGCGTGGTGCGCGCTGGCCCTGATCCACGCCAGTCAGCCGAACGGCAACCGCTGGCTCCTGCTGGCGCTGGCGATCGTCTGGGCCGCGGACAGCGGCGCGTATTTCGCAGGGCGCAAATTCGGCAAGGTCAAACTCAGCCCGCGGATCAGCCCGAACAAGACGGTCGAAGGCATGATCGGCGGCGTGGTCGCCGGCATGATCCTGGCGCTGGTCGCGGCGCCGTTCGCGGGCGCCAGCATGAAGGAACTGCCCTACGTCGCCATCGTCGCGATCTGGACCATCCTGTTCTCGGTGGTCGGCGACCTGTTCGAAAGCCTGCTCAAGCGCCATGTCGGGGTGAAGGATTCCAGCCATCTGATCCCGGGCCACGGCGGCGTGCTCGACCGCATCGACAGCATCCTGGCCGCCCTGCCGGTGTTCGCGCTGGGCAAGCTGCTGTTCGGATTCTGAAACTCGATGCGCGCGCCACGGTCCATGACGCCATGACCCTCTTCGTTTCCGCAGTCGCAACCGCGGTGAATCGCGCCGGAGCCCGCGCATGATGCGGGTGGCCGTGCTCGGCGCGACCGGTTCGATCGGAACGTCCGCCCTCGACGTCATCGCCCGCCATCCGGATCGGCTGCGCGCCGACGTGCTCGTCGCCGGCCGCAACGTCGATGCATTGATCGCCCTGTGCCGGAGGCATCGCCCCGCGCACGCCGCGGTCGCGGACGAGGCCGGATACGACGCGCTGCGCGACGGTCTGCGCGCGGCGGGCCTGGACACCGAGGCCCACGCCGGCATGGCCGCGATCGACGCCCTGGCCGCCGACGCCGGCACCGATGCCGTGGTGGCCGCGATCGTCGGCGCCGCCGGGCTGTCGTCGACACTCGCCGCCGCGCGCGCCGGCAAGCGCCTGCTGCTGGCCAACAAGGAATCGCTGGTGCTGGCCGGCGATCTGCTGATGACGACGGTGCGCGATCACGGCGCGACCATCGTGCCGATCGACAGCGAGCACAACGCGATCTTCCAGTGCCTGCCGAACGCCGAGTCCCGCGCCGGCCTGAAACGCATCCAGCTCACCGCGTCCGGCGGGCCGTTCCGTGGCCGTTCAAGGGCTTCGCTGGCGACGGTGACGCCGGCGCAGGCGGTCGCGCATCCGAAGTGGTCGATGGGGCCGAAGATTTCGGTCGACTCGGCCACGCTGATGAACAAGGGTCTCGAAGTGATCGAGGCGCATCATCTGTTCGGCCTGTCCGGCGAACGCATCGGCGTGCTGGTGCACCCGCAGAGTCTGGTGCATTCGCTGGTCGAATTCGTCGACGGCTCGACGATCGCGCAACTCGGTTTGCCGGACATGCGCACCGCGCTCGCGGTGGGCTTCGCCTGGCCCGAACGCATCGCCTCCGGCGTCGACGGTCTCGATCTGCTCGCGCACGGCCGGCTCGATTTCGAAGCGCCCGATCTCGACGCCTTCCCGTGCCTGCGTCTGGCCTACGCCGCGCTCGCCGCCGGCGGCGCCGCGACCGCGGTCCTCAACGCCGCCAACGAGGAAGCGGTTTCAGCCTTTCTTCAGGGCCGGATCGGTTTCCTCTCCATTCCCGCACTCGTCGAAGACGTCCTGCAGCGCATGCCACACGCCGACGCTTCTTCGCTCGACGCACTGCTCGCCGCGGACGCCGCCGCGCGCGCGGCGACGCGCGCCGCCATCGCCCGCGAGGCCCTCGCATGATCGAATTCGTCCGCTCCGCCTGGTGGCTGGTCGTCGCCCTGGGCATCCTCGTCACGTTCCACGAACTCGGCCACTACTGGGCAGCGCGCTGGTGCGGCGTGAAGGTCTTGCGATTCTCGGTCGGCTTCGGCAAACCGCTGTGGATGCGCCGCGACCGCCACGGCACCGAATGGGCGGTCGCCGCGATCCCGCTCGGCGGCTACGTGCGCATGCTCGGCGAACACGACCTCGCCGACCGCAAGACCGCGGTTTCCGAAGAAGAACAGCATCAGTCGCACGACCACAAGACCGTCGGCCAGCGCATGCTGATCAGTTTCGCCGGCCCCTTCGCCAACTTCGTGCTGTGCATCGCCCTGCTGTGGCTGATGTTCGTCATCGGCCGTCCGGACTACGCGCCGGTGATCGGCCAGGTCGGCGGGATCGCCGCCGAAGGCGGCATGCGCCGGGGCGATACGCTGCTGGCCATCGGCGAGCGCGCAACCCCCACCTGGACCGAAGCCAGCATGGCCCTGCTCACCGCGGCGATCGACCGCGGCGAGACGCCGGTGCGGGTGCGCACGGCCGAAGGCACCGAGCTGATCCGACGTCTGGATTTCTCGCGCTTGCCGGCCGACACCGATCTGCCGAAAACCATGGGCCGGGTCGGGATCGTGCCGCGCCACCAGACCATGCCCGCGGTGGTCGCCGACGTGGCCAAGGGCTCGGCCAGCGACGGCGTGCTGCGCCCCGGCGACCGCATCGTCGCGATCGGCGGCACCCCCGTGGAGTACTGGGCGGACATCCCGCCGCAGGTCGAACGCATCGGCCAGGCCGGCGGCGGCGAGGTTTCGCTGTTGCGCGACGGCGCCGCGAAGACCGTGCGCCTCGTGCCCCGGTTCGGCCGCCCGCCCGGCGCCGCCGCGAACGCCGAACCGGTCTGGATGATCGGTGTGGTCAGCCCGAAACAGGCCGCGAAGGCCCCGAAGGACGCGGTCCTGCGCTACGGTCCGCTGGAAGCCTTTCCGGCCGCTCTGCGCGAAACCCGGTTCCAGGCCGTCGAACTGTTCGGCATGCTCAAGCGCGCCTTCAGCGGCAAGCTGGCGGTCGAGCACACCGTTTCCGGGCCGATCGGCATCGCCCGTGCGGCCAGCGCCTACGCCCAGAATGGTCTGGCCTGGTACCTGAGCCTGCTTGCCCTGCTCAGTCTGAGCCTGGGCATCCTCAACCTGCTGCCCATCCCGGTCTTGGATGGGGGGCATCTGCTGTATTACCTTATCGAGTTGGTCAAAGGCCGCCCGTTAAGCGAACGTGCCATGGCCGCTGGGCAATATGTGGGGCTTGCCCTGCTGTTGGGGCTCATGGGCCTCGCTTTCTACAACGACCTGCAGGGGCTGATCCGATGACCCACGCCAACGCCGATCGCCACCGGGTTCGCCACCGGCCGTCCATGGACGACGGACCGGACGCCTGACCCGCGCCGGATGTGCTGACGGGATGCCCCTGACCGGATGTTCCGCGCACGACGCCCCGCTCCGCCGCACGACCCGCTCCATCCTCACCGTTTCGCCACCGCCCCATTACCGGATGTTCTGATGACGCGCACGCCCAATCGCCGCCTGCTCGCAATTGCCCTCGCCACGAGTCTGGCCTCGCTCCACGCCGCGCCGTCCATGGCGCAGACCGCGTCCTCCTCCGCTTCCGACTCGCGCTTCACGGTGTCGGACATCCGCGTCGACGGCCTGCAGCGCATCGGCGCCGGCACCGTCTTCACCTACCTGCCGATCGAGCGCGGCGACAGCATCGATTCGGCGCGCATTTCCGAAGCGATGCGCGCGCTGTACAAGACCGGCTTCTTCGAGGACATCCGCTTCGATCGCGAGGGCGACATCCTCGTGATCAGCGTGACCGAGCGCCCGGCGATCAACACCCTCACGCTGTCCGGCAACAAGGACATCAAGACCGAAGACCTGATGCAGAATCTCAAGGAGATCGGCATCGCAGAGGGCGAGACCTACGACCGGCTCGCGCTCGACCGCGTCACCCTCGAACTCAACCGCGCCTACAACAACCGCGGCAAGTACAACGTCGAGATCAATCCCACCATCGCCCGCCTGGACCGCAACCGCGTCGACGTCACCATCAACGTCAACGAAGGCAAGGCCGCGCGCATCCGCCACATCAACCTCATCGGCAACGAGAAAT
Organism: uncultured Lysobacteraceae bacterium; assembly: GCA_946480825.1. The sequence continues at coordinate 39,442 of CAMLLG010000033.1, forward strand.
TCGAGGAAGAGAACCTGCGCGAAGGCTGGGAATCCAACGAAAGCAACTGGCTGAGCTGGTACCGCCGCGACGACCAGTATTCGCGCGAAAAGCTCACCG
>CAMLLG010000034.1 GCA_946480825.1 uncultured Lysobacteraceae bacterium
TCAAGACGGTCAACTCGCTGTCGCACTACACCGACTGGACCATCGGCCACGTGCATTCCGGCGCGCTGGGCTGGGTGGCGATGATCTCGATCGGTTCGATCTACGCGCTGCTGCCGCGTCTCCTGGGCCTGAAGGAGATGTGGTCGATCAAGCTGATCGACGCGCACTTCTGGACCCACACCATCGGCGTGGTGTTCTACATCGCTTCGATGTGGATCGCCGGCGTGATGCAGGGCCTGATGTGGCGCGCCACCAACAGCGACGGCACCCTGACCTACAGCTTCGTCGAATCGCTCGCCGCGACCTATCCCTACTATCTCGGCCGCTTCGCCGGCGGCGCGCTGGTGGTGGTCGGCATGCTGATCATGGCGGTGAACGTGATCCGCACCTGGCAGGCCGCCAAGGGTCCGGTGGCGTATCCGGTGATCGCCCCGGACGCCGCGGAAGCCCGCGCATGATGCATCGCTCCAGCATCGGACAAGTCCATCCCGGACTTGTCCGATGGTCGCGGGCCCGGCCCATGTCCGGTCCCGCTCCCGCCGGATCCGGCAGAAACCGCCGGATCCGCGAGCGGCACATCCCTGTGCCGCAGGCCGCGTCATCTCCGTTCATTGCGAGAACCCTTCCATGAGCCACGCTCACGAGAAAGTCGAAAAGAACATCACCCTGATGGCGATCCTGATCGCGGTCGCGGTGTCGTTCGGCGGCATCGCCGAAATCGTTCCGCTGATGTTCCAGGCCGAAGCGATCAAGCCGCTGCCGGGCGTCAAACCCTATCCCGCGCTGGAGTTGGCGGGCCGCGAGGTCTACATCCGCGAAGGCTGCTACAACTGCCATTCGCAGATGGTGCGCACGCTGCGCTTCGAGACCGAGCGCTACGGCCATTACTCGCTGGCCGGCGAATCGGTCTACGACCGGCCGTTCCAGTGGGGCAGCAAGCGGACCGGGCCGGACCTGGCCCGCGTCGGCGGCCGTTACTCCGACGACTGGCATCGGGTGCATCTGATCAATCCGCGCGACCTCGTGCCGGAGTCGAACATGCCCGGGTTCCCGTGGCTGGCCGACGCGACGGTGGACGGCGCGCTGGTGAAGAAGAAGATGCAGGCCCTGCGCACGCTGGGCGACCCCTACACGCAGGCCGACATCGACGGCGCCAACGCCGCGGTGGAAGGCAAGACCGAACTCGACGCCGTGGTCGCCTATCTGCAGGGCCTCGGCAAGCACGCTCCGCGGGGAGGCTGAACCATGATTTCCGGCATCGTGACCGCGATCCTGCTGGTGTTGTTCCTGATCGGCAGCGTGTGGGCCTTCAGCCCGCGCCGCAAGCCCGAATTCGAAGCCGCGGCGCGCATGGCGCTCGGTGAGGACGACCTGGCCGACGCGCAGTCCCAGCAAGTCGAAACCAACGCAACGCAAGCAGAGGAGGCCGCGCGATGACCGCCGCCAACGTGGGTACCGGGATGAGCGCGGGCTGGTCGGCCTTCGTCATCGCGCTGGTCGTGTTGAACGTCGTCGGCTGCGTCTGGCTGATCTGGTGGACGGCCAGGCGCCGTCCGGGCGACCCCGGCGCGACCGACACCAGCCATGTCTGGGACGAGAACATCACCGAATACAACAAGCCGATGCCGCGGTGGTGGATCAATCTCTTCTACATCACCATCGTCTTCACCATCGGTTACCTGGCCTGGTATCCGGGCTTCGGCGCCTTCGCCGGCACCAGCCGCTGGACCTCGGCCGGCGAGCACGATGCCGACAAGCGCGCCGAAGACAGGAAGCTCGCCGCCACGTTCGCGCCGTACGCGGGCAAGCCGATCGATCAGATCGCCAAGGATCCGAAAGCGCTGCATCTGGGCAAGGCGGTGTTCGCGAACAACTGCGCCACCTGCCACGGTTCCACCGCCCAGGGCGCGATCGGGTATCCGAACCTCACCGACGACATCTGGCACTGGGGCGGTGCGCCCGACCAGATCCTCGAGACCGTGCTCAACGGCCGTCAGGCGGCGATGCCGGCGTGGGAAAGCGCGCTCGGCGGCAAGCAGGGCGTGACCGCGGTCGCCGTGTACCTGCAGTCGATGCGCGGCGAGAAGGTCGATACCAGTCTGGCCAACATCGGCAAGAACAAGTACGAAACGATCTGCGTCAGTTGCCACGGCGTCGACGGCAAGGGCATGCAGGCGTTGGGCGCGCCGGATCTGACCGACGACTATTGGCTTTACGGCGACGATCTCGCCGCGCTGGAGCAGAGCATCGGCCAGGGCCGCAACGGCCAGATGCCCGCGCACGCGCCCATCGTCGGCGAAACGCGCGCCCGTCTCGCCGCCGCCTACGTCTGGTCGCTGTCGCAGGGCAAGGCCGCCGCACCGCAGGGTGGCGCACAATAACCGCACCAGGCCAGTGGGAGGCGTGCGATGAGCCAGAACGTTCCGGATCAGGATGCCTCGAATCGGGATGCCTCGGATCATGATGCTTCGGGTCATGATGCTTCGAGCCGGCCGTCCGATCGGGCGCCCGCCCGTGCATCCGCACCGCACGCCTTCGATCACCCGCCCCGGCCGCTCGCGCAGCGGCTCGGGGCGATTCTCTGGCCGAGCTTCTTCGCCGCGGGCGTATCGACGATGGTCTGCTTCGCGCTGCTCGATCCGCTGACGCTGCGCGACATGACCTTTCCGCACCTGGACATCAATCGCGAGACCGGTTACGCCATCGGTTTCTTCGCGTTCTGGCTGGCGACCGCCGCCTCCAGCCTGTTCACCTGGATCCTGCTGCGCCCGGCGAGCCGCTTCAACCATGCGTTGAAGTCCGAAGATTGATTCCGCGAGCCACGCCGCCGCCATGAAAAAGCAGATTCCGCTCCAGGTCGCCGACGAACCGGCATCGATGTACGTCAGCGAGCAGAAGATCCATCCCCGCGAGATCGACGGCCGTTTCCAGCGGCTGCGCGGCATCGCGGTGTGGGTGCTGTTGGGCATGTTCTACGCGTTTCCGTGGATCAACTGGCCGACCGCCGAGGGCAGTCGCCAATCGGTGCTGTTCGATCTGCCGGCGCGCAAGTTCTACGTGTTCTGGCTGAACTTCTGGCCGCAGGATTTCGTGTTCCTGGCGATGCTGCTGATCATCGCCGGTCTGTCGCTGTTCTTTTTCACCGCGCTGGCCGGGCGCCTGTGGTGCGGCTACGCCTGCCCGCAGACGGTGTGGACCGAGGTCTTCATCTGGATCGAGCAGTGGGCCGAGGGCGACCGCAACAAGCGGATGAAGTTCGACAAGTCGCCGTGGACCGCGGAGAAGATCCGGCGGCGCGGCGGCAAGCACGTGCTGTGGCTGGCGTTCGCGCTGTGGACCGGCTTCACCTTTGTCGGTTTCTTCACGCCGATCCGCGAACTCGGCGATCGCTTCATGCCGTTCCAGTGGGGCGGTTGGGAAACCTTCTGGGTGCTGTTCTACGCATTGGCCACCTGGGGCAACGCCGGCTTCCTGCGCGAGCAGGTGTGCAAATACATGTGCCCCTACGCGCGCTTCCAGAGCGCGATGTTCGACCGCAACACTTTGATCATCGCCTACGACCCGATGCGCGGCGAACCGCGCGGTCCGCGCAAGAAGGGCAAGCTCGCCAGCGTGCTGGAGCGCGGGCGCGGGCTGATCGAAAAATCGGCCGCCTACGACTACGTGTTCCGCGCCGCGCACCACCAGACCGCCGCCGACAATCTCGTCGCCGCCCGCGGCAATACCGCGATCGCCGACCCGGGCCTGAAAGCGGAACCGCTGCCGAAATTCGAACCCGAGGAACTCGGGGATTGCGTCGACTGCACCATCTGCGTGCAGGTCTGCCCGACCGGCATCGATATCCGCAACGGCCTGCAGTACGAGTGCATCGCCTGCGGCGCCTGCATCGACGCCTGCAACGAGGTGATGGACAAGGTCGGCTATCCGCGCGGCCTGATCCGCTACGCCACCCAGAACGAGATCGACGGCAAACCGTCGAAGGTGCTGCGTCCGCGCATCGTCGTCTACGGCCTGCTGCTGCTGACGCTGTCGATCGCCTGGGCCTGGAGCGTCACCCATCGCAGCGAACTGATCGTCGAGGTCTTGCGCGATCGCAACGCGCTGTACCGCGAGACCGCGGCCGGCGTGGAGAACGATTACACCCTCAAGATCGTCAACAAGACCCAGCAGCCGCAGCGTTATCGCATCACCCTGGAAGCGCCGGACGGCATCGTCCTGCGCGAAGGCGCGCAGACGGTGGAGACGACCGCCGAGCAGGTCGTGAGTCTGCCGCTCACGGTGATCGCCAGGGACGATATCGTCGGCAAGCGCGAGATCGAATTCGTGGTGGTGTCGGCCGATGGCCGTTCGCGCGAAGAGATCCCCACCCGCTTCTTCGGGAAGACACCGTGAGCCGAGACGAGATGCCCGCCGATCCCAAACGCCAGTCGCCCTGGCGCAATCCGATGGTGTGGTTGATGGTGGGGTTCCCGCTGGCGGCGGTCGTCGCCGGCATCGCCACCGTCGTCATCGCGGTCAAGGCCGGCGGCAGCGACGCCATTCCCGATGCCGTGCGTCGTACCGCGCAGATCCAGACCGTGGAGCTGGGTCCCGACGAACGCGCCGCCGAGGCCGGACTGTCGGCGGTGTTCAGCGTGCAGGAAGACGCCGTCGACGTGCTGGTCGCCACCGGCGCGTTCGATCGCACGCGACCGTTGACGCTGTCGCTGCAGCATCCGGTCGAAGCCGCGCAGGACATCACGCTGACGCTGCAGCCGGACGAGCGCGGCGGTTGGCGCGTCGCGCATGCGCTGGACGTCGGCCATGCCTGGCGCGTGCAGTTGTCCGACGACGCGGTGACGTGGCGCCTGCTGGGCCGCCTGCCGGCAGGCCAGCGCGGCGTGCTGTTGCGGCCGTCGCTCGCCGGGGACGACGATGCGGCGCCCGCGAATGCGCCGAGCGTGCCGCCCACCGCCGCGACGCCGTGAACCTGCGAGTCGCATCGACATGTCGCGCCCGACGCCGCTCGACAACCGGGTTCCGCCGCCGCTGGTGATGCTGCTGATCGGTGCGGCGATGTGGGCGACGGCGCGCGCGTGGCCCGCGTTCGCAGTCGATCCGTCGCTGCGGTTGCCGATCGCGGCATCGATCGCGCTCATCGCCCTGGGGATCGAGATCGCTGCCGGACTGTCCTTCCGCCGCGCGCGCACCACGGTGAATCCGCTGCGCCCGCAGACCGCGGCGCGGCTGGTGACCGGCGGCGCAAACCGCTTCAGCCGCAATCCGATGTACCTGGCCCTCGCATTGCTGCTGCTGGCGTGGGCGGTGTGGCTGGGCCACGTCGCCGCACTGGCGCTGTGGCCGCTGTTCCCCCTGTTCGTCACCCGCTTCCAGATCCTGCCGGAAGAGCGCGCGCTGGCCGCGCGCTTCGGCGCCGAATACGCGGCCTATTGCAGGCAGGTCCGGCGATGGCTGTAGCCGGCGAGGTCGATACGCGCTCTGGCATCATCGTCGCGATGACCGATGCCCGCGAAACCCGCGCCCGCGCCACCTGTTTCCACTGCGGCGAGCCGTTGCCCGCGCAGCCGGTGCGCGACACCGTGTCCGGCGCCGAGCGGCCGTTCTGCTGCACCGGCTGCGCCGCGGCCGCGCGCTGGATCGGCGAGGCGTCGCTCGACGACTATTACCGTCTGCGCCAGAGCGATGCGGCGCGCGTCGGTACCGAGACCCTCGATTACGCCGACTGGGATCGCGACGAACTGTTGTCCGAGCACAGCATCGTCGTCGACGGCGGCCGCGAGATCACCCTGCTCACCGACGGCATGCGCTGCGCGGCCTGCGCCTGGCTGATCGATCGCGCGCTGAGCCGCGAGCCCGGCGTGCGCGAAGTCGCGGCGAACGCGATCACCGGTCGCATCCGCATCGTCTGGGACAGCGCGCGCACGCCGCTGTCGACGCTGCTGTCGCGACTGGCCGCGCTGGGCTATCGGCCGTCGCTGGCCACCGGCGAGACGCGCGAACGCGAGCGCCGGCGCGAGCGCAACCGCTGGCTGCTGCGTCTGGGCGTGGCCGGGCTGGGCGCGATGCAGGCGATGATGTATGCAGAAGCGCTGTATCTGGATACCGCGGGCGAGATGTCCCTGCCCACCCGCGATTTCTTCCGCTGGATCACCTTCCTCGTGTCCACGCCGGTGGTGTTCTACGCCGGCTGGCCGTTCCTCGAAGGCATGTGGCGCGAACTGCGCGGCCGCCGCCTGGGCATGGACACGCTCATCGCCGGTTCGACCCTGCTGGCCTACTTCGCCAGTCTGTTCGAAACCCTGCGCGGCGGCGTGCATGTGTGGTTCGACGCGGCGGTGATGTTCGTGTTCCTGCTGCTGACCGCGCGCATGCTGGAGCAGCGCGCCCGCGGCATCGCGTCCGCGCAGGTGGACGCGCTGGCGCGCGCGCGACCGGCGCTGGCGACCCGCGAACGCGCCGACGGCGGCGCAGAAATCATTCCGCTGAGCGCGCTCGCCGTCGGCGACATCGTGCGCGTGGCGGTGGGCGAGGGCGTGCCGGCCGACGGCGAAGTCCTCGGCGACGCGGGCGATGCCGCCACCGCGTTCGACGAATCGCTGCTGACCGGCGAATCCGAACCGGTGGCGAAACCCCCCGGCGCGATGGCGTTCGCCGGCAGCGTCTGCCGCGAGCGGCCCGCGCGCCTGCGCGTCGCCCGCACCGGCGCCGACACGCGCCTGTCGCAGCTCACGCGTCTTGTCGAACGCGCGCAGGAACAGCGGCCGCCGATCGCGCGCGCCGCGGACCGCATCGCGGGATGGTTCGTGACCGTGCTGATCCTCGCCGCCGCGCTGGTGTACGCATGGTGGCGCATGCACGACCCGGCGCGCGCGTTCGAGGTCGCGCTGGCGGTGCTGGTGGTCAGCTGTCCGTGCGCGCTGTCGCTGGCGGTGCCCGCGGCGCTGGCCGCGGCGCACGGCGGGCTGGCGAAACTCGGCGTGCTCGCGCTGCGCGGCGAAGCGCTGGACACCCTGGCGCGCGCCGACCGCATCGTGTTCGACAAGACCGGCACGCTGAGCGACCGTCGGCCGCGGCTCGCCGAAGTCACGCTGTTTGAAGCCGCGCGCTTCGAGGAGGCGATGTCCGGCATGACCCGGGACGCCGCGCTCGCCATCGCCGCCGCGCTCGAACGCGACAGCGGTCATCCGCTGGCCGCGGCCTTCGCCGATGCGGGCATCGTGGCGCGTCCGGCGGTGAGCGATCTGCGCAGCGAACCCGGCCACGGCGTCGTCGGCAGCATCGACGGCCGCCGCTGGCGGCTCGGCCGCGCCGCCTGGGCCGCCGGTCGCGACGACGACGAAGCGGTGTGGCTCGGCGACGGCCAGCGCGCGGCCGCCCGTTTCCTGCTGCGCGAAACCCCTCGCGCCGACGCCGCGGATGCGCTCGGCGCATTGCGCGCGCAGGGTCTGCGCGTCGCCCTCTGCAGCGGTGACGCCGAGGCCCCGGTGGCGCGCATGGCGGCGACCGTCGGCATCCCCGCGGACGACATGCGCGCGCGGCAAACGCCGGAAGACAAGCTCGCCTACGTGCGCACGCGCCAGGCCGCGGGCGAAATCGTGGCGATGGTCGGCGACGGCATCAACGACGCGCCGGTACTGGCCGGTGCCGATGTCTCGCTGGCGCTGGCCGATGGCGCCGCATTGGCGCAGCGCGCGGCCGATTTCGTGGTCACCGGCGGCGCCCTGCAGCGCATCCCGCAGGCCATCGCGCTGGCCCGCCGCAGCCGTCACATCGTCCGCCAGAACCTCGCCTGGGCCCTGGGCTACAACCTGCTGGCGCTGCCGCTGGCGGCCACCGGCCAGGTCACGCCGTGGATCGCGGCCATCGGCATGGCCCTGTCGTCGCTGCTGGTGACGTTGAACGCGCTGCGCCTGAATCTGGGGCGTGCGACGCCATCGGCTCGGGACTGATCAACGCCGGAAGCATCGACGCCGACAGTGCTGCATTTGACCCCGCTCAGAACACGGGCGGATCGCGGCGCGTAGACTCGCGACCATGAACATCCTTCTGGCACTCATTCCGATCAGCCTGTTGCTGCTCGGCGCGGCGATCTGGGCCTTCGTCTGGGCCGTGCGCAAGGGCCAATACGACGATCTCGACACACCAGCGCTCGACATTCTCGTCGACGACGACACGTCGACGCCGGCGCGACACGATCGCCATGGCGACCGCGATCGATAAACCCGCGCGGTCCGCGATCTCCCTGTGGGTGCGACGCAAGTCGCGACAGCAATCGAGATCAACGGCCGACGCGATCCGATCGCAGCCGAGACTTCCGTCGTTTCCGCAGACGGTGGTACAGGACGCCCCATGCTGATCGACTGGCTCGTCATCGGCGCGGCGCTGCTCAGCGGCCTGCTCGGCGGCGTGCACTGCGCCGCGATGTGCGGCGCCATCGCCACCAGCCTGTCGTTCGGGCAGAAGGCCGCGAGCCCCGCGACGCAATGGCTGCACGCCCTGCAGCCGAACGTCGGCCGAGTGCTGGGTTACACCTTCGCCGGCGCCATCGTCGGCGGTTTCGGCCACGGCCTCGTCGCGGTGGCGCAGACGCCGACGCTCGCGCTGGTCATGCGCATCGCGGTCGGGCTGATGATGATCGCGGTCGCCGTGCGATTGCTCGATCCCCGCGGTCGATTCAATCCGCTCGCGCGCCCGGGCCGCGCCCTGTGGCAACGCCTGCAGCCGCTGCAGCGCGCGCTGTTGCCGGCCGACACCGGGCTCAAGCGCATCGGCATCGGCCTGCTCTGGGGCTGGCTGCCCTGCGGCCTCAGCGCGACGCTGCTCGCCACCGCCTGGCTGCAGGCGAACGCCGTCGACGGCGCGCTGACCATGCTCGCCTTCGGCCTCGGCACCCTGCCGGTGATGCTGCCCCTGACCTGGAGCGGCGCGCGCCTCGGCCAGACACTGCAGCGCGGCGGTCTGCGCACCGCCGCCGGTGTTTTCGTGCTGATCGCCGGCGGCGTCACCATCGCCGCGCCGTGGCTGATGCAGGTGCCGGCGCTGCACGGTGTGCTGTCGGCGCTGGGGTGTCGGCCGTTGGTGTGACGAAGGGCGATCCCCTTCCGGAACCCGAGTGATCCCGTATTCCTCCGTCATGCGCTTATGATCCCGAAGACCATCCGCATGGGGTAAGGCATATGAGCCGGGAAGACATCGTCGCCATCGCGGTGCGTCTGTTCGCGATCTTTCTGGGGATCTACGTGCTGCGCACGCTCTTCGGGTTCGTGCAGTTCACGTCGGAGATGACATTCGACGCGAAGGCAATCGCCGCATCCGTGGCCGTGGTCGGTGCGATGGCTGGCGCCGTACTGCTGTTGTGGTTCTTCCCGCTGAGTGTCGCCCGCAAGCTGCTGCCGGTGATGAAGGAACCGCGGTCCGAGCCGAATGTCGGCGCCGACACTCTGTTCGCGCTCGCACTCGTGCTGATGGGGTTGTGGATCCTGGCGAATGCGGTCATCGACGGTATTTATTGGATATCGACGCTTCTGGCCATGCGCAGCGTCGACATTCCGTTCTCCACTCTGACCCCGTCGGACAAGGCGGCGATGGTCGCCACCGTCGTGGAAACGATCATCGCCATTTTTCTGATCCTGGGCAGCACCGGCATCCGCAATGTCGTGTATCGCTTCCGCAACGCGCATGTCGACACGCCGCCATCGCCGGGCGGGTGAATCTTCGCGATAGCGGGCGCACGCTTTTCCGTACACTGCCCGCATGCCCGCCCCACCCGCGATCGACGGCGTCTCCGCGAGTCGTTTCCAGTTGCCGCCCGGTCCGTGGCCGACGGTGCTGGAGGCGCTGTGCGCGTGCTTTCCGAGGATCGGGCGCGATGTCTGGGCTTCGCGGTTCGCGCGCGGTCGGGTGCTCGATGTCGCGGGCGTGGCGTTGGATATCCAGGCGCCCTATCGCGTCGGCGCCGAGATCCACTATTACCGCGAAGTCGTCGATGAGCCGCGACTTGCGTCGGAAGAAACCATTCTGCACGTCGATGCGCACCTGATCGTCGTCGACAAACCGCATGGTCTGCCGGTCGTGCCTGGCGGCGGTCATGTCGCGGAGACGTTGCTGGCGCGTCTGGTCCGTCGTTTCGGCGACATCGGCATCGCGCCGCTGCATCGGCTGGACCGGCTTACCGCGGGGCTGGTGCTGTTCTCGGCGAATATCGAGACGCGCGCGCGCTATCAGGCGCTGTTCCGCGATCGTGCGATCGAGAAGCGCTACGAGGCGATCGCGCCGCCGCTGCCGGCGCTCGCGTTTCCCCACGAACGCCGCACGCGGCTGGTGCGTGGCGAGCCGTTCTTCCGCATGCGCGAAGCCGAGGGCGAGCCGAACGCGCTCACCCGCATCGACGCGATCGAGCACGGCGCGGAGGTCTGGCGTTACGCGCTGGCGCCGGTGACCGGCCGGAAGCATCAGCTGCGCGTGCACATGGCGGCTTTGGGTGCGCCGATCCTGGGCGATCCGCTGTATCCGCTGATGCAGACCGCGCCGGTCGATGCGACGGAACGCCCGCTGCAACTGCTGGCGCGTTCGCTCGCGTTCATCGATCCGCTCGACGGCAGGCAGCGGTCGTTCGAAAGCGGGTTGTCGCTGCGGATGTGAACGGGTGGGCGGGGCGATGGTGCCTCGTTTCAGCCCTGCTCGCGCACCACTTCCAGCACTTCCGCGCCGTAGCGCGCGAGCTTGGCGCCGCCAATGCCGCCGATGCGACCGAGTTCGGGCATCGATTCCGGCCGGCGCTCGGCGATCTCGCGCAGGGTGCTGTCGTGGAAGATGACGTAGGCGGGCACGTTCTGGTCCTTCGCCAGGCGCGCGCGCAGATCGCGCAGGGCGCGGAACAGCGCGAGGTCCTGCGAGGCGACCGGTACGCCGGTGCGCGGGCCGCTGTCGCGCTCGCGTTTCGATTTCTCGACGACATCGCGGCGCAGCATCACGGTCTGGCCGCCGGTGAGCACGGCGCGGCTGGCGTCGGTCAGGCGCAGGCCGCCGTAAGCGTCGGTGTCGATTTCCAGCAGGCCGCCGGCCACCAGCTGGCGGAACACGCCGCGCCAGGTCTTCGCGTCGAGATCTGCGCCGATGCCGTAGGTGGTCAGCCGGTCGTGGCCGAACTGGCGGATCTTCTCGCCTTCGCCGCCGCGCAGCACGTCGATCACGTGCGCGGCGCCGAAGCGCTGGCCGGTGCGATAGACGCAGCTCAGCGCCTTGCGCGCGGCCACGGTCGCGTCCCAGCTGTCGGCGGGCGTGAGGCAGTTGTCGCAATGGCCGCATGCCTGAGGATAGGTTTCGCCGAAGCCGGCGAGCAGTACCTGACGGCGACAGCGCATCGATTCGCAGTAGCCGAGCAGTTGATCGAGCTTGCGGCGTTCGAGCTGCTTGCGCTCCTCGCCGGCTTCCGACTGTTCGATCATCTGCTTCAGCAGCACCATGTCGCCGAGGCCGTAGCACAGCCACGCTTCCGCGGGCTCGCCGTCGCGGCCGGCGCGGCCGGTTTCCTGGTAATAGCCTTCCAGCGATTTCGGCAGATCGATATGCGCGACGAAGCGCACGTCGGGTTTGTCGATGCCCATGCCGAATGCGATGGTCGCCACCATCACCACGCTGTCCTCGCGCAGGAAGCGGCGCTGGTTCTGCGCGCGCACCTCGGCATCCAGACCGGCGTGATACGGCAGCGCCTTGAAGCCCTGGCCGGCGAGGAATTCGGCGGTCTCCTCGACCTTGCGCCGCGACAGGCAGTAGACGATGCCGGCCTCGTCGCGGTGCGCGCGCAGGAAGTCGAGCAACTGGCGCTTGCCGTTGTCCTTCTGCACGACGGTGTAGCGGATGTTCGGGCGGTCGAAGGAGCTGACGAACCAGCGCGCGTCCTCCAACTGCAGGCGTTCGGCGATCTCGCGCTGGGTCGGCGGGTCGGCGGTGGCGGTGAGCGCGATCCGCGGCACCTCGGGCCAGCGTTCGTGCAGCACCGTGAGTTCGCGGTATTCGCGGCGGAAATCGTGGCCCCACTGCGAGACGCAGTGGGCTTCGTCGATGGCGAACAGTCCGACGTTCGCGCGGTCGAGCAGCGAGAGGAAGCGCGATGTCAGCAGCCGCTCCGGCGCGACGTACAGCAGGTCGAGTTCGCCCGCGAGCATCGCGCGTTCGATCCGCGCGGCCGATTCGGCGTCGAGCGTGGAGTTGAGGAACTCGGCGCGCACGCCGACCTGGCGCAGGGCTTCGACCTGATCCTGCATCAGCGCGATCAGCGGCGACACGACCACGCCGACGCCGTCGCGCAGCAGCGCGGGCACCTGATAGCACAGCGACTTGCCGCCGCCGGTGGGCATCAGCACCAGGGCGTCGCCGCCGTCCGCGATGTGTTCGATGATGGCCCGCTGCTGGCCGCGGAAGTCTTCGTGGCCGAAGACGCGGCGCAGCAGGTCGCGTGGAGATTCCTGCATCGCATCAGGGTAGCAGGCGGCGCAAATCCTTCCCGGAAGGCATCGCCGGAACGATCGTCGGCGATGCGCGGGCGGCGGGTTTGGCGCGGGCGGGGTCCTGCCGCGATACTGGGCGCGTTCGTTCGATCACTCCGGCCCGATGACCCACACCCTGCAAGTGAAACTGCTCGACCCCCGCTTCGGCGGCGAATGGCCGCTGCCGGCCTACGCCACCGACGCCAGCGCCGGGCTGGACCTGCGCGCCGCGCTGGAGGCGCCGCGGACCCTGTCGCCGGGCGACACGATGCTGGTGCCGTCGGGGCTGGCCATCCACATCGGCGATCCCGGCTTGTGCGCGGTGATCCTGCCGCGCTCCGGGCTGGGCCACAAACACGGGATCGTGCTCGGCAACGGCACCGGCCTGATCGACGCCGACTACCAGGGGCCGCTGCTGATCAGCGTCTGGAATCGCGGGCGCGAGGCCTTCGAGATCGTACCGGGCGACCGGATCGCGCAACTGGTCATACTTCCGATCGTGCGCGCGGCCTTCGAGGTCGTGGATACTTTCGCCGACAGCGCCCGGGGCGTCGGCGGCTTCGGCCATACCGGCGTGCGCTGACCGGCCCGGGACAGCCCAGCCCAGAACAGTTCAGCGCTCCATTCCGTTTCACCCCGGCCGCATCGCGGCCGGCGACCGACAGGCACGAGACCGCATCGATGAAAGACAGCCTCCGCCAGCAACTGATCCAGATCCGCCCCGCGATGAAACCGGCCGCGGTGCTGTGCGCGCTGCTGGCGGTGTGGCTGGGCTGGAGCGGGGTGGCCCAGTTCCGCGACAACGATCGCCGCGAAGATCTGCTGGCCAGCCGCGACCGCGGCGTGCAGCTGGCGCACCAGGCGCTGATGCGCCAGCAGAAGCGCCTCGGCGAATCCCTCGCCCTGGCCGAAGTGCGGACCGCGCTCGCCGCGGGCAATCTGACCGGCGCCGCCAAGGTGATCAGCGCCGGCTGGCCGAACGTCTCGCTGGTGCAGATGTTGCCGCCGGATCTGGACGACGCCTACGCCGGCTTGTCCAAGGGCGGCTACGGCAAGCTGGCGGTGGTGGAAACGGCGCTGTCCGAAGACAAGATCCGCACCTGGATCATCCGCGATCTCAACCAGCCGCGGCTTGCGCTGGCGGCCCCGGCCAAGACCGGCGACCGCGTGGCGGGCGTCGTCTACGTGCAGTTGCCTTTCACCGAACTCAGCTCGGGCCTCGAAGCCATCGGACTGGCCGGCGACACCTATCTCGGCCTGCGCCAGGGCGGCGTGACGCTGTGGGAGCGCGGCGAGCTGGCCTATGCCGACGGCGCCGAACGCATGGCCATGCCGGTCGGCGATTCCGGCCTGCGTCTGGTCGCGGCCACGTCGCCGCCGCCGCCCCAGGCGCTCGGCCTGGGCCCGGTGACTTCGCTGATCCTGGCGGTGATCTTCGCCGTGCTGGTCTATGTGACCTGGCGCATCTCGCGCCTGCAGGCGATACAGGGCGCGGCCGACGAATCGCCCACGCTGATGGAGGCCGTGGCCACCGCGCCCGACGACGAGACCGCGCCGCTGGCGATCGAGATCCGCGAGGCCCCGAAACCGAAACCGGTGCTGATCGACCGCAGCATCTTCCGCGCCTACGACATCCGCGGCATCGTCGGCCGGACGCTGGACCGCAGCGTCGCCGAGCTGATCGGCCATTCGGTCGGTTCGCTGATGCAGGAGCGGGATCTGCGCGACATCGTCGTCGGCCGCGACGGCCGCCTCTCCGGCCCGGAGATGGTCGAAGGCCTGGTGGCGGGTCTGCGCAAGGCCGGCGTGAACGTGACCGACATCGGCATGGTGCCGACGCCCGTGGTGTATTTCGGCGCCTACCACCTGCGCACCGGCTGCTGCATCTCGGTCACCGGCAGCCACAATCCGCCCGACTACAACGGCTTCAAGATCGTGGTCGGCGGCGAGACGCTGTACGGCGACGCGATCACCGATCTGCATGCGCGCATCGCCGAGAACCGGTTGCACACCGCGCCCACCCCGGGCAGCCTCGGCGAACGCGACATCAGCGCCGATTACGTGCTGCGCATCGCCTCCGACGTGCAACTGGGCCGCCGGCTCAAGGTCGTGGTCGACGCCGGCAACGGCGTGGCCGGCGAGATCGGCCCGCGCGTGCTCGAAGCGATCGGCGCGGAGGTCGAGGAGCTCTACTGCGAGATCGACGGCACCTTCCCGAACCACCACCCCGACCCGAGCGAGCCGCACAACCTCGAAGACCTGATCCGGATGGTGCAGCGTCTCGACGCCGACCTCGGCATCGCCTTCGACGGCGACGGCGACCGCCTGGGCGTGGTCACCCGCGACGGCGAGAACATCTACGCCGACCGGCTGCTGATGCTGTTCGCCGCCGACGTGCTGGAACGCAATCCGGGCGCGATGATCGTCTACGACGTGAAGTGCACCGGCCGTCTCGCGTCGCACATCCTCCGCCACGGCGGCAGCCCGCTGATGTGGAAGACCGGGCATTCGCTGATCAAGGCGAAGATGCGCGAGACCGGCGCCGAACTGGCCGGCGAAATGAGCGGTCATTTCTTCTTCGCCGAGCGCTGGTACGGTTTCGACGACGGCATCTACGCCGCCGCGCGCCTGCTGGAGATCCTGGCCACCGCGCCGGAATTCCCGGACGAGGTGCTGCACGCCCTGCCCAAGGGCGTGTCCACGCCGGAGATCAAGGTCGATGCGCCCGGCGGCGACCCGCACACCTTCGTGGAACAGTTCCGCGAAGGCGCGTTCTTCGAAGGCGGGCGGTTGTCGACCATCGACGGCCTGCGCGTGGACTGGCCGGACGGTTGGGGACTGGTGCGGGCATCGAACACCACGCCGGTGCTGGTGCTGCGTTTCGACGCCGACAATGCGGAGGCGCTGGCGCGCATCCAGGCCACGTTCCGCGAACGCCTGCTGCAGGTGAAGCCGGACCTCGTGCTGCCGTTCTGATCGTGTTTCCGGGCGTCGTTCCGGGCGACCTGCCGATAGGCGCGGCGCGGGTTCAGCCGCCCGGCAGCGCCGCGGCGTCGGCCGCGGCCTCGCCCTTCAGCGCGCGATAGCGCGACAGCGCCTGCTTGAATTCCGCGTCGAGCGCTTCGCGCTCGACTTCCTGCCGCTGCTTCAGCGCGCGCAGCGCCTGCAGTTCGGCGTGCTGGTTGCGGATCTTGTCGCGCAGGACCTTGCCCACCGGCTTGGACTGCAGTTCCAGTTCGTTGGCCTGGCGCAACAGGCTGATCAGGCTCTTGTGCAGATTCACCAGCGCCAGCGCCGAGCCCTTGAGCGACTCCTCGATCAGCTCGAAGCGATTGCGGAACGCGCGCTCCAGATCCTCATCGGTCTGGTACGACACCACCATCGCCATCTCGCGACGCGCCTGCGCCTCTTCGGCCTGACGCGCCTGCTCATCGGCGGCCGCGCGCACGCGCTCTTCGGCGGTCAGTTCGCGACCGATCCGGTTCACGGCGGTGCCGGTCTTGGGATCGAATTCGGTGCGCTGGCGGCCCACGGCCGAGGCCGGCAGGGCGTCGCTGCAGACGCGCTTGCCGCCTTCGTCCCAGCAGTACAGTTTCTTGGGCTTGGCCTGCTGCGCGGACGCGCCGGCCGACAGCAGGGAAGACACCGCCAGCGCCAGCACGGTCAACGCGCGCGCGGACCGCCGTTCGACGCCGCGGCTTTCGGCATCGCCGCATTGGATGGAGTGATCGCGGTGCGTGGCGGTCATGTCGCCTTCCCCCCGGTGGGCGCATTGGTCTGGTCGGCGCGACGGCCGTAGCGGGCCCGGTAGGCCAGCAGCCGCGCATGCTGGTCCAGAAGTTCGGCGCTTTCGCCCGCGAATGCAAGCAGGTCGTCCAGTCCTGCGACCGCGATCACGGGAATCCCGGCCTCCGCCGCCACCGCTTCGGCCGCCGAGCGTGCGGGGCTGTCCGGGGAGGCGGTCTCGCCCGCGATCTCCTGGCGGTCCAGCGCGATCACTATCCCGGCCGGCGTGCCGCCGCCTTCGCGGATCAGGCCGAGCGCCTCGCGGATCGCGGTGCCGGCGGTGATCACGTCGTCCACGATCAGCACGCGCTTGCCGGCCAGCGGCGCACCGATCAGGGTGCCGCCCTCGCCGTGGGTCTTGGCTTCCTTGCGGTTGAAGGCCAGCGGCAGATCGCGGCCGCGGCGGGCGTATTCGCAGGCCAGCGCGGTCGCCAGCGGGATGCCCTTGTAGGCCGGTCCGAACAACAGGTCGAAGCCGAGCCCGGCGGCGTCCACCGCATCGGCGTAACAGGCGGCCAGCCCGGCGAGCGCGACACCGGAGTCGAAGCGGCCGGCGTTGAAGAAGTAGGGGCTGACCCGGCCCGATTTCAGCGTGAATTCGCCGAAGCGCAGCGCCTCGGCGCGCAGGGCCAGCTGGAGGAATCGGGTGCGGTGGTCGGTCACGGGCGGTCGCAGGCGGGCGGATGGCGAGGATGATAAATCCTGCGCGACCCGGCGAGAGGCCCGATGGCGCGGCCCGCGCGCGGCCCGTACGCGGGGCGGCGCCGTCGATCCATCGGCGAATCCGTTACTCTTGACCGATCCCGTCGCTGTGCGGCTCCCACCGGGTTTTCATGCGCATCATCAGCTTCAACGCCAACGGCCTGCGCTCCGCGGCCACCAAGGGATTTTTCGACTGGTTCCGCGCGCAGGACGCCGACGTGCTCTGCGTGCAGGAGACCAAGGCGCAGGAACACCAGCTCATGGTGCCGGAGATGCTGCCGGACGGTTATCGCGCGTTCTTCAAGGATGCGATCACCAGGAAGGGCTACAGCGGCGTCGGCATCTACAGCCGCACACCGCCGGACGAGGTCCGCACGTCGCTGGGCTGGGCACCGTTCGACGACGAAGGCCGTTACATCGAAGCGCGCTACGGCAACCTCAGCGTCGTCTCCTTCTACATCCCGTCCGGTTCCTCCGGCGAGCTGCGCCAAGGCTTCAAGTTCGAAGTGATGCGCTGGCTCAAACCCATCCTCGACGAATGGCTGCGCAGCGGCCGCGATTACGTGCTGTGCGGCGACTGGAACATCGTCCGCGCCCGCAACGACATCAGGAACTGGACCTCGAACCAGAAGAACTCCGGCTGCCTGCCCGAAGAACGCGCCTGGCTCAACGCGCAGATCGCCGACGCCTGCGGCGACGGCACCGCCGCGCCGGATCGCGGCTGGCTCGACAGCTATCGCGTGCTGAAACCGGAAGCCGCCGACTACACCTGGTGGTCGCAGCGCGGCGCCGCGCGCGCCAACGACGTCGGCTGGCGCATCGACTATCAGTTCATCACCCCGTCGCTGCGCGATGCGGTGAAGGCCTGCGCGATCCACAAGGACCCGCGGTTCTCCGATCACGCGCCGTACGTCGTCGATTACGCGATCGAGGGCGGGCGATGAGCGCGACCGCCCCGCAGAAGGCGGCCTACGGTTGGCGCGACGTGCTGCGTGCGCTGCGCCAGCGCAAGGTGCTGGCGATGCTGATGCTGGGCTTTTCCTCGGGCCTGCCGCTGTATCTCGTCGGCAACACGATGGGGTACTGGATGCGCGATGGGGGCAGCGAGCTGTCCGCGATCGGCTTCCTGTCCTGGGTGGGGCTGGCCTACACGCTGAAGTTCGTGTGGGCGCCGATCATCGACAAGACCAACGTGCCGCTGCTGGGCCGGCTCGGGCACCGTCGCGGATGGATTCTCGCATCGCAGCTGGTGGTCGCGATCGGTCTGATCGGCATGGCGGTGATCCAGCCCGAGGGCGGTCTGGTGGTCTTCGGCGTGATGGCGCTGATCGCGGCGTTCGCGTCGGCCACCCAGGACATCGTGATCGACGCCTGGCGCATCGAGATTTCGGACAACGGCGAAGAACTCGGATTGCTCAGCGCCGGTTCGCAGCTCGGTTATCGCACCGCGCTGCTGGTCACCGATGCGTTGATCCTCATCCTGGCCGCCCACATCGGCTGGTCGCTGTCGTACTGGGTGATGGCGCTGCTGATGGGCGTCGGCGCGCTGGCCGTGTTCCTCGCGCGCGAACCGGTCGGCAAGCGCGCCGCGGCGGATGCCGCGATGCAGGCGGGCTCGGCCACGCCGCTGTGGACCGCGCGCGGTCTGTTCGATGCCGTCATCGGCCCATTCCTGTCGTTCTTCCGCACCCACGGCAAATGGGCGCTGCTGATGCTGCTGGCGATCAGCCTGTATCGACTGCCGGATTTCGTGATGGGGCCGATGGCCAACCCGTTCTACAAGGATCTCGGGCTGACCAAGGAGATGGTGGGCGAGGTGCGCGCGACCGTGGGATTGATCGCCTCCCTGATCGGCATCGCCGCGGGCGGCCTGTCGGCGGTGCGCTTCGGCCTGGTTCCCACGCTGCTGGCGGGCGCGATCGTCGGCCCGGGCTCCAATGCCGCGTTCGCATGGCTGGCGCACCAGGACCCGAGCATGACCAACTTCGCGATCGCGATGGTCATCGACAACGTCTCCACGGGGTTCGCGGGCACCGCGCTGGTGGCCTACATGTCCAGCCTCACCAGCGCCGGTTACACGGCCACGCAATACGCGCTGCTGAGTTCGTTCTATGCGTTGCTGGGCAAGGTGCTGAAAGGCTTCTCCGGCGTGGTGGTGGAGCAGCTGGAGGTCGGACGCACGCTGCTCGATGCCTACGCGCTGTTCTTCCTCGGCACCGCCCTCGCCGGCATTCCCGCGTTGTTGCTGTGCCTGTTGCTGGTGATGCGCGAGCCACCCGCGCCTGCGGCTGCCGCGCCGGCATGATCCCGATGCGACCGCGATGACCGACCTCGTCCTGCGCGACATCGATCCGATGATGGCCGAACGCATCCGCAAGGTCGCGGACGCGAACGGCTGGACGATGCACCAGACGATCCTGCATCTGATCGAACGCGGGCTCTACGCCAGCGAAGGCGGCGCGCTGCGTTTCGACTCGAAGGAGTCCGATGTGCTGCAGTCGGTGATCGCGGCGCTGGAGACGGTGCCGAACGATCCGGGCTTCTCGCTGATCGGCCGGGTCGCGGGTGCATCGACCGCGCCCGAGGCGCCGGCAGCGACCGAATTCGATCCGAACGAACTGGAACGTTTCCTGGAGAACGTGCCGGTGGGCTCGAAGCTCGGCAGCCACGAGTGATGCGACGTGCCGGCGGAAATGAATTGCGGGTATTTCGGTAGAGCGGCCTTCAGGCCGCTGCTCTTCGCAAAAAACAGCGGCCTGAAGGCCGCTCTACCGACACCCCGAGGATTTGTCTCCCCAGGCCGCAGGCGCGGCACGGATATCGTCGCGCTCGGAGTGCTGCCTGGGCCGGCCTGAAGGCCGCTCTACCGTTGCATCGGTATTTGATTGCCGTCCGCTGTGAGCACGGCCCGATCATCTCGATGCTCGGTTTCCGCGTGGACCCAACCGGTCGTCATGCCGGATAAATCGCCCCCAGCACCCGCGGCCCCGCGGCGCCGGTGACGCTGGGCAGGTTGCCGGGACGGCCGAGCAGCGTCTGCCGCGCCAGCCAGGCGAAGCCGAGGGCTTCGACCATGTCCGGGTCGATGCCGTGCGCGGCGGTGGACTCGACCGCGACGCCCGGCAGCGCGTCCGCCAGCGCCCGCATCAGCGCCGGGTTGTGCACCCCGCCGCCGCAGGCGATGACCCGCGCCGCGGCGGGCAGGGTGGCGCGCAGCGCATCGACGACCGTGCGTACGGTCAGCGCCAACAGCGTGGCCTGCACATCGGCCGGGGAAAGATCGCCGTGCAGCCGTGCCTCGACCCAGGCGAGATGGAACTGATCGCGACCGGAGGATTTCGGCGGCGGCATCGCGAACCACGGCTCGTCCAGCAGCCGCGCCAGCAGCGCGTCGTCGACGCGACCATTGGCCGCGAACGCGCCGCCGCGGTCGTAGTTCGCGCCGGTGTGGCGCAGGCACCAGGCATCCATCAGGCCGTTGGCGGGACCGGTGTCGAAGCCGCGCACCGGGCCGCCGTCGCGCGGCAGCAGGGTGAGATTGGCGATGCCGCCGAGATTCAGCACCGCGCGATCCTCGTCAGGCGAGGACAGCAGCGCCGCGTGCAGCGCCGGCAGCAGCGGCGCGGCGTGGCCGCCGGCGGCCAGATCGCGGCGGCGGAAATCGGCGACCGTGCGCACGCCGGTGGTTTCCACGATCCGGCTGGGGTCGCCCAGTTGCAGGGTGAACGGATGCGGCCCGTGCGGCCGGTGGCGCAGGGTCTGGCCGTGCGAACCGATCGCGGCGATCGACGCGCGGTCGACGCCGCTGTCGCGGATCGCGGTCTCGGCGGCCGCGGCGAACGCGGCGCCGATGCGCGCATCGAGTTCGCCGATCTCGTCCAGGGTCATCCCCTGCGCGCGCTGGCCCAGCGTCACCAGCTGCGCGCGCAGCGCCGGGTCCCAGGGATAGGTCCGCCCGAACGCCACGTCGGCCTTCGGCGCGGGCGCGTCTTGGAAGCGGGCGATGGCGACATCGATCCCGTCGGCGCTGGTGCCGGAGATCATGCCGAGGTAGAGGGCGTCGTCGAAGGCGGTCATCGCGTCGGATTCTCGGTGAAAGAGTGAAAGCGCGATGCGTTCCGGGCGTTGCGGTGCCGGATGCGCGGACGGCGCCGTGGGGCGCCGTCCGGGTGTCGCGTGCGTGCTGTGGCGTGCGGGCTGCGGTGTACGGTGTTTCGTCAGCCCCTGGTCTTCGGCTTCTGCGCGGATTTCGCGCCGAGCGCTGCGGCGAGACGCTGCTGCGCGCTGTCCATCGCGTCCGGGAAGACGATGTTCTCGACCGTGCGGATCTTGGCCATCGCGCGCTGGGTTTCGGTGCGGAAGCTGGCCAGCTCGGCGCCGCGCAGCGGCTCCGGCGGCGGCATCGTCATCGACAGCGGATTGCGGTGTACGCCGTTGACGCGGAATTCGTAGTGCAGGTGCGGGCCGGTGGACATGCCGGTGCTGCCGACGTAACCGATCACCGTGCCCTGGGCGATGCGCTGCCCCGGGCGGATGTTGCCGAAGCGCGACATGTGGCCGTACAGCGTGGTGTAGCCGCGACCGTGGTCCAGGATGACCGCGCGGCCATAGCCGCCCTGCCAACCGACCACCTTGACCACCGCGTCGCCGGCGGCCTGGATCGGCGTGCCGGTAGGCGCGGCGTAGTCCACGCCCTTGTGCATGCGGGTGCGGCCCAGCACCGGATGGCGACGCGTGCCGAAACTGGACGACAGGCGGGCGTAGGGAATCGGCATGCGGATGAAGGCTTTCTTCAGCGGCCGGCCGTCTGCGGTGAAGTATTCGGGACGACCGTTGCGGGTGTGGCGGAAGCCGGTATGCAGCTTGCCGTCGATGGTCACGGCCGCGGCCAGCACCGCGCCGGTGCGCTGCAGCTCGCCGTCCACCCACATCTGGTCGACGACCACGCTGAAGTGATCGTCGGCGTCGAGATCGGAATCGAAGTCGACGTCGTACTTGAAGATCTCGTCGGTCAGCTGGTCGAGGTGCGCGCCGCTGAGCCCGAGCTTGCGGGCCGAGCGGAACAGCGAGCCGCCGACCTTGCCGCTGAGGACCACGGTGCGCACGTCGACGTCGCGGCGGATCAGGGTTTCCTCGATCTCGTCGCCGGTCAGATCGAGCTGCACGCGCTGGCCGTCGCTGCGCAGATAGCGGATCGCGCGCAGCTTGCCGTTGACCGGCAGGTCCACCGACAGCTGGGTCTTGGGCGTGACCTGGCCGATCTCGGCCTTCACGCCCGGGTGCGCGAGCACCCGCTTGAGGTCGGCCTCGGGGATGCCGAGGCTGGTGAACATGTGTTTCAGCGACGCGCCGCGGCGCACGGTCACCGCGTGCCAGCTGTCGCCCAGCGTCCCCTGCAGGCGCGCGCGCGACAGCGGCGGCAGCTTCAGCGAGAGGGTCTGGGTGGGGATGGCGGAGGGCGGCTGCAGCACGGTGGCGAAGCCGGGCACGATGGCGCCGATCAGCGCGACCATGGTCGCGACCAGACTGGCCTGGGCCCACTGGCGCCGGGTCCAGCGGCCGTTGAAGCCGGGTGCGTGCCCGGGAAGGGTCTGGCGCTCGACCTGTTCCCTGGCCAGACGCAGATTGCGCAGACGGATCAGACGATTGCGCAGGGTGCGACTCGACGGTGTCGTCATCTAACGGATTCCCCTGTCGGGACAGCCAAAGCGGTAACATAAGTTAGTCGAAAAGAGTGCGTCAAATCCTTGACCGGCTTGGTTTTTTTCGGCTTTTCGGTTTAACTAGACTTTAACGCCCCGTTCATGCTGCGGCCCCGGTTCTGCAGACGGGTTCGCGCTTGCGCCCTCTCTTCGCCTACCGGCTCACAGTTCAGCCCCCCATGTCCACCGAAGCCCCGAATTCCACCGCCCCCGATTCCGCCAAGGTCGATCCCGACGTCATCGAGACCCTCGCCCGCGGCGCCGACGAAATCCTCAAGCGCGAGGAACTGGAAGCCCGGCTGCGGCTGGGGCGCCCCCTGCGGATCAAGGCCGGGTTCGACCCGACCGCGCCGGATCTGCACATCGGCCACACCGTCCTGCTGAACAAGATGCGCCAGTTCCAGGACCTCGGGCATCAGGTGATTTTCCTGATCGGCGACTTCACGGGGATGATCGGCGACCCCACCGGCAAGAACGTCACCCGCAAACCGCTGACCCGCGAGGACGTGCTGGCCAACGCCGAAACCTACGCCGAGCAGGTGTTCAAGGTGCTGGACAAGGACCGCACCGAAGTGCGCTTCAACAGCGAGTGGTTCGGCACGATGAGCGCGGCCGACATGATCCGGCTCGCCGGTCAGCACACGGTCGCGCGCATGCTGGAGCGCGACGACTTCGCCAAGCGCTACGCCGCGCAGCAGTCGATCGCGATCCACGAATTCCTCTACCCGCTGGTGCAGGGCTACGATTCGGTGGCGCTGAAGGCCGACGTCGAGCTGGGCGGCACCGACCAGAAGTTCAACCTGCTGATGGGCCGCGGCCTGCAGGAGCACCACGGTCAGCCGCCGCAGATCGTGCTGACCATGCCGCTGCTGGAAGGCCTGGACGGCGTGAACAAGATGTCGAAATCGCTCGGCAACTACATCGGCATCGCCGAGCCGGCGATCGACATCGTCAACAAGACCATGAAGATCGGCGACGACCTCATGTGGCGCTGGATCGATCTGCTGAGTTTCGAGATCTCGATCGCCGAGGCCGCGCGCTTGAAGGCCGCGATCGCGGACGGACAATTGAATCCGCGCGACGTGAAGCTGCGCCTCGCCCGCGAACTCGCCGCGCGCTTCCACGATGCCGCCGCCGCCGAGACCGCGATCGCCGGCTGGCACGCCGCGGTCACCGGACAGGGCGATACCTCGCTGCTGCCGCTGCAGGACGTGGCCGTGCCGGCCGACGGCATCCGCATCGCCGCGCTGCTCACCGCCGCCGGGATCACGCCCAGCAATTCGGAAGCCAATCGCAAGCTCAAGGAGCGCGCGGTGAAGGTCGACGGTCAGGTGGTGGAAGATCTGCAGATCGCATTCGTGCCGGGCTTCGAGGGCGTGCTGCAGGTCGGCAAACGCAACTTCGCGCGGGTGCGGTTGGTGACGGCTTGAGTCCGGACAACAGGAGATCCACCATGCGAGCAGTTCGGCTTCCGATGTCGATCGCGAGTCTCGTTCTTCTACTCTCACTGACCGGGTGTGTGATGAGCAATACGTCGATGAAAGCGCCTGCAGTCGAAGGGTCGGTGCCCGCACCCGCCGGGATCGGCGCCGAAGCGGTGCTGTCGTGCGTCGACGCGAGCGTCCGCGCGCTGCACGACAAGAACGAACTGTGGAACGTTCGCGTCACCCGGCGCGATCCCGGTCGCGGGTTGTTCGAAACCGGGGATTTCGACGACGACAACATCGGCGGTTTCCGGGTCAGCGCCCGGTACGCCCCGGACGCGAACGCGGTGCGGTTGCGGCTGAAGGGCGCGGGTCCCTATTTCATGGACCTCGGGGTCGAGAAGGCGTTCGCCGAACTCGATTCGCAGATGCGGCAGTGCCTGTCGGCGCAATGATCGTGTGCGACCGCGGTGATGGTGCCCGCGGCTGACGGCACGGGCGGTCGTCGCGAATCGAACAACGGTGCGAATGGGCCGCATGACTGAAAAGGATCGACGGCGATGCCGAGCGGAAAAGAAGAGCAGTATTCGATCGAAGCACGTTCGCTGGGCGTCGTAGGCGTCGCAAGCCACAATTTCCTGGTGTTGCGGGATGGAGAAGGGCGTGCCGTCGCCGAATTGCACGGGCTGGCCACGGATCGCAAGACCGGTGAATTCATCCCGATCGGCACGGACGAAGAAAAGCATTCCCTTCGTGTCTGGCACTTCGCGCACGATGCCGATTACGCGAAATCCATTGGCGCCAAAGCCAATTCGGCGACCTTCATCCAGGACGGCCAGGATCACAAGACGATGCTGACCGCGGGCAAGGAGGAAGTGATGGACCGCTGGAACGTTGCGGTCGCCGCCAAGGAGCCGCTCAATGCGCTGGATCGGGATTATCCGAGCTATGGATTCAAGACATCGGGCGACACCGTGAACAGCAACGCGGCGTATCGCACGTTGAGCGAGATCATGGGCGTGCCGGCCCACGACTTCCCGTGGAAGCTGGAGCCGGGGCTCGACAACCGGATGGTCGATCCGAAGCGGATCGAAGAACTGCGCACGCATGGTTACCCGGTATTGGACGAGCCGTCGATCAAGCGCAACGGCCAATACGAATCGTCGGAACCTCGGCCCATGCCCAGCCCCGGGCCCAGCCCCGCGCCCGTCGACGACGGGCGCGCGCAGTACGACCCGCGCACGCCGGGTCACCCGGGTCATGCCGATTACGCGCGCATCCGCGACGGCCTGGCCGGCAGCATCCGGGACCCGCGCGCGCTGGACAACGTCAGCGCCTCGGCCTACCGGGAGATGGCGGCGAATCCGCTGATGAAGCAGGTCGACTACGCCGGTGTCCACAACGGCAACGCCATCGTCGCCTATGCGCCGTACGGTCTGGGCCGCGAGCCGATGTTCAATGTCCATGCCGATCTGGCGCAGGCGCGGCAACAGCCGGCCGAAGAGAGTCTGGATCGCGCGCAGGCGCTGACCGAGGCGCGCGCGCAGGCGCAGGTGCAGGCGCAACTGCAGGAGCAGGCGTCGCAGACGCAGGCGTCCCAACTGCAAAACCAGGGCGGCCCGACGCCGAGCATCGGCGCCAGGACGATCTGACGTCGCCGCGGTCGCGGCGATCGGTGCGGCGGACATGAAAAACCCGGGATGCGACGCATCCCGGGCCGTGATTCCCGCGTGACCGGATCAGTGCAACAGCGGGTTGTGCGCCTGCGCGTTCTGCTGGGCGTCCTGCTGCGGAGCCTGCACCTGCGGCTGCGCGACGAAGCGCGTCGCATCCACCGGCGCGGATTCGCGCTGCGCGCCGTTGTCCTGATGCGCGACCACCATGTTCTGGCCCTGATGGTTGCGCACTTCCAGCCGGTCGATCGACGTCAGCCCGTCGCTTCTCGCCTGCGAAGCGATCCGTGCCGCGCCGTTCACCAGTTCCTCCGGGCTGCCGTTCACGCCGCCCAGTTGCTGCAGGCGCTGGTGGGCCTGTTCGTACAGCGTCTGCGGCCGCGCCGGATCGAGCGCGCGCATCGTGTCGGTCATCGGCGTGCGCATCGCCGCGTCGATGTCCACGGTCGCCTGCTTCACCGAACCGGTGTGGGTATCGCGGCGGTCGGTGATGATCAGCTGGTTGCGATCGGGGCTGAAGCTGATGTCGCCGATCCGATCCATGCCGTTGTTTTTCGCCGCCAGCGCCACCGCCGCGGACAACCGGCCCTGCGCGCTGTCGCCCATCAGATCGCGCGAATCCTGCGCGCCCTGCGCCTTGCCGTGCAGCAGCGCGGCCGTGGTGGGGTTGGCCTGATGGTCCATCAGGGTCGAGATCCGCGTCGAGCTTTCCAGCAACAGGTTGGTCGGATCGATGACGCGCTGGCGCTGCGGCCCGATGATCGATTCGTCCTGCAGCGACCGCTTTTCCGGATGCGGTCTGGGCAGATGCGCATCGTCCTGACGCGCGTCCAGGCGCGCTTCCGGCACCGATTGCCGTGGGCGCAGGCTGTCGTCGACGCTGCCGCCGGGATGCATGTTCACGGCATCCATCGCCACCTGTTTCTTGCCGATGATGTTCCGGTCCACGCCGGACATGACGTGGTAGCCGTCCTGCGCCACGTAGGGCGCGTCCTGCGTGCGGTCGGCGAACCAGTAGCCGGTCTTGGCGTAACCGCCTTTCTGCATCGCGCCGACGTTGGAATCGTGCACCACCATGGTTTGCGGGTCCGGCGTCTGCATCTTGCACACGTCGTGGCCGATCACCTGATTGATGTAGGTGCCCATCAGGTTGTTCGACAGCTGCGCCAGCCCCTTGCCGTCGGCGTAGCCGCCGCCGACGTCGGAGTGGCAGCCGGCCACGGTGATGTTGGCGAAGCGCTGCGGATCGGACTGCGCCAGATCGTCGGTGACGATGCGGTTGACCGGGAAGAACACCCGGTGTTCGTCCTTCGCGGTGAGCTGCAGGGCGGTGGAGATTTCCTTCGGCAGCGCGCGGTCGTGCTGCTCGGCGATGCCGGTGGCGACCGGGTCGAACAGCGCGGCGGCGATCGGCACCTTGCCGGGCGCCACCAGTTCGCCGGAGACCTCCCTGAATTCCTTGTTGGGCGCGACGCTGCCGCGCTGGTCGTTCCACCACTCGCTCCAGGTCTGCTTGAAGTTGCGGACATCGTCGTCCTTCTGGGTCTGATAGCCCAGCTCGGCCTGGATGCCCAGCTTGCCCACCACCGAGGCGAATTCCGCCGCCTCCACCGCGCCGCGGCTGAAGCCGAAGGTGATCACGCTGATCTCGGCGTTCGGGTTTTCCTGCTTCCATTGCCGGGTCTTGTCGCCGAGATCCTTGTACATCTCGAAGACGCGATCCTGGACCGAATCGCCGCGCGCGTTGTCCAGTCCATTGCCCCAGGTGTTCTGGGTGCCCGGACCTTCGATGTAGCGTGCGTGCATGCGGCTGAAGCCACCGCGGCCCTGGCCGTCGCCGTGGATGAAATTGTCGAAGTTCTGGTAGAGCGCATGCACGTTGGTGCGCTCGGCGATGGTCTGGGTGGCGTCGTTGCCGGTGCCGTCGAACGCGGCCACGTAGATGTAGCGGTTCGGGTCGGCCTTGAAGTTGAAGGCCTCGAGGTTGGGCTGCATCAGCGCGACCTGCGCGTAGGCGTTCTGATAGGTCTGCAGGTCCGCCTGGGTCGCGGTGTAGGCGTCCTGCATTCCGGGTGCGGCCTGCCGGCCGTCGGAAGCTTGATGGGGCATTGCGGGAATCCTCCATTGACTGTGGGTGCTGCGGCGGGGGCGCCGGCCGG
The DNA here is from genome assembly GCA_946480825.1 of uncultured Lysobacteraceae bacterium. The sequence continues at coordinate 27,935 of CAMLLG010000034.1, forward strand.
CGCGGTCCGCGTTCGACGCTGGGCGTCGTCCTGCGCACGCGCATCGCGGCGAAGCCGGCCGGACGTGGCGGTCTGCGGCCCTGCAGCCGGCCCTGTCGATCCCGATCCCCCTGTCCGCCCATCCGGTGTACACCCTCAGGCCATGAGAACGCCAGCGTCGGCCGGCGTTTTCAGGCGTGGCGTCCCGTTTCCGGTCGGGGAGGACGCATGGGAATGCGGCGATCGGGACGTTCGCGGACGCGGCGGCCGGCACACGCGGGCGTGGCCCATTCGCGCCGTGACCGATGGCAGAGGGGCCCCGGCCGGCGACGGGCTATGCTGCGGAGGCTCATGTCCGTGCCGGGCGTTCCTCGCCCGCGCCGCCCGTGTCTTACCGCCCCGGCCCGAGTCCTTCATCATGTCATCCCGATTGCTTCCGCTTGCGCTGCTCATGACCCTGCCGCTCACCTCGCTTGCCGCCGATCTGCCCACGCCTCCCGATGCCGCGAAGAAGCCGCACGAAGTCAAGGCTCCGCACGGCGCCGTGCGCACCGACGAGTACTACTGGCTGCGCGACGACAAGCGCGAGGACAAGGCGATGCTCGGCTATCTCGACGCCGAGAACGCCTACGCCGATGCGGTGATGGCGCCGCTGAAACCGCTGCAGGAAACGCTCTACGACGAGATCGTCGGCCGCATCAAGCAGGACGACGACTCGGTGCCGTATCGCGAACGCGGCTACTGGTACTTCAGCCGGTTCAAGGCCGGCCAGGACTATCCGGTCTACATCCGCGCCAAGGCCGCGGCCGACGGCAGTCAGGGCAAGAACGAGGAAGTCCTGCTCGATCTGAACGTGCTGGCGAAGGGCAAGGACTACTACAGCGTCGGCGATTACGCGATCAGCCAGGACAACCGGCTGATGGCCTACGCCGAAGACACCAGCGGCCGCCGCCAGTACACCGTGCGCTTCCGCAATCTCGAGACCGGCGAGTCCTATCCCGACGAGATCAAGGGCGTGTCGGCGAATCTGGTCTGGGCCGACGACGGCAAGACCCTGTTCTACGTCGAGAACGATCCGGAAACCCTGCTCACGGTGCGGGTGAAGAAGCACGTGCTGGGCACGCCCGTCGGCGCCGATGTCCTGGTCTACGAGGAAGAAGACGACAGCTTCTACATGGGCATCAGCCGCACCCGCGACGACAAGTACATCTGCATCGGCGTGGAAAGCACGGTCTCCAGCGAGATGCGCTGCGCGCCGGCCGCGAAACCCGACACCTTCACCGTGCTGGCCCCGCGCCAGCGCGACGTCGAATACGACGCCGAGCATCTCGACGGCCGCTGGGTGATCCTCACCAACGCGCCGGGCGCCGACGGCAAGCCGGCCGCGAACTACAAGCTGATGACCGCGCCGAGCGACGCGACCTCGCGCGCGCAGTGGAAGGAATGGATCGCGCATCGCGACGACGTGTTCCTGCAGGGCTTCGAACTGTTCGACGGCTTCACCGCGGTCGAGGAACGGTCCAACGGTCTGGAGCGCATCCGTCTGATCCGCGCCGACGGCGGCGAGGAATACGTGAAGGCGGACGACCCGGCGTACTCGATGGGCCTGTCGACCAATGCCGAAGCCGACACCGCGTGGCTGCGCTACAGCTACACCTCGATGACCACGCCGGCCACCACCTACGAACTGAACACAACCACCGGCGAACGCCGGATGCTGAAGCAGCAGCCGGTGATCGGTTACGACGCGTCGAAGTACGCAAGCGAGCGCGTGTGGGCGACCGCCCGCGACGGCACCAGGATCCCGGTGTCGCTGGTCTATCGCAAGGGCTTCGAGCGCAACGGCAAGGCCGCGCTGCTGCAGTACGCCTACGGCAGCTACGGCAGCTCCACGGACCCCGGTTTCAGCCTGACCAACGTCAGCCTGCTCGACCGCGGCATGGTCTACGCCATCGCCCACATCCGCGGCGGCCAGGAAATGGGCCGCAAGTGGTACGACGACGGCAAGCTGTTCCGCAAGAAGAACACCTTCACCGACTTCATCGACGTCACCGATTTCCTGGTGCGCGAAGGCTATGCCGCGAAGGACCGTGTCGGCGCTTACGGCGGCAGCGCCGGCGGCCTGCTGATGGGCGCGATCTCGAACATGGCGCCGGACAAGTACCGCGTCATCCTGTCGCAGGTGCCGTTCGTCGATGTGGTCACCACCATGCTCGACCCGAGCATCCCGCTGACCACCAACGAATACGACGAGTGGGGCAATCCGGAGAAGAAGGAATACTACGACTACATGCTGTCGTACTCGCCCTACGACAATCTGTCGAAGCAGGCCTATCCGGCGATGTTCGTCGGCACCGGCCTGTGGGATTCGCAGGTGCAGTACTGGGAGCCGGCGAAGTACGTCGCCCGCCTGCGCGATCTCAACACGTCGAAGCAGCCGGTGGTGTTCCGCACCAACATGGATGCCGGCCACGGCGGCAAGTCCGGCCGGTTCCGCCGCTACCGCGAGCAGGCCGAGATGTACGCCTTCCTGCTCGATCAGCTCGGCGTGACCGCGGGCAAGCCGGTCGACGGCAATGCGTCCGAGGCGAAGGTCGCCGAATGAGACCGCGCGCGCCCGTCCGCACGCGGACGGGCGCGGAACCGGATCTCGGGACATGACGCCGATATCCGCCCCCGTGCGTTTCCGCTGGCTGTGGTGGCTGTTCGCCTACGCCAGCCTTGGTCTGGGCATCGTCGGCATCGTGGTGCCGGGCTTGCCGACGGTGCCGTTCATCCTGCTCTCCGCCTTCGCCGCCGCGCGCGGTTCGGCGCGTCTGCATGCCTGGCTGCTGGCGCATCGCCGGTTCGGGTCGATGATCGTCGACTGGCAGACCCAGGGCGCGGTCAGCCGTCGTTCGAAATGGCTGGCCACCGGCACCATGGCGCTGTGCGCCGCGATCATGTTTCTCACCGCGCCGAAATGGTGGATGGCCGCCACCGGCACCACGATCATGACCGTGGTCGCGTTCTGGCTGTGGGCGCGGCCCGAGCCGAGTCATTGACGGTCGGCCGGCGGCGCGACGCATTCCGCCGATCGGTTCCGGCAGCTACACTGCGCGCATGAATCGACGTTTCCGCATCCTGTCCGTGGCCATCGTCGCCATCGCGTCCGCGCTGGCCCTCTCCGGTTGCGGCAACAAGGGCCCGCTGGTGCTCGCCGACGACGTGCCCGCCGAGGCGCCCGCGACGACCAATCCCCCGACGACCGATCCCGCGACGCCGCCCGCGGCCGACGATCCCGCCGTCGAACCGCCACGCTGAGCGATGAGCGCGCTGCGCTTCACCAAGATGCACGGCGCCGGCAACGACTTCGTCGTGCTGGATCGCAGACATGACCCGACCCCGCTCGATCCGGCGCTGTGCCGCGCGCTGGCCGATCGCCATGTCGGCGTCGGCTGCGACCAGATCCTCACCATCGAACCGCCGCGCAGCGTCGTTGCCGCTGCGTCCTACCGGATCTGGAACGCCGACGGCTCGCCGTCGCAGCAATGCGGCAACGGCGCGCGCTGCGTCGCCGCCTGGGTGTTGCGCGACAGCGTCGCGCTGGATCCCGAGCGTTGCCTCGCCGGCCATTTCGAACTCGACAGTCCCGCCGGCACCCATGCGGTCGATGTGTTGGATCTGCATCACTACCGCATCGCCATGGGTCGTCCCATCTTCGAACCCGCGCGCATTCCGCTGCGCGGCTTCGGCGCGCCGCAGACCGGATATCGCCTGGCCTTCGGCGGCGAGACGCTCGCGGTGGGCGCGGTGTCGATGGGCAATCCGCATGCGGTGATCGAAGTCGACGATGTCGACGCCGCGCCGGTCGCGCATTTCGGCGCCGCGCTGCAGGCGCATCCCGCCTTCCCCGAATCGGTGAACGCCGGCTTCGCGCAGGTGATCGCGCGCGACCGCATCCGCCTGCGCGTGTACGAACGCGGCGTCGGCGAAACCCTCGCCTGCGGCAGCGGCGCCTGCGCCGCCGCGGTGGTGCTGATGCGCCGCGACCGCGTGGACCGCGAGATCGCGGTGGAACTGCCCGGCGGCACCCTGCGCATCGCCTGGCCCGACGACGACGCCGACGTGGCGATGTCGGGGCCGACGGCGTTCGTGTTCGAAGGCGAATGGTGGTCATGACTCAGGAATCGGTGAACCCTCCGATGTTCGACAAAGACAAGCTCGACAAAGACAGGCTCGGCGGGCACGAAATCGCCGCCTGGCTGCGCCGCCATCCGAATTTCCTGCAGCAGTTCCCGGATCTCGCGCTGAGCCTGGTGGTGCCGCGCGAACAGGGCTCCGCCGCGTCGCTGGCCAGCTATCAGCTGGAAATCCTGCGCGACAAGAACCGCGAACTGTCGCGGCGTCTGCACGAACTGTTCGGCAACGCGCAGGAAAACGAACGGCTCGCCGTGCGCACGCACCAGTTGACCCTGTCGCTGATGAAACAGAACCGCGCCGCCGACACCGCGCGCGCGATGGCCGCGAGTCTCGAAGAAGATTTCAACGGCGATCTGGTGCGCATCGTGCTCTTCGCCGCGGTGCCGGATCTTGACGACACCGAATGGCTGCAGACGCTGCCCGAAGCGGACGCGCGGCTCTCGCCGTTCCGCGACTGCCTGAAGGACGGCGAGCCGATCTGCGGCCGCCTGCAGCCGGAGAAGAACGCGCTGCTGTACGGCCTGCGCGCCGAGGACGTGCAATCCAGCGCGCTGCTGCCGCTGCCGGGCATCGGCCTGATCGCGGTGGGCAGCCGCGACCCCAACCGTTTCTTCCCAGGCATGGGCACGCTGTTCCTGCGGATGATGGGCGAAGCCTTCGCCACGGCGATGGGCCGATTCGACCGCTGACGATGGCGTCCGCGTCGCCCATCGGCGATTTTCTTTCGCATCTGCAGGTCGAGCGCCGCATGTCCGCGCACACGCTCGACGCCTACCGCCGCGATCTCGACGCACTGGCGGCATGGGTCGAGGCGCAGGGCATCAGCGACCTGTTGGGCGTGCAAACCGAACAACTGCGCGCCTTCATCGCCGCCGAACATCGGCGCGGGATGTCGCCGAAAAGTCTGCAGCGCCGGTTGTCCGCCTGTCGCAGTTTCTATCGATGGCAACTGAAGCACGGCCGCATCGCCGCCAGTCCGGCGGCTGGCATCCGCGCGCCGAAGGCGCCGCGCAAACTGCCGCAGGTGCTCGATGTCGACGAAGCGGTGCAACTGGTCGAACTGCCGACCGACGCGCCGCTGGGCCTGCGCGATCGAGCGATGCTGGAATTGTTCTACAGCTCCGGCCTGCGCCTGAGCGAACTGTGCGCGCTGCGCTGGCGCGATCTCGATCTCGCCGACGGTCTGGTCACCGTGCTCGGCAAGGGCGGCAAGCAGCGCAGCGTGCCGGTAGGCTCGCATGCGCGCAGGGCGCTGGAGGACTGGCGTCGCGAATCGCAGGGGCAGACCGACGGCGCGGTGTTTCCCGGCCGCGGCGGCGCGCCGATCGGCGCGCGCGCGGTGCAGATCCGCCTGCGCCAACTCGCGCAGCGGCAGGGCCTGTTCAAGCGCGTGCATCCGCATCTGCTGCGGCATTCGTTCGCGAGTCACGTGCTCGAATCTTCGGGCGATCTCCGCGGCGTGCAGGAACTGCTCGGTCACGCCGACATCGCCACCACCCAGATCTACACCCACCTCGATTTCCAGCATCTCGCCAAGGTCTACGACGGCGCGCATCCGCGGGCGAAACGCAAAACCTGAAGGCGCTGACGATCGCATGCGCTTTTCTCCTTCCCCGCTTGCGGGGGAAGGTCGGGATTGGGGCTTCACATTGCAGCGCGCCCCCACCCCAACCCTCCCCCGCAAGCGGGGGAGGGAGACATGCGCGCAGCACGCGCACAGCACTGCCATCCGTCACCCCTTGCCCGTCGGCGTCGGCGTCCCCACAACGACAAGACCCGCAACGATGGATCCAATGCGCCATGGACCCCAGCCAGAATCCCAACACCTTCCACGCCACCACCATCGTGTCGGTGCGCCGCAACGGCCGCGTGGTCGTGGCCGGCGACGGCCAGGTCACGCTCGGACACACGGTGATGAAATCCAACGCGCGCAAGGTGCGCCGGCTCGGTCGCGACGGTCAGGTGCTCGCCGGCTTCGCCGGCGCCGCCGCCGATGCGTTCACACTGTTCGAACTGTTCGAATCGAAGCTGGAGAAACACGGCCAGCTCACCCGCGCCGCGGTGGAACTGGCGAAGGATTGGCGCACCGAGCGCCGCTTCGGCAAGCTCGAAGCGCTGCTCGCGGTGGCCGATCGCGAAACCTCGCTGATCGTCAGCGGCACCGGCGACGTGATCGAGCCCGAGGACGGTCTGGTCGCGATCGGCTCCGGCGGCATGTACGCGCTGTCCGCGGCGCGCGCGCTGCTGGCCCACACCGAAATGAACGCGCACGACATCGCGGTCGAATCGCTGAAGATCGCCGGCGACGTGTGCATCTACACCAATCGCAACATCGTCGTCGAAGAACTCTGATTTTTTTCCGTAGGAGCGGCTTCAGCCGCGAGACTCGGGCCTGAAGGCCTTCCTGCGAAACCACCGCGATTCCTGCCGCATTCGAAGAATTCGAGCCATGCCCAACAAGACCGAACACGCCAACAGCACGATGACTCCCCGCGAGATCGTCCAAGAACTCGATCGCCACATCATCGGCCAGAGCGCGGCGAAGCGCGCGGTCGCCATCGCCCTGCGCAACCGCTGGCGGCGCATGCAGCTCGACGACGCGCTGCGCAACGAGGTGATGCCGAAGAACATCCTGATGATCGGCCCCACCGGCGTCGGCAAGACCGAGATCGCGCGCCGCCTCGCGACCCTGGCCAACGCGCCGTTCGTGAAGGTCGAGGCCACGCGCTTCACCGAAGTCGGCTACGTCGGCAAGGACGTGGAGCAGATCGTCCGCGATCTGGCCGACACCGCGGTGAAGATGTACCGCGAGCAGGCCAAGGCCCGCGTGCGCGCACAGGCCGAAGCGCGCGCCGAGGACCGCATCCTCGATGCGCTGCTGCCGCGCCGCGCGCCCGCGAACACTTTCGGGTTCGGCGCGCCCGAGCCCGGCGCCGGCGCGCTCGACGTGGGCAGCGGCGAGACCCAGGACAAGGCCGGCGAGACCCGCGCGAAATTCCGCAGGCAGTTGCGCGCGGGCGAACTCGACGATCGCGAGATCGAGATCGAGACCGCGGTCAATGTCGGCGTCGACATCATGGCGCCGCCCGGCATGGAGGAAATGGGCCAACAACTGCGGCAGATGTTCTCGAATCTGTCCGGCGGCAAGACCCACACCCGCAAGCTCGCGATCCGCGCCGCACGCGTGCAGTTGATCGAAGAGGAAGCCGCGAAGCTGGTGAACGAGGACGATGTGCGCGAGGCCGCGATCGAGGCCTGCGAACAGCACGGCATCGTCTTCATCGACGAGATCGACAAGGTCGCCAAGCGTTCCGAAAGCCACGGCGCCGATGTCAGCCGCGAAGGCGTGCAGCGCGACCTGTTGCCGCTGGTCGAAGGCTCCACCGTCAGCACGAAATACGGCGCGGTGAAGACCGACCACATCCTGTTCATTGCCAGCGGTGCGTTCCACCTCGCCAAGCCCAGCGACCTGATTCCCGAGTTGCAGGGCCGCTTCCCGATCCGGGTCGAACTCGGCGCGCTCGGCAAGCAGGATTTCGTGCGCATCCTCACCGAGCCGAAGGCCTCGCTCACGCTGCAATATGTCGCGTTGCTGAAGACCGAAGGCGTCGAACTCGATTTCGCGCCGGAAGCCATCGAGCGCCTGGCCGAGATCGCCGCCACCGTCAACGAGCGCCAGGAGAACATCGGCGCACGGCGCCTGCACACGATCCTCGAACGCCTGCTCGACACGCTCAGCTACGAGGCGCCGGACCGCGGCGGCGCCAAGGTCACGATCGATCGTGCCTACGTCGACCAGCACCTCGGCGAACTTGTGCAGGATCCGGATCTGTCGCGCTACATCCTCTGAGCCTCATCCGAACATCGGGTGCGCCCCGGCGTACCGGAATTCCGGCATTTCGATGGTTTGGTGCGCCGGGGGCGCACCCTATGCGAGCGGCTACTCCGCCCGCACCCGCCACGCCTCCGCCAGCGAAATCGCGCCGCTGCGCGCCAGCCGCACCGCGGCCTGGGTGATCGGGACCATGCCGCCTTCGATCGCGGCGGCGTGGATCGCGTCGGCTTCGGCGCCGGGCACGATCAGGCTGCGGATCTTCGGGGTGACGACCATCAGTTCGTACACCGCCTGGCGCTTGTACACGCCCAGACCTTCGCAGTGGTTGCAGCCGCGGCCGATGCGGAACACCTCGTCCGCGGCCACGCCCAGGCGTTCGCGCACGTGCGCGTCGACGCGCTCCACCTCGCGGCAGTGCGGACAACTCAGCCGCACCAGTCGCTGCGACATCACCGCCAGCAGCGACGCGCGCAGCAGATAGGCCTCGACGCCCAGATCGAGCAGGCGCGTCACCGTGGTCGCCGCGGTGTTGGTGTGCAGCGTGCTCAGCATCAGATGCCCGGTGAGCGCGCTTTCCACCGCGATGTCGGCGGTTTCGCGGTCGCGGATCTCGCCGACCATGATCACGTCGGGATCGTGGCGCAGGAAATTGCGCATCGCGCTGGCGAAGGTGAACCCGGTGGCGCGGTTCACCTGCATCTGCTGGATGTCTTCGATGTGGAACTCGACCGGGTCCTCGATCGTGAGGATGTTGATCCGGCGCTTGCGCATCTCCAGCAGCATCGCGTACAGCGTGGTGGACTTGCCGCAGCCGGTCGGGCCGGTGGTGAGGAACATGCCGTGGCTGCTGTCCATCAAGTCGTCGATGCGCTGACGGTCCTCCGGCGTGAGCCCCAGCTGTTCGAGATTCCACAGGCTTTCGTTGGTGTCGAGCAGGCGCACCACCACGCTTTCGCCGAACACCGACGGCAGCACCGAGATCCGCAGATCGACCTTGCGCCCGTCGTCCAGGGTAAAGGTGGTGCGGCCATCCTGCGGCCGGCGGTGCTCGGCCAGATTCATCGCCGCCAGCACCTTGATCCGTCCGACCACCGCCGGATGCAGCGCGCGCAGCAGTTGCCGCACCGGCACCAGTTCGTCGTCGATGCGGTACAGCACTTCGGTGCCGCGCTCGCCGGGACGCAGGTGGATGTCGGACGCGCGCCGCGTCACCGCATCGGCGATCAAGGTCTGCACGATCCGCACCACCGGCCGTTCCTTCGCCAGCCGCTGCGCCTCGATCGGATTGGTCTCGCCGCCCTGGGCTTCGGGATCGATCCCCAACTGCAGCGCGACATTGCGGTCCTCGACGCGATCGTAGTAATGCGCGATGCCGTCGCGGATGTCGCGCGGCGTCGACACCACCGGAATCACGCGGTCGCGGCTTAGGAAGTCGAGCATGCCCTGCGTGTACTGGGTGCCCGGGTCTTCCATCGCGACCGCGATCACGCCGCCGTGCGCGCGCAGCGGCACCGCGCGCAGCTGCCGCGCCATCTCCGGACCGATCAGGGCGATGGCCTTCGGGTCGGGTTGCAGGTGCGCCAGCCGCGCCAGCGGCAGGCCGAGCGTGCGCGCCACCTCCCAGGTGCGTTCGATCGCGTCGTCGCCCTGCGCCTGCCAGGCGGGCAGGTCGACGCCGGTTTCGGCCTCGTCGTCGGCGAAGGCGACTTTCGGATAGGTCTGCAGATAACGGTCGAGCGCGGCGTCGCTGTCGATCAGCAGCGGCGCCGCGCGAACGGACGATTCGAGCGACATGATGGCCTCCCCCCTGAGAGACTGCAGCGCGCATGGCGTGCTGTGGCCAGTATCGCGTGTCCGCCGCGGTCTGTCTTGACGGCGATCATGTTCCACGCCGGCATGTGCGAGCGGGCGGGTGCGCGCGACACGCAGAGACGGTATGGTTTGCGCGCTCCCGCTCCCGTTCCCCTGCCATGGAGGTCGCCCCGATGCCGTTCGCCCCCACCCTCGACGCGGAGCAGTGCATGCTCCGGCTGCTGGTGCTGATTCGCGGCCTCGGCAGCGTCGCCGAGATCGACGCCGCCCGCCTGCGCGCCGCCTTCGGCGTGGATTTCGATGCCGACGAGAACCGCCTCGGCTACGGCGAACGCCTCAGCCGGGACTGGTGGACCTCCTTCGAGTGGGACCCCGGCCACCCGCACGGCCCGCGCTTCGAATTCGCGTTCGTGCCCGACCCGCCGGGCGCGCATCCGCCCGCGACCGCGATCTGCGCCGTGGACTTCGATCGCTTCGCCGCCGAGCTCGCGGCGATGGGCTTCAGCCGCGAGACCATCCGCGGCGAACATGGCCGGGTGCTGCACGACGATTTCGAGCGCGGCGACCTCAGCGTCACCGTCTATACCCGCGGCGAGGCCGACGACAGTCCGGAACGTATCGCCCATGGCTGCGTCCGCCGGGTCGCGATGCTGTGAACTGCCCGCCGGCCGCCTCCGGGCCGGCGCGGTAAACTGCTGCCATGAATCCGTCCGACACGCCCGACCCCTCCGACGCCGACCGGACCGCCTCCGGCGACACCACCCATTTCGGCTTCCGAGACGTGCCCGTCGCCGAGAAGCAGAAGCTCGTCGGCCAGGTATTCTCCTCGGTCGCCGGCAACTACGACCTGATGAACGACCTGATGAGCCTCGGCATTCATCGGGTCTGGAAACGCTACTTCGTCGCCACCGCGCAGGTGCGCCCCGGCGACC
>CAMLLG010000035.1 GCA_946480825.1 uncultured Lysobacteraceae bacterium
TGCTGCACAACCGTTCGGGCGGCAGCGCCGACAACATCAACCAGACCTACACGGTCAACCTGTCGACCGAAGCGTTGAACGGCACGTGGAACCTGCGCGTGAACGACAACGCCAGCGCCGACACCGGCCGCATCGACAGCTGGAGCATCACGTTCTGAGTCGCGTCGAGCCTCGCCCGTGATGACGAAGCCCCGGCCCGGGGCTTCGTCTGTCCCTCGCTTCCGTAGCCGCCGTCGTTCGCAGTGTGCGTGCTGCGGCGCGCAAATTCCCGCGGGACGACACTGTGGCGGCAGCCGTCATGCGTCGCGTCGGCGAATCGAATCAACCACTTCTGCGCTGTCGCCAGATCCATGCCGACCGCACGTCCGGCCGCCATTGACGGCGCGGGCGACGACCGGATACGTTCGCCGGATGCCGGCAAGACGGGGGTTTCGCCGGCTGATCCTCGAAGCCGATCGCGCCGCACGGGCGCGCGTCACGACTGCGCACCCTGCGCATCCGGATGCGCCTCCGTACGCGTGCGCCGGATGCGTACGCCGAGTGCGTCGATCCAGCCTCGCGATGCTTCGTTCACGACACATCCACAGGGGAGTTCCGATGAAGTCACCGATGTTCTCCGCTTCCGCGAAAGCGGCGGCGATCCTGCTGCTCGCGCTGCCGTGCATCGCGGCGGCCGCGCCGCTCAAGGGCAAGCCCGCGCCGTCCAGTCCCATGGTGGGCAGTCCGGTCACCGCGCACAGCGTCAACGTCGACGTGCGCAACCTGCCCAAGGCGCAGGAATGGCGTCCCGGCATGCCGATCCGCGAAGCCCATCGCCGCCAGTACACCCCGCTCGGCAGTGCGTTGCCGCACGCCCCGGAGACCAAGGCCGCGGCGGTCGATCGTCTGCCGGAGCTGCAACGGATCTTCGACGAAAGCACGCCCAGCCGCCTGCGCGCCAAGAGCCAGGGCAGCCGCGTCAGCATCAACAATCCGAACACCGGCGTGAGCCCGGGCGATCCGGTGGTCGAAGTCGGCACGAACCATGTGATCTACGCGGTCAACGGCGTCACCACCACCTTCAAGATCTACGACAAGGCCGGCACTCTGGTCGCGGGCCCGACCAATTTCGGTTCGCTGGCGCCGACCGGCAATGCCTGCACCAGCGACCGCGGCGATCCGCTGGTCTATTTCGATCGTCAGGCCAGCCGCTGGTTCATGCTGACCATGGACGACGGCGGCGTCTGCACCTTCGTCTCCAAGACCTCCGACCCGGTCAGCGGCGGCTGGTGGTTCTACCGCTACGCCACGCTGGCCTTCCCCGACTATCCGCACTGCGGCATCTGGAACGACGCCTACGTCTGCACCACCAACGAAGGCAGCATCGCCGGCGCCGACGTCTACGCGTTCGATCGCGCCAACATGCTCAACGGCGCCACCGCGCGTCCCGCGCAGCGCTTCAACAGCGTGCCGACGCTGCCGGGCTACGGCTTCCAGATCCTCACGCCGTCGACCTTCTACGGCAGCACCGCCGCGCCGGCGGGCCGCAAGCAACTGCTCGCCCGTCACCGCGACGACGAAGCCCATGACGGCAGCAGCGCCAGCGCTTCGCAGGACTTCATCGAACTGTTCGAGATCAACATCGACTGGAACACGCCGGCGAACAGCGCCATCACCGCGCTGCCGCGCATCGGCATCACCGAGTTCAACAGCTGGTTCCTCGACTATTCGACCTTCGCCACGGTGCCGCAGCCGTCGAGCAGTCGCGCCAAGCTCGATCCGATCCGCGAAGTGATCCTCAACCAGATGAGCTATCGCAACTTCGGCACGCACGAGTCGATCGTCGGCAGTTTCGCGACCAATCAGGATCCGGGCCGCACCCGCCGCAGTGCGGTGAATTCCGGTATCCGCTGGTTCGAACTGCGCCGCGTCGGCGGCGGCAACTGGACCCTGCATCAGGAAGGGACCTTCGGTCCGGGCGATGCCAACACGCATCACCTGCTGGGCACGCTGGCGATGGACAAGTTCGGCAACATCGGCATGGGCTACAACGTCACCAAGACCAGCAATCCGACCGTGTTCGCCTCGTTGCGTTACACCGGTCGCACCGCGTCCGACCCGCTGGGCGTGATGTCGCTGGCCGAAACCACGGTCGCGGCCGGCGCCGCGGTCGAGGGTTCGGGCCGCTGGGGCGACTACTACCAGACCACGGTGGATCCGGTCGACGACTGCACCTTCTGGTTCGTCGGCATGTATCGTCCGAGCGGCGGTTGGCAGACCCGCATCCAGGATTTCAAGTTTCCCGGCTGCTGATCGCGCACGCATCGCATGCGACACGCCCGCTTGCGACATGCGCGTTCGCGGCATGCGCTTTCGTGACATCAGGAACCCCGGCCTCGGCCGGGGTTCCTGTTTTGAAAGGTACGGGCCGGCCTCGGCCGGGGTTCTTCCTTTCGGGTCGCGGGTTTGCTGTAGGCTGTCCGGGCGTCGGACGTTCGCGGCACCGGTGCACAGTCCCTCCCCCCAGGGCTCGCCCAGCGATGAACACCCGCAATACCCGTCTGAAGCGTCCGCAGAGTCGCTCACAGGATCGCGCCGCGATCCGCCCGCTCCAGCGCACCATCAGTGCGCAGATCGCGAAGCTCGTTCGGCAGCGAATCCTCTCCGGCCACTATTCCGGCGGTGCGCAGTTGCTCCAGGACGCGATCGCCGCGGAGTTCGGCGTCAGCAAGATTCCCATCCGCGAAGCGCTGGTCCAGCTCAGCGCCGAAGGTCTGGTCGACATTCAGGCGCATCGCGGGTTCCAGGTGCGTTCGATGTCGCTGGCCGAAGCCGAGGAAGTGCTCGGCCTGCGGCTGATGATCGAGCCGCAGGTCTGCGCCGAAGGTGCGCGCCTGGCGCGCCACGAAGACCGCGTCGAAGCCGGGGCCGCGCTGGACGCGCTCAATCGCCGCGTCGCCGGCCGCAGGATGGATGAGACCGGCGAACTGAATGTCGCCTTCCATCTCGCGCTGACGGTGCCGCGTCTGCAGCCGATCGCGACCGAAATCGTCAGCCGCCTGCTGGTGATCTCGCAGCGCTATTCGCAGGTGCACATGGCGGTGCCGGGCCGCGCGGCGCGTTCGATCGAGGAGCACACCGGGATTTTCAAGACGTGGGAAGCGGGGCGCAGCCGGGATGTCGCGCGCCTGATCCGCACCCACATCGAACGAACGCGCGACGATCTGGTCGACATGCTGAAGGACCGCAGCTGAGTCGATACCCAGCGCGAAGCGCGACGCGCGCGGCGTATGATCGCGCTGCGGCGCAGGCATGCGCGCCGATGCCGGACCGGAGACGCGACATGATCGTCCACAGACTGGGTTGCCTGCTCATGCCCGCGCTCGTCGCGGGCATCCTCGCGTTCGCGATGCCCTGCGCCGCACAGGGCCTTCGGCAGCCGGTCGGCCGCGGCGAGACCGGCGCGCACGCGCGACGTCACGCCGAAAGCGATCTGACCTCGCTGCGCCTCGAACGCGACCCGAACGCGCCGGTGCATCTGGTGATGTCGCGCCGCACTTACGCGCACATGCCCGATCTGGTGCGCGATGGCGTCGCCAAGCGCGACAGCACCGGCGCAGCGTTGGTGCTGGTGGAGATCCCGGCGCGCCAGCTCAGCCGCGTGTCCGAACGCATCCATCAACGCGAGCGTCGCTGCGGCGGTTACTTCGCCTTCGCCAGCCGCGCCGATGCCGAGGCCTTCCTGCGCGCCGATCTTTCGCGACAGGCCAAAAAAAGTCCATCGGTGCCGATCCGATACACCATCGACAGCGCGGCCACGGTCGCGCCCTGGCTCGATCAGGTGCAGCACGCCAACATCCACGCCACCATCGCGCATCTGTCGAACTACCAGAATCGCTATTACGCGAGCAGCGACGGCCGGCAGGCCGCGGAGTGGATCCGGAGCACCTGGATGGGGCTCGCCGCGGGCCGCAGCGACGTGACTTCGGAGTTGTTCGCCTGCGCCACCTGTTCCACCCAGCCCTCGGTGATCCTGACCATCCGCGGCCGCGAGATTCCGAACGAAGTCGTCGTGCTGGGCGGGCATCTGGATTCGATCAACATCGGCGGCGGCGGTGTGAGCCAGCGCGCGCCCGGCGCGGACGACGATGCGTCGGGCATCGCGACGCTTACCGAGATCCTGCGCATCGCCATGGCCAGCGGCTGGAAGCCGCGGCGCACGGTGAAGTTCATGGGTTACGCCGCGGAAGAGGTGGGATTGCGCGGCTCGAACGCGATCGCGCAGGCGCATCGCGCCGCGCACGTCAACGTGGTCGCGGTGTTGCAGTTCGACATGACCAACTACCGCGCGTCGAGCAGCGTCGACATGCGTCTGGTCGCGGATTATTCGAACGTCCACCTGCAGACGTTCCTCAACACGCTGTTCGACACCTACCTCGCGCCGCGCGGCCTGACACGCGGCGTCGATGCCTGCGGATACGCGTGCTCGGATCATGCCTCATGGACCGCCGCGGGCTATCCCGCCGGTTTCTTCTTCGAGGGCGGCGGTACCGACGGGCGCGGGTTCCCGCTCATCCATACCTCGAACGACACGCTCGCGAACATGGGCAACTCCGCGCAGAACAGCGGCAAATTCGCGATGCTGGGGCTCGCGTTCCTCGGCGAAACCGCGAAGACCTCAGGCTTGGACACATTCCCGACGAGCGTCGTCGCGCCGCCCCGGTAGAGCGGCTTTCAGGCCGCTGCTCTGTCTTCTCCCGTCGCGCCGCGCGCCAATCTCCTCCCCGCAATGCGGGGGATGGCTGGGGTGGGGGGCGCGTGCGCTCAACCCGCCGCTTCGAACCGGTTGGCGGCGACGTTCTTGCGCACCTTGAGCGGGTCCCAGATGCGGCCGTTCATGGCGATGTAGACGCCCGGCGGCAAGGACTGCACCGCACCGACCGCGGTGCCGATGTTGAATTCGGCGTCGGAGCCGCGGAAGCGCGCGGGATTCAGCGCGCCGGTGAGGACGATGGTCTTGTCGGCGATGCTGCTCAGCACCCGTGCGGTCTCGACCATCGTGTCGGTGCCGTGGGTGACCAGCACGTGGCGCGTGGGCTGCGCGGCGATCGCGGCGCGCAGCAGTTCGCGATCCTCGGCGGTGATGTGCAGCGAATCCTTGCGGATGATCGGGATCACGTTGAAACGGAAGGCGACCCCAAGCTCTTCGAGGATGCGGCCGATCTGCGGTTCGCCGACCTGATAATCCGACTTGTCGTCGAAATAGATCTTGTCGATGGTGCCGCCGGTGGTGACGATGAGCAGCTGTTCCATGGGGCGCCGTGCGGGTCGGTTCGTGAGCGCGGAAGTATAGACCCCGCGTCCGCGCGGGTCATCGCGGGTCGCGGTCGGCCTGCTTCTCGACGGGCCGCTTTTCGACGCCGCGTTTGCCGAAGCGCGCGCGCAGGCCGCCGGCGTTGCCGGCGAACACCACCACCAGCGCCAGCGCGACTTCGATCAGCGCGAACACCCGGGTCTCGGGGTGCGTCCAGGCCGACATCACCCCGTGCGAGAACCAGGCCAGCGCGAACACGCCGGCCCAGAACGGCGCCGTGCGCCGCCGCGCCAGCGCGCCCAGCGCCAGCAGCAGCGGCGGCGCTGCAAACACGAGCAGCGAGGCGATGCGGTGTTTGTCGTCGTGGAACCAGACCGCGTACAGCGCGACCAGGCCGAGGAGGGCGGTGATCAGCGCGATGCGGTCGCGGCGCGGGGCGGTACCGGTCGTTCCGAGGTCGGTCATGGCGATGGCCTCATGCCAGTTTCAGCGCGAGCTGCGCGACGCGCCGGCCCAGCGCGCGGGCGAGGGCGGCTTCGTCGTCGGTCAACTGCGGGTCGTCCTTCGCGCCGGCGACGTGGCTGGCGCCGTAGGGCGTGCCGCCGCTGCGTGTGGTGCCGAGCTGCGGCTCGGTGAACGGGATGCCGGCGACGACGCAGCCGTGATGCAGCAGCGGCACCAGCATCGTCAGCAGGGTCGATTCCTGGCCGCCGTGCAGGCTGGCGGTGGAGGTGAACACCGCCGCCGGTTTGCCGACCAGCGTGCCGCTGGCCCATTCCGCGCCCAGCGTGTCGAGAAAATATTTCACCGGCGCGGCCATGTTGCCGAAGCGGGTGGGGCTGCCGAGGATCAGGCCGGCGCATTCGGCCAGATCGCGCGTCTCGACGTAGGGCGCACCGTCCTCGGGCTCCGGCGGTGCGGTCTCGCGGGTCACCGGTGCCACCGGCGGCACCGTGCGCAGGCGCGCGGTCGCGCCGTCCACTTCGCCGATGCCGCGCGCGATCTGCCGCGCCAGCCGCGCGACCGAGCCGCCGCGGCTGTAGTAGAGAACCAGAATCTCGGGCATGGGCGGTCCGGGCGGCGTCGTGCGGAGAGAGTGGACAGGGTAAGCCAAGCGTCGGCCGGGTGCGAAGGCCAGGATGCCGCCGATGCCGGGCGCCGGGCCTGTTACCCTTGCGCGGCATGGCATTCATCGAGACATTGCAGCGATGGCGCGCGCGCAGTTGGGATCGCGCCCGCGCCGGCACCTTCTTCCGCTTCCTGTGGCTGCGGTTCCTCGACGACCGCCTGCTGCAGGCGGCCGGCGCGCTGGCCTTCACCACGGCGTTCGCGATCGTTCCGCTGAGCATGGTGGTGTTCGGCGTACTGTCGGCCTTTCCGGTGTACCAGGAATGGAGCCAGCAGCTCAGCACCTACATCTTTTCGAACTTCGTGCCGTCCTCGGCGCGCTCGGTCGAAGCCTATCTGCTCGATTTCTCCGGCAACGCCGGCAAGCTCACCGCGGTCGGCGTGATCGTGCTGGTGGTGTCGCTGCTGATCACGCTGACCAGCATCGAAGCCACCTTCAACCGGATCTGGCGCGTGCCCACCGCGCGGCCGAAATTCGGACGCCTGATGGTGTACTGGACGGTGATGACCTTCGGCGCGCTGCTGGCGGCGGCCAGCCTCGCGATTTCCGCGCGTTTCTTCGCACTGTCGATCTTCCAGACCCAGCCCGGGCAATGGCTGGAGCACTGGCTGCTGAGCGCCAGCCCCATCGCCATCGAGTTCGTGGCGCTGGCGGTGGTCTATCGCGTGGTGCCGCATCGCACGATCCAGTGGCGCCACGTCGCGCCCGGCGCGCTGTTGGCGGTGGTGATGATCGAAACCGTGAAGATCGCGGTCGGTTCCTATCTCGGCAGTTTCGGCGCCTACGAGAAGATCTACGGCACGCTCGCGCTGGTGCCGATCTTCCTCGGCTGGGTGTATTTCAGCTGGGTCTCGGTGCTGTTCGGCGCGTCGCTGGCGTCGTCGCTGTCCGCGTTCCGTTATCAGCCGGCGGCGCAGCGCCTGCCGGTCGGTTACGAATTCCACGGCCTGTTGCGGCTGATCGGCCGTTTCCACGAATATCGCCAGCGCGGCAAGGGGCTGCATCTCGACGATATCCGGCGGATCGAGCCGGTGCTGACCGACGCGCTCGTGCAGCAGATGCTCGGCCAACTCTCCGCCATCGGCCTGCTCAGCCGTGCCGAATCGGGCGAATGGCTGCTGGCGCGCGATCTCGACGACCTCACGCTGGCCGAACTCTACGACGCCTGCCAACTGCGCATCCCGGTGTCCGAAGCCTGGCTGCCGGCGCGCGACGACGCGCTGGGCGAGGCTGCGGTCGCCGCCTTGGACGAACTCCGACTTCCGCTGCGCGATCTGCTGAAACGACCGGTCGCCTCGATCTACCGCAAGGATTCCGAATGAGCCCGACGTATTGCCTGCTGCCGCTGCTGCTCGCGCTGACCGCCTGCCAGCCCGCATCCACCGACGCCGCCTCGGTCGACAGCAAGTCCGCCGAGCCGAAGTCGACCGATGCGAAAACTGTCGATGCGAAAACTGTCGATGCGAAGGTTGTCGATGCGAAGCCTGTCGATGCGAAGCCTGCGGCCGCGGATGTCGAGCGGCCGACGCTCAAGATCGCTACGCTCGACGGCACGATGTACGACCTCGCCGCGAAGCGCGGCGGCTGGGTGGTGGTGAATTTCTGGGCGACCTGGTGCGCGCCGTGCATCAAGGAAATGCCCGAACTGGATGCGTTCGACGCCGAGCGTGCGGACGTCGATGTGATCGGACTCGCCTACGAGGAAATCGCGGTCGACGAGATGCGCGCGTTCCTCAAGAAACGTCCGGTGAAGTATCCGATCGCGCTGGTCGACACCTACGACCCGCCGGCGGATTTCCCCACGCCGCGCGGCCTGCCGATGACCTACGTGATCGCGCCCGATGGTCGCATCGCGAAGGAATTCATGGGCCCGGTGACGGGCGCCGAACTCGCCGCGATCATCGATGCGGCGGGCAAGCCTTCCGACGCCAAGCCATTGGACGCCAAGCCTGCCGGTTGACCGCGATGGCCGCCACGCGTTTCCTCGTCTCCGGACGCGTGCAGGGCGTGTCCTTCCGCGTTCACACCCGCGCGCAGGCGCTCGCGCTGGGCCTGTGCGGCCATGCGCGCAATCTCGACCACGGCCGGGTCGAGGTGCTCGCCGTCGGCGATGCGGATGCGATCGAACGGCTCGCGGATTGGCTTCGGCATGGTCCGCCGCTGGCGCGGGTCGATGCGGTGGTCCGGGAGACGGTCGAGGCGCCCGCGCGCGTGGAAGGATTTTCCGTCGGCTGAGCGGCCCGGACGCAGCCGCTATCACGATATGAGCGGCGGGCATTAGACCCGTTCGCGGGCGTGTGGCATCAATTCCTACAGTTTCGATAGGAATTGCGCCGCGACATGCTCTCGATGAAAGCCAAGTACGCACTGCGGGCGATGAGCGAGCTGGCCCGTGCCGGCGCGGGTCGCGTGCAGGCGCACGAGCTGGCGCAGCGCTGCCGCGCGCCCGGCAAGTTCCTCGAGACGATCCTGGTCGATCTGCGCATCGCCGGTTTCATCGACAGCCGGCGCGGCCAGCAAGGCGGCCATGCGCTGGCGCGCGCGCCGGAGCAGATCATGATCGGCGACCTGATCCGGGTCATCGACGGGCCGCTGGCGCCGGTGCGCTGCGCCAGCGTCACCGCGTACGAGCCCTGCCGCGATTGTCCCGATCCCGACGCCTGCGCGCTGCGCGCGCTGATGCGGGAGTCGCGCGATGCGCTGTCGCAGGTGCTCGACCGCCGCAGCCTGCGCGATTTCGCCAGCGCCGAAACGCCCTCTTCGGTGATCGAGCGCGATCCCCCCGCAGCCGCCAACCATTGACGGAGGTGCAATGAACGAACGAAGGACATCCGAAGACGCTTCCGATCCCGATGCGGATCGTGATCGCGAAGACGCCACTCGCAGCATCGCCGGCATTCCGCCGGTCGGTGCGCGGTTGAACGATCACGAGCGTGCGGTGATCGCCGCGCTGCGCGACATCGCCTTCGGCGAAGTCGAAGTCGTGGTCCACAACGCGAAGATCGTGCAGATCACCCGCAGCCAGAAATTCCGATTCGCCGACCGTTGAACGGTCGGTCCCGTCCATCCCTTCTCAGCCCAGCGCAGACCGGACCGCCGGACGCGCGTCAATCCTCACGGAGTCGACGATGTCCAATCCTGCCCCGCGCGCTGCGACGCGCCATCGATCCCCGGCGATGCTTCCGATCGCCATCGCGCTTTCGCTCGCCCTTCCATCCGTCCATGCGAACGAGCCCGATGCGGCGACGCGCGCATTGATCGAACGTCTCGAAGCGGTCGAACGCCGGCTCGGCGTCGCCGCGGACGACGAATCCGCGGCCTCCGCCGCCGATCTCGACCAGCGTCTGCGCGTGATCGAACGCAGGTTGGAACTGCAGGCCGAAGAGGCCGCGGCCAAGGCCGCGAAGGATCCGGTGGTGTCGCTCGCGCCCACCAGAGGCCTCTCGGTGAAATCGCCGGACGGCCTCGAACTGAAGGTTCGCGGTCTGGTCCAGGCCGACGGCCGCTTGTTCATCGGCGACGATCGCAATCCGCAGAACGACACCTTCCTGTTCCGCCGCATCCGACCCACGCTGGAAGGCACGTGGGGCTCGCTGATCGGCTTTCGGCTCACGCCCGAGTTCGCCGGCGACAGCGCCACCATCGTCGATGCCTACGTCGACCTGAAGTTCGATCCGCGCGCCACCGTGCGCATCGGCAAGGTGAAGGGGCCGGTGGGTCTGGAACGGCTGCAGTCCGGCGGCGCGATCGCGTTCGTGGAGCGCGGTTTCCCGACCGAACTGGCGCCGAACCGCGATATCGGCGTGCAGCTGCAGGGCGAGTTGTTCGACACCCGTCTGAGCTATGTGGTCGGTGCGTACAACGGCACACCCGACGGCCGCGACGCCGCCACCACCAACCCGGACGACGAATTCGAATACGCGGCCAGGGTGTTCTGGGAGCCGTTCAGGAACTCGGCGAACGGCTGGTCGGGCCTCGGCGTCGGCGTCGCCGCCAGCGTCGGCGATACCTTCGGCACCGGCAACAATTTTCTGCCGCGCTATCGCACACCGGGTCAGGCGCAGTTCTTCGCCTACAACGCCAACGTCGCCGCCGACGGCCTGCATCGCCGCGTCTCGCCGCAGGGCTATTTCCATCGCGGCCGCTTCGGCCTGCTCGGCGAATACATCACCTCCGAACAGGAAGTGCGGGTGACCAGCGGCGCCAACGCCGGTCGTCGCGAGCATCTCGTCAACGAGGCCTATCAGCTCACCGGCAGCGTGGTGCTGACCGGCGAAGACGCCAGCTACCGCGGCGTCGTCAAGCCCAACCAGCCGTTCGCCATGGATGCACCGGGCTGGGGCGCCTTCGAACTCGTCGGCCGTTTCGGAGAACTGAAGATCGACGACGAGGCCTTCCCGCTGTTCGCCAACGCCGCGACCTCCGCGCGCTCGGCGAAGGCGTGGACGATCGGTCTCAACTGGTATCTCAACAGCAACCTGAAGCTGGTCGCGAATTACACCCGGACCGCGTTCGAGGACGGTGCCGCGGCCGGCGCCGACCGCGAAGACGAACAATCCTTCTTCACCCGTGCGCAATTCTCCTTCTGACCCGGAGCGAACGACATGAAACGACTCCTCAAGCCTATCCTCATCGGTCTGTTGATCGCCCCCATGATCGCCGGCGTCGGTCCGGCGCGGGCCGCGAACGGCGAACTGCTCAACGTCTCCTATGACCCGACCCGCGAGTTCTACGCCGAGGTCAACGAACGCTTCGCCGCGCAGTGGAAACAGCAGACCGGCGAAACCCTGAAGATCCGCGCATCGCACGGCGGCTCGGGCAAGCAGGCGCGCTCGGTGATCGACGGCCTCGAAGCGGATGTCGTCACCCTCGCGGTCGCGGTCGACATCGATGCGATCGTGCAGAACGGCAAACTCTTGCCCGCCAACTGGCAGTCGCGGCTGCCGCACAACAGTTCGCCCTACACCTCGACGATCGTGTTCCTGGTGCGCAAGGGCAACCCGAAGAAGATCGTCGACTGGGACGACCTGGCGAAGCCGGGCGTGGGCGTGATCACGCCCAACCCGAAGACTTCCGGCGGCGCGCGCTGGAACTATCTCGCGGCCTGGGCCTGGGCGTCGAAGGAATACCGCGATGGCGACAAGGTCGTGGACTATCTCACCCGCGTGTTCAAGAACGTTCCGGTGCTGGATACCGGCGCGCGCGGATCGACCACGACCTTCGTCGAGCGCGGCATCGGCGATGTGCTGATCGCGTGGGAGAACGAAGCGCTGCTGACGCTCAACCAGGCCGACACCCGCGGCAAGTTCGAAATCGTCGTGCCGAGCCTGAGCATCAAGGCCGAGCCGCCGGTGGCCTGGGTCGACAAGAACGTGGCCAGGCACGGCACCCGCAAGCAGGCCGAAGCCTATCTGCGTTTCCTGTACACGCCGGAAGGCCAGCGATTGGCGGCGAAACACTTCTATCGCCCGGCCGAGCCGGACAAGGTGCCGGCGGCGGATCTGGCGCGGTTTCCGAAGGTGACGCTGGTGACCGTCGATGCCGCGTTCGGCGGCTGGAAGAAAGCGCAGACCGATCATTTCGCCGACGGCGCCTTCTTCGACCGCATCTACAAGGCCGCGCGATGAGCGCAGTGGCCGGCACCGCGGCGAACGCGCCGCGCGCACGCAGATCGCCGAACCCCTTGCCGGGGTTCGGCATCAGTCTGGGACTGGGCATGGCCTGGCTCGGCGCGGTGGTGCTGTTGCCGCTGCTGGCGCTGAGCGTGCGCGCGGCCGCCCTCGGAACGGAAGGCTGGCTGCGCGCGCTGCGCGACGAGCGCGTGCAGGAAGCGCTGAAATTGAGCTTCGGCGCCGCGCTGGTCGCGGCGGTGGTCTCGCTGCTGGTCGGCGCGCTGATCGCGTGGGTGCTCGTGCGTTATCGCTTTCCCGGCCGGCGTCTGGTGGATGCGCTGGTCGATCTGCCGTTCGCGCTGCCCACCGCGGTCGCGGGCATCGCACTGACCGCGATCTATTCGAAGAACGGCTGGGTCGGCCGTTTCATCGAACCGCTGGGCGTGCAGGTGGCCTACACGTCGATCGGCATCGTGCTGGCGCTGGTGTTCATCGGCCTGCCGTTCGCGGTGCGCACGGTGCAACCGCTGCTGGAAACCCTGGGGCGCGAACCGGAAGAGGCCGCGGCCTCGCTCGGCGCGTCGCGCTGGACCGCGCTGCGGCGCGTGGTGTTTCCGGAACTGCTGCCGGGCCTGTTGACCGGCTTCTCGCTGGCGTTCGCGCGCGGCCTCGGCGAATACGGTTCGGTGATCTTCATCGCCGGCAATCTGCCCTACAAGACCGAGATCGCGCCGCTGCTGGTGACGATCCGGCTGGAGGAATACGACTACAACGGCGCGATCGCGATCGCCGCGCTGCTGCTGGCCGCGTCGTTCGCGTGCCTGCTCGCCATCAACGCGATCCCGCTGCTGTTCGCGCACGAGCGCAAGGGAGGCCGCCGTGGCTGAGCGCATCGAGACGACCGACGCCATCCGCGAACCCGCATGGCTGCGCTGGCTGCTGATCGCGCTGGCGGTGCTGGCCATGATCGGGCTGGTGGTGCTGCCGCTGCTGATGGTGCTGGCCGCGGCCTTCGGCGACGGCTTCGTCGCCTGGTTCGAAGCGCTGTCCGAACCGGATGCGCTCGCGGCCCTGAAGCTCACGCTGTTCACGGTCGCCATCGTGCTGCCGATCAACGCCCTGTTCGGCCTGATGATGGCCTGGGCGGTCACCCGCTTCGAATTCCGCGGCAAGCGCCTGCTGCTGGCGCTGCTGGATCTGCCGTTCGCGGTGTCGCCTGTGGTGGCCGGCCTGTGTCTGGTGCTGCTGTTCGGCGCCCACGGCTGGTTCGCGGCGTGGCTGGCCGAGCACGACATCAAGATCCTGTTCGCGCGCCCCGGCATCGTGCTGGCGACGCTGTTCATCACCTTCCCGTTCGTGGTCCGCGAACTGATTCCGCTGATGCAGCAGCAGGGCGCGGACGAGGAATTGGCGGCGCGTTCGCTGGGCGCCGGCGCCTGGTCGATGTTCTTCCGGGTCACGCTGCCGAACATCCGCTGGGGCCTGCTGTACGGCGTGCTGCTGTGCGGCGCGCGCGCGATGGGCGAATTCGGCGCGGTCTCGGTGGTGTCGGGCCATATCCGCGGCCTCACCAACACGCTGCCGCTGCACATCGAAATCCTCTACAACGAATTCGATACCACCGCGGCGTTCGCGGCGGCATCGCTGTTGTCGGGGCTGGCGCTGGTGACGCTGGTCCTGAAGTTCTGGCTGGAGTCGAAGCATGGCGATTCGCTCGCCTCATCGCACAGGAAGCACTGACGTGAAGCGTCGATCTTTTTCGCCCTCGGCGCCCGGCGCGCCGGCGACGACGGCACCGCAGGCCGGTGCCGTCCGGACGCGGCTCGAATCGAAACACGGCGATGCGCTCGCCGCATCGCACAGGAAACATTGACATGCAGTTGCGCATTCTCGAATTGAACAAACGCTATCCCGGGGTCGCGGCCCTCGATGACGTCGACCTCACCATCGCCTCGGGCGAACTGATCGCGCTGCTCGGCCCGTCGGGCTCCGGCAAGACCACGCTGCTGCGGGTCATCGCCGGCCTGTTGTCCCCCGACAGCGGCCGGGTGCTGTTCGGCGAGCGCGATGCGACCCGCCTGAGCCTGCGCGAACGCAACGTCGGCTTCGTGTTCCAGCACTACGCGCTGTTCCGGCACATGACCGTGGCGGAGAACATCGCCTTCGGTCTGCGCAGTCGCCCGCGCGCGCGACGGCCGGCGAAGGCGGACATCGCGAAGCGGGTGCAGGAACTGCTGGGCCTGATTCAGTTGCCCGAACTCGGCGGCCGCTATCCCGATCAGTTGTCGGGCGGCCAGAAACAGCGCGTGGCGCTGGCGCGCGCATTGGCGATCGATCCCAGCGTGCTGCTGCTGGACGAACCGTTCGGCGCGCTGGATGCGAAGGTGCGCGTGGAGCTGCGACGCTGGCTGCGCCGGCTGCACGATCAGACCGGACAGACCACGGTCTTCGTCACCCACGACCAGGAAGAAGCGCTGGAGCTGGCCGATCGCGTGGTGGTGATGCGCGCCGGCCGGATCGAGCAGGTCGGCACGCCGGCGGAGATCTACGAAACGCCGGCCTCGGCCTACGTGTTCGACTTCATCGGCCGCGGCAACGCGCTCGACGGCACGGTGCGCGATGGCGTGTTTTCGATGGCCGACGGCGTGGCCGCGTTCGCCGCGCCGGGCTGCGCCGACGGACCCGTGGCCGCGCATCTGCGACCGCACGAACTGGAACTCGTCGACGATTCAGCGGAGATCGATGTCGCGGGCATTCCCGCGCGCGTGCTCGCGTCGCATCGACGCGCAGACCGCATCACCGTCGAACTCGCGGTCGGCGAACAAAGCAAACCGTTCGAATGGGACATGATCGCGACGCCCGGCGTCGTGGCGCCGGTTGCCGGACAGACGTTGCGCCTGCGGCCATCGCGCGTGCGTTTCTATCCGCGCGAGGGTTGAACCGGAACGCTGAGTGGCGCCTTGAAATCTCCAGCGAATGCACCGGTAGAGCGGCCTTCAGGCCGCTGATCTTCGCAAGACCAGCAGCGGCCTGAAGGCCGCTCTACCGGCGATGTCGCGATCGATATCGCGATGTCGATGGATTTAGAACAGGCGGTCACTGCATCGGACGCGCTAGCCAGGTCCGGGCCGCTCGACCCAGCGCCCTCGGCGCCACTCGCGTTCGTCGGTTGCCAGCCCTGCGGCGTCGAGCCATTCGAGAATCGAACGCACCGTGACCACCGGATAGTCGCCGCCGAGCCGGGTTGAAACCGGATGATCGGTGAAGACCAGATGCGCGCCGAACAGGCCGCCGACGATCCGCTGCGTGTAGGGAATGCGAATGCGGCCGGGCCTGAAACCGTGGCCGACGGCGAGCCGATACGCCTGCGCGCGCGTGCGCACCGTTGTCGTCGCCGGCAGCGCGGCGGCGATGTGTTCGAGCACCCACGCGGTCGAGTTCTGGTAGTGCGGGCTGCCGGGCCGTGCGATCAGGTTGTAGCGCGGCGTGTACAGCGCATCGCGCGGCAATGCGGTCAGACGCGCGGCGAGCCGCGTCGCGACCTCCGGCGGCAGCCAGGTGATGCGCGCGTCCTGATTGATCAGATCGTCGGCGAAGAAATTCACCAGGCCCTGCGCATACAGGCCGGAGTCGTCGCTGCTGCAATCGTTGAGCAGATGCACCACCGTCCAGCGGCCGTCGGGATGATCGCGCACCGCGAATCCCGCATGGCTGTAGCGCAGACCGTGTTTCGACAGATCGGTGCCGATCCGCGACACCAGCGCCACCGGCGCGTCGCTCGCGTCCAGCGCATCGGCGACGGCGAGCGCGGTCGCCGCGGCATCGGCGATGGCCTGCGGCGGCATCGATCGGGTTTCGCAGTCGGTGCCGGCGTGCGCGGCCGGCGCGACGGTGAGCAGCAACGCCGTCAGCGCGGCCAGCATCAACCCCAGAAGCCCGCCGGCGATCCGCGCGCTGCGTCGGCGCTGGCACTGTTCCGGCGGAAGCCGGCAGGGCCTGTGTCGCGTCGCGCGCGGACTCACGTGTCGATCTCGCGCGAATGCACGTGGGCGCGGGCATGTTCGTCGGCGACGAAACACAGCGCCTCGCCCGCGGCCATCAACAGCCAGCCTCCGCTGACCGCGACCGCCTCCACGACCGTGCCGGTGGCGATCGCCAGCGACTTGGCCGCTTCCGCGGTGAGATGGACCACGAACGAGGCGCCGAGCCCCACCACGGAGACCGTCACCGCCACCGCGCCGCCGCTTGCGGCGACCCCGGTGACCACGAATTTGCCGCCCGCCACCAGCGCGCCCACTACCGCGACCGGCACTTCCACCGACGCCATCACGCTCGCTTCCGAATGCCGCCCCGATGCATCCGACTGCGCATCCGCCGGCGGCACCAGCAGGCAGGCGAGGGCGACGGTGAGGGCGGCGAAACGCCGGGACAGGCGGGAGGGCGAAGCGGACATCGACGGGGTCGGGGGCATGGGCGGACTCGGTGAGCGCTGGCTTGCGGGCGATGCGGCGAAGACGATGCGGCGAAGAGACACCCGCGAAGCCCGACGTTGCAATCCGCGTCGACCGAGTGTAGATAGCGGGCATCTCCCGGTATCGGAAAAATAGACGCATGGCCGTTTCCGTCGAACTGATCGATGCGCTCAAACGCCTGCTGCGCGGTCAGGGGTTGACCTATCGCGAACTGGCATCACGGCTGAAGATGAGCGAGGCCGCGGTGAAACGCATGTTCTCGCTGCGCGCGATGAGCCTGCAGCGGCTGGAACAGATCTGCGATGTGCTGGATGTCGGGCTGTCCGAGCTGGCCGCCGAAGCGTCGCGCGGCCGCGAGACCATGGCCGGCCTGACCGAAGCGCAGGAAAAAGCGCTGGTCTCCGAACCGGCACTGCTGCTGGCGCTGTTTCTCAGTCTCAATCGCTGGCGCCAGCAGGATGTGCTGGCGCAGTTCGCCTTCACCGAAGCGCAGTGGACCGGGCTGCTGGTGAAGCTGGACCGCCTCGGCATCATCGAGCTGATGCCCGGCAATCGCGCGCGGGCGCTGACCGCGCGCAATTTCCGCTGGCGCCGCAATGGACCGATGGAGCGCTATTTCCGCGAGAAGCTGCTGGGCGATTACTTCGCCGATGCCTTCGACGGCGAACAGGACGGCCTGTTCCTGCTCAGCGGCAGTCTCAGCGTCGACGGCGTGCGCCAGATGCGCCAGCGTCTGGAAGAGGTGGTGCGTGAATTCGACGCGCTGCTGATCCGCGATGCGACGCTGTCGCCGAAGGAACGCATCGGCATGAGTCTCGTGCTCGCGCAGAAGCCGTGGCTGCTGCAACTGTTCCAGGGCTATCGGCGCGCGCTCGACAAAAGCTGATCTCGATATCGATCCTGATGCTTGCGAAGCGATATCGGCGGTGCATCGCCTGCATACGCTGCCGCACGTTCGCGCGAGCGCCGACATGATTGAGAACACACGCCTGCGTATGTCGGCCGCATACTGCGGCGAATGGTCGAAAGCCCATGAAAACAGGGCGATTCCATACGCATGCGAA
Source organism: uncultured Lysobacteraceae bacterium (assembly GCA_946480825.1). Next base: position 17,571 of record CAMLLG010000035.1, read on the forward strand.
TGCGAAAATCCATTCGCCCGTTCACGGTGCAGGACTTTTTTCTGGCGATAATGCGTGCCTCCGTCGTCTTGAGCGTCCCGCATGTCGCTGCCCGCGTCCTTCGATCATTCGCAACTGCTCGTCTGCGCCGATGGCGCACTGTTCGGCCCAGGCAATGCGCGCCTTCCGGCGCCGCCGATGTTGATGTTCGATCGCATCACGCATGTCGACGAGACCGGCGGCGCGTACGGCAAGGGCCGGCTGGAGGCGGAGCTGGAGATCCGCCCCGACCTGTGGTTCTTCGATTGCCACTTCGGGAACGACCCGGTGATGCCCGGTTGCCTCGGCCTGGATGCGATGTGGCAGCTCGCCGGATTCTTCCTGCCGTGGCTGGGCGAACCAGGCCGCGGGCGCGCGCTCGGTGTCGGCCAGGTGAAATTCAGCGGCCAGGTGTTGCCCACCGCGAAGCTCGTGCGCTATCTGATCGACGTGCGTCGAGTCATGCGCGGCAAGCTTGCGCTGGTCATCGCCGACGGCAAGACTTTCGTCGACGATCGTCTGATCTACGAAGCCGAGAACCTGCGCGTCGGGCTGTTCCGCTCGACGGAGGGCTTCTGATGCGTCGCGTCGTCGTCACCGGTTTCGGCATCGTCTCGCCCATCGGCAACGATGCGCAGACCGTCTCCGATGCGCTGCGCAACGGCACCAGCGGCGTTTCGGCCGTGCCCGAATATGCGGAGAAAGGTTTCCGCAGCCAGGTCGCGGGCGTGCCGCAGATCGATCTCGAAGCGGTCGTCGATCGCAAACTCAAGCGCTTCATGGGCGACGCGGCCGCCTACGCCTATGTGTCGATGCGCGACGCCATCGCCGATGCCGGGCTGGACGAGGCGCAGGTGCGCAGTCCGCGCACCGGCGTGATCGCGGGCTCGGGCGGCGCGTCCGCGCAGTGGCAGATCGAGACCGGCGATCTCATGCGCAACAAGGGCGCGCGCAAGGTCGGCGCGTTCATGGTGCCGCGCACGATGTGCTCGACCGTCTCCGCGTCGCTGGCGACCGCGTTCGGCATTCAGGGCGTGAGCTATTCGATCTCCGCCGCGTGCGCGACCTCCGCGCACTGCATCGGTGCCGCCGCCGATCTCATCCGTCACGGTGCGCAGGATGTCGTGCTGGCCGGCGGCGGCGAGGAGCTGCACTGGGGCATGTCGGTGCAATTCGACGGCATGGGTGCGCTGTCCAGCGCATACAACGACACGCCCGCGCGAGCCTCGCGCCCCTACGACGAAGGCCGCGACGGCTTCGTGATCGGCGCCGGCGGCGGCATGCTGGTGCTGGAGGATTACGAACACGCGGTCGCGCGCGGCGCGCGCATCCATGCGGAGCTGGTCGGCTACGGGGTGACCTCCGACGGCGCCGACATGGTCGCGCCGACCGGCGAGGGCGCGGTGCGCTGCATGCGCATGGCGCTGGCGGGATTCGCGGCCGACGGCGCGCCGGTCGGCGAGATCGATTACCTCAACACCCACGGCACCGCGACGCCGCTGGGCGATATCGTCGAATTGAAGGCGGTGCGCGAAGTGTTCGGCGACGCGATGCCGCCGCTGTCCTCGACGAAGGGCCTCACCGGGCATTCGCTCGGCGCAGCGAGCGTGCACGAAGCGATCTACAGCCTGCTGATGTTGCGCGACGGTTTCATGGCCGCGTCGGCGAACATCGACAACCTCGACCCGCGCGTCGGCGATGCGCCGATCCTGCGCGAGACCCGCGAGGCGCCGCTGCGTACGGTGATGTCGAACAGTTTCGGCTTCGGCGGCACCAACGCGTCGCTGGTGTTCCGGGCGGTGTAATGCCGCATCGTGGGGCGGAACCGCCTAAGGCGATTCCGCCAAATCCGCGTATGCGAAGTCAAAATCCTATCCATGAGGCATTATTCCTCACGATCAATCCTTCGATTGGTCTGACGGTGCGGTGTGCGCACGACGCGGTTTGCTGATAACTCTTGTGTAAAGCCCGGAATCTTTTCCGCGCTGGTGCGCGGGTCACTTTCTTTAGCGTAAAGAAAGTGACCAAAGAAAGCCTTTCAGGTCCAAATCAAATCTGCCGTCGGCACCATGGTCGGGATTTTTCGACAAGGCCTCCGTGCCTTGTCGAAAAACGACGGACTTCCTGTCCGTCGCCCTCCGGGTCTCCGATTGCGGAGATGTACGCCGGGTCGGCAACGTCGTCGTAACGAATCGGTAGGCTTTGCGTGCCTTCATCGGCTTGTCGACACAAACCTTGTAGCCCGGGTGTCCGCGCAGTGGACACCCGGGAGCGGATGCAATGGCTGCTTTCCGAAGGCCCCGGCTCTCACCAGCGGCGAGAGCCGGGCTACATCACTGGCTCGGCAATCTCGTCGTAACGAATCGATAGGCGATGAAGCCAAATTGCGTCGCCTGTAATGCGGAGAACTTGCCGCAAGCTATGCCTGGAAGTTTTCGAGTGGCTTCACCACCGAATACCTCTCCTTCGCCGGTTTGCCCGGTAGCGGCGGAAAGTCGATCGGCTCGGGTGTGATCTCGGTATCCGGCAGGCGGTCGAGCAGGTCGCGGATCAGGGTGAGGCGGCCGCGTTTCTGGTCGTTGAAATCGACGAGGGTCCAGGGTGCGTGTTCCGTGTGCGTGGCCTTGAGCATCGCTTCGCGGGCTTTCGTGTACTCGGCGTATTTCGTGCGCGCTTCGAGATCGATCGGCGAGAGCTTCCAGCCCTTGAGCGGGTCTTCGCGGCGTTCGGCGAAGCGTTTTTCCTGTTGTTCCTGGTCGCAGCACAGCCAGTACTTGAACAACTGGATACCGTCGTCGACGAGCATCTGTTCGAACACCGGCGTCTGTTTCAGGAATGCTTTCACCTGTTTGTCGTCGGCGAAGCCCATGACCTTTTCGACACCGGCGCGGTTGTACCAGCTGCGATCGAACAGCACGATCTCGCCGGCCGCGGGCAGGTGCTGGATGTAGCGCTGGAAATACCACTGCGTGCGTTCGCGCTCGCTCGGCTTGGGCAGGGCGACGGTGCGGCACTGGCGCGGGTTGATGTGCGCGCTGATGGCGTCGATGACGCCGCCCTTGCCGGCGGTGTCTCGGCCTTCCAGCAGCACCAGGATGCGCTGGCCGGTGGTCGAGGCCCAGCGCGCCATCATCGCGAGTTCGCGCTGCAGGGGTTCGAGCAGTTCCTCGTATTCTTTGCGCTTCAGCTTTTCGGGCTTGCTCATGGCGGGTGTCCGGTGTCGAGGCGGTGATGAGCGGATGGTTGTCATCCCGAGCACAGCGAGGGACCTGCTTGTTTGCGATTGCGACAGGGATGAAAGAAGCAGGTCCCTCGCTGCGCTCGGGATGACATCGAAGGTTAGACGCGCTTTGCGCGCTTCGCCGCGCTGCGCTTGCGCGCGGGCCGCGCCCGGGGTTCGTCCTCGTCGCGGGCGCCGGCGGCCATGCTGCGCGCGACTTCCAGCAGCGCGCCCTGCTGCTTCGTGTTGAGCGCGCGGTAGGCGGCGAGCAGGCTGTGTTCGCCCTTGGTGCGGGTGGGGTCGAGGGTGCTGGCGACTTCGGACAGCAGCGCGCCCGCGGGCACGCCGAAGGTGCGGGCGAGGGCGTCGATCTGGTCGCGCCCGGGCATCTTTTCGTCCTTCAGCCAGGCGCTGACGGTGTTGACCCCGGCGCGCGGGATCGCGGTCGCCAGGTCGGTCACGCTCAGGCCGGTGGCCTTGGTGAGCAGGCGCAGCGTATTGCCGATGGACATCGAATCACTCCTTGAGCCGCGGACGCAGCGTGGCGAGATTGCAGGGGCGGGTGCGCGCGTCGAGTTGGGCGCGGACGATCTTCTCCCAGGCGGTGCGGCACGCGGAGGTGGAGCCGGGGAGGGCGAAGAGGAAGGTGCCGTTGGCCAGACCGGCGAACGCGCGCGACTGCAGCGTCGAGGTACCGATTTCCTCGAAGCTCAGCGCGCGGAACAGTTCGCCGAAGCCGGGCATTTCCTTGTCGAGCAGCGGCAGCAGCGCTTCGGGCGTGGAGTCGCGGCCGGTGAAGCCGGTGCCGCCGCTGACGAGGATGCCGTCGACGGCGGGATCGGCGATCCACTCCGAGACCTGCGCGCGCAGGCGGTATTTGTCGTCGGGCAACAGCGCGCGGTCGTGGAGGCGATGGCCGGCGTCGGTGAGGGCGGTGGCGAGATGGTCGCCGGAGCTGTCGTCGGCGAGGCTGCGCGTGTCCGACACGGTCAGCACGCACAGCGAGAGGGGAATGAAGTCTTGGGCTGCGGTCATGGGCCGCAGGGTAACGCTTTCGTCCGCGGCGGGCGATGCCCCGCGCTGCGGCCGGGACCCGTCAGGCCAGCGGCAGCCGGAAGCGCAGGGTCTCGTCGTACGGGCGCCAGCCGTGGCCGCGATACAGCGCCTGGGCGTCGTGGTTGTCGGGCATGGTCTCGAGTTCCAGCCGGATCGCGCCTTCGCGCTGGCCGTACTCCGCTGCGGCCGACAACAGCGCCAGCGCCACGCCGCGACGGCGCGCGCGCTCGGCCACGTACAGATCGTTGAGGACGAAGACCTTCGCCGCGCGCACCGAGGAGAACATCGGATAGAGCTGGGTGAAGCCGGCCGGCGCGGTGTCCATCACGCCGTCGAGATGGGCGACGAAGATCGTCGACTCGTTGCGGCTCAGACGGTCGTGCAGGAAACGCCGCGCGGTGTCCGGGTCCTGGCGCTGTTCGTAGAAGCTGCGGTAATCGGAGAACAGCGGGACGAGGTCGCCCAGATCACCGAGGGTCGCGCGACGGACGGCGACGGTCAAAGCACTTCGCTCAGTTCGACCAGATAGGTCGTGGTGCCGCCGCCGATGTCGATGCGCCAGCCCTTGGTGAATTCGCTGGCGTTCACGGCGTTCCAGTTGCGCAGCGTGATGGTGGCGTTGGCCGGTTCCAGCACGCGCAAGCGCAGGCGCCCGGCGGTGACGGTGCTGCCGCTGATCGTGGGCTGCACCGGCACCTGCACCTGGAAAAACGCGGTGGTGCCGGCGGGCAGGACGAAGTTGTCGCGCACGGTGAGCCTGCGGTTGGCGAAATCGAGATTGCGCGTCCAGCGGGTCAGGGCCGGGTTGCCGCGATAGGCCGGTGTGAGGTCGGAAGCGACCGTCAGCGCGCCGTTCGCGCCGGAAGTGACGGTCATCGTCGATGTGCTGGGCTCGCACTGGTGGACGATGCGGTCGTTCGCGGGGCTGCCGCACTGCTGGACGCCGGTGTTGCTGCGTTCGAAGCGCAGCATGTTGTGCACGTCGGTGCCCTGCTGGATGCCGCTGCGGCTCCAGATGTTCTCGGTGACGGCGAGCCAATCGTTCGCGTACAGGGTGAACGCGCCCTGGTCCTGATGGGCATGGCTTTCGTTGTATTTGCCGGCGACGTAGGACATCCACATCGCGTTCGCGTCCCAGCCGGTGCGCGCGAACAGATGGCCGGTGCCGCTGCCGTGGTAATGCAGTTCTTCCGGCGGCGCGCCGTTGCCGCCGACCGGCAGCAGGTCGTAGCGGAAATTCGCGCCCTGGCCCATCTGCTGCACCGGGATGCCGCCGAGCCACCAGGTCGCCATGCGCTGCACGCTGGCGTCGTTGGTCAGATTGCGGGCTTCCAGGATCAGGCGACGATGGTAGTCGTAGATTTCGGGCACCGAGTTGCGCGACTGGTCGCCGATCGGTGCGAAGTGGGTGCGGGTCGGCACGGTGCCGTGCACCCACCAGCGGATGGTGTTGGTGGCGTGCGGATTGACGTTGGCCATGTCTATCCCGGTGGCGTCCTTCCACATCCGGTACAACTCGAACAGGCGCATCTGCGCGGTGCCGTAGCCGGTGCCTTCCAGGCTGCCGCCGGTGGGCATGGCGCGGTAGTAGGCTTCCAGCTTGGGCAGCTTGTCGCTCTGCAGCAGGCTCATCCAGGTCGGGTTGCGCGACGCCAGCGCCCACGACATCGTCGCCTCGATGAAGCTGTAGTGATAGTTGTTGCCGGGATTGTCGACCGACCAGCCGCTCCAGGGATACGAGACCGCGCCCCAGCGCGCGTTCTGATGGTTCCAGACGTTCCAGACCGCCTGCTCGGCGTAGGCCGACCAGCGCTGACGCTGGCTGGCGGTGAGGCGCGCGCTGCAGGTGTCGTAGGTCATCGCCAGGTCGGCGATCATCGGGCCGACTTCGAGATACGAGTCGCCCGCGATTTCGGGGCGCTGGCCCGCGGCGATGGCGGTTTCGGCCCGGGCCACCTGTTGTTCGACCATGGCGACCGCGTGGTTGCAGTATTTGATGTCGCGGGTGATGCGGAACATCAGCGCGGAGTCGCGGGCTTCGTAGGCGTAGCCCGGGCTGCCGTTCACCGCGTTGTCGACCCAGGTGCGGAATCGCGTGTACGAGGTGCGCGCGGTGTCGACGTAGGTCAGATTCATCGGAATCTGCTGCAGATGCGAGGCGGTGCGCCGGCCGGTGATGCGCGTCTGCGCTGCGGTGCGCAGGCCCGGCAACCGACCTTCGATGCGTTCCATGCCCGCGAGCGGCCTGCGCTCGGCTTCGACGAAGCGGGCGCGGAGCTCGCGCATCAGCGTCATCGGCCCGGCCATGGCGATGCCGGCCGTGGCGACGGCCGCCGCGAGCAGGGCCAGCCTGCCGACGTGACGGGAGGTGCGGTTGTCGGACGCGGCGGTGGGGAAAGACGTGTGGTCGGGCATGGCGTGTACTCGGCGCGCGTCCGTGGCGATGGCCTGTCGTTCGCGCCCCCTGGTGCACCCTGTCCAAACCAGGGCGCAGCGCGTCTTTCGGAAAAGCCGATCGACCGGCTTTTCCGGTGACCGCTCCATGGGGATGCGGCGACCTGAACCGAGTATGGGGATGCGATTTGCCCCGAAGTGTGACGTGCCGGACGGTTGCGAGCGCCGTCGACAGAAAGCGTGATCTCTGTCTCAGGCAAAACTCAGGCGGCGTTCAGTTTGAGACTTCTTCGAGCTCGACGATGTACGCGTCGGTCGCGCCTGCAATGTCCAGACGCCAGCCGCCGCGGAATTCGGCGCTGTCGACGCTGCGCCAGTCCATGGCGGTGAAGGTGGCGCCGGCGGGCGCGACGACCCGGACCCGGAGCCGGCCGGCGACCGCGGTCTGCCCGTCGATCCGGGGCTCCGACGGAAGCTGCAACTGGAACACCGCGCGGGTGTCGGCCGCCACCGCGAACCGGTCTTCCACCCGCAGCCGGCGTCCATCGAAGTCGAGACGCCGGGTCCAGCGCCGCACCGGCGAATCCGTGCCGTAGGCGGCGGCGAGATCCGCGTCCACGCGCAGGGCGCCGTCCGCGCCCGGGGTCACGGTCATCGTCGACCGCGTGGGTTGGCATTGGTGGACCACGCGATCGTTCGGTGGCGCGTGGCACTGCCGGGCGATCGGCGTCGCGCGTTCGAAGCGCAATACGTTGTGGGTCTCGGTGCCCTGCTGGATGCCGCTGTGGCTCCAGATGTTTTCGCTGACCGTGAGCCAGTCGCGCGCGAACAGGGTGAAGCCGCCCTGTTCCTGATGCGCGTGACTTTCGTTGTAGGGGCCGGCGACGAACGCGAGCCACACCGCATCCTTGTCCCAGCCGCTGCGCGCGAAGAGATGGCCGGTACCCTTGGCATGATGGAAGAGTTCCGGTGGCGCAGGTGCCTTCGCGTCGCCCGACGGCAGCAGATCGTGCGCGGTGTTGAAGCCGTTGCTCATCCGGTCGATCGAGATGCGATGCAGCCACCACGACGCCAGCGCCTGCCTTTGCGGGTCTTTGCCGAGCGCGCGCGCTTCCAGCACCAGCCGGCGATGGTAGTCGTACAGTTCCGGCACCGAGTTGCGCGACTGGTCGCCGATCGGCGCGAAGCGGTCCAGCGTCGGCACCGTCGCATGCACCCAGTAGGCGATGGTGTCGTCGGCGTGCGGGCTGGCGTTGGCGATGTCCTCGCCGGTGGCGTCGCGCCACAGCCGGTAGAGCGAGAACAGGCGCATGTGCGCGGCGCCGTAGCCGGTGCCTTCGAGGCTGCCGCCGCCGGGCAGTGTCGCGAAATAAGCGATCAGCGGCGGGATTTTCTCTTCGTTGAGAAAGCTCATCCATTCGTCGTTGCCGCTGGCCAGCGCCCAGTACAGCGTCGCCTCGACGAAGCTGTAGTAGTAGTTGTTGCCGGGGTTGTCGACGGACCAGCCGGTCCACGGCCGTGGCCGCCCGCCCCAGTGCGCGCGCAGGTGATGCCAGACGTTCCACACCGCCTGCTCGGCGAACGCGGACCAGCGTTCGCGCTGCGCCTCGTCGATGCGCGCGCGGCAGGCGTCGAGGGTCATCGACAGCGCGGCGATGCGCGGGCCGACTTCGAGATACGAATCGCCGGCGATCTCCGGCGCGCGGCCGTCGGCGATCGCCGATTCGGCGTCGGCGACTTCCTTCTCGACCATCCGGATCGCGAGTTCGCAGTACTTCGGTTTCGGGTCCAGCCGGTACGCCAGCGCCGCGTCGTAGGCGGAGAAGGCGTAGCCCGGCTGCCCCGACACGGCGCTGTCGACCCAGCGCCGGAACCGGTCGTAGGCCGGAGATTTCACGTCGACGTACGACAGATCCAGCGGGATGCCGGGTTCGATCGGCGGCAGCGGTTTGCGCGCGGCGACGGCGGATGCGGCGACGGCCATGGATGCGCCGGAGGAACGCGCGTCGGCGGTCGCGGGGTTCGCGCTGATCTGCGGGCTGCAGGCGGCCGCGACCGTGCAGAACGCGAGCGCGGCGGCCATGCGCAGGGCGGTCGTCGACGATGCGGAGCGATGGCCTGCGGTCATGGTCAGCGGTTGCCGTAGCTGATGGTGAGGGCGAACACGTTCTGGTCCGCATCCTGGCCTGCGGCGGTGCTGCGGCGCTCGTAGCGGGCGAGGTCGAGCATCGCGCTCCAGTGGCGGGTCCAGTCCAGGCGCGCGAACACCCCGTAGCGCCGGGTCTCGTCCTCGCGCGCAAGATTCACGTACTCGTTGTGGTCCAGCGCCGCGGAGGCGCCGAGGATCAGATTGCGACGTGCGCGCCAGGACGCTTCCAGGCCGGTGCCGTATCCGTTCTGGTCGAACTGATCGGTGTCTTCGTAGCGGATGCGGTCGAGGTACGGCGACACGTTCACCGTCCAGCGCGTGGCCGTCCAGGTGTATTCGGTGTCGAGCCGGCGTTCGAGATACGGCGATGCGTTGACCACGGTGTCGCCGGTGATCACGCCCGCGGGCGGCCCGGTGTCCTCGCCGATCTCGGCGAGACTGTCGGCGGCGACGTCGGAGAACTGGCTGCTCAGGCTTGCTTCGAAGCGATGCAGGTCGCTCGGCCGCCAGGTCAGCGCGGTCCGCAGCATCGGATCGCTGCGGCCATCGGCGAAGCCCGGCAGCGAATCGCGGTAGTCCAGACGCGAATAGCCCGCGTCCACCGCCAGATCCACACGGTTGAGGGTGCGCGACCAGCGCACGAACAATTCCGAGCGGGTGTAGTCGCGGGCCACGGTGTCGCGCGCGAAATCCACGCGCTGGCTCTGCGCATTGAAGGCCAGGCGGCTGGTCGGGCCGAGTCGGCGGATCGCGCGCAGCGCGAACTCGACGCGTTCGGAATCGAATTCGTCGGAGATCTCGGCTTCGCTGCGGACGTAGCGCAGTTCGCCGGTGCCGCGCCAGCCGTCGCCCCATTCGAAGCTGAGCGTGGGGCCGGCCGACAGCACGTTCACCTGCTGCCGGTTGCCCGGCGAATCGGGCGCCAGCGTGTCCACCGGCTGCAGGGTCAGACTGTCCACCACCGCGAAACTCAGGCGTTCCGGAATCGCGACCCAGTTGACGCGGCCGACGAGGGTGCCGTCGACGCTGTCGTCGAAGCGATCGTCGCCGTAGCGGCGGTATTCGGCGCGTCCTGTCAGCCGCGCCTGCAGTACCGAGGTGTCGTGCACGATGTCGAAGCCGAGCCCGGGACGCAGTACGGTGACGCCGATCGGATCCGTGGGCGTGAGCAACAGGTTGTCGTTGCGTTCGATCGCGAGATCGAGGATGTAGTCGACGCGCAGCGCCAGCGCGACCTGCGGCATGGTGCCGGTCGCGATCGCGAGCATCGCGATGCAGAAGCGTTGGCGATGCATGCGGCCTCCGTTTGCGCCTCAGGGGCGCCGGTTGAACACCACGCCGGCGAATTTCTCCGGCGGGAAGCTCGCGACGGCCTTGTCGATGGCCTCGGTGCCGACCTGGCCGTCGCCGACGACCAGAACCACCAGGTCGGCCAGATCGGACAGGATCCGCGCGTCCGGCGAGCCCAGCACGGGCGAACCGTCGAGGATGAGATGGCGATTGCCCTGATGCGCGCGCAGCGAATCGATCATCGTGCGCATGCGGAAGCCACTGAAACTTTCGCCGGGCGTCTCGCGGATGCGGCCGGCAGGAATCAGTTTCAGCCGCGGCACGCCGGTGGGATAGACCACGTCGTCGAGCGACAGCGCGTCGTTCTCGAGATAGTCGATCAGTCCGCCGCGTTCGGCCGAGACCTGCAGCGCGTCGCCCTGCGCCGGATGCGTGGCGTCGCAGTCGATCAGCAGCGCCTGCTTGGTGTCGTCGAAGGCGAAGGCCGCGGCGAGATTGCGCGCGACGTAACTGCCGCCGCAGCCGTGGCGCACCGGCGCGACGAGGGTGACGAAATTGCGGCTCTCGCCCTGCGGGCCGCCGACGAGCGCGATCAGGCGCGTCCGCAGTTCGCGGAAGGCGTCGGCGTGCGCGCGGACCGATTCGTGGCGGTGGATCAGCCGGCGCTCTTCGAGCTGGCGCGTGGTCAGCGCCTGCTCCTGTCGTGCCTGTCCCTGACATGCCACCGCCAAGCTGCGATCGTCGCGGTCGTGGTCGCTCATGCCTGCATCTGCTTGAAAAGGTAGACCAGTCCGTAGGCGAGGATCACCGATCCGAGGATCGATGCGCTGAGCGTCATCCGCGCGAATTCGCGGCGACGGTCGCGCGGCGTGCGATAGCCGGGCACCACGGTGAGCACCGGATAATTGCCCTGACGTTCGATCTGGCCCGGCGCGCGCACCCGCGGGTCGAAACGCACCAGCAGGAACAGCAGGCCCAGCGGCACCGCCACCGCGGCCACCAGCCCGCCCAGCGCGAAGTGCATGAAGCGCAGGCCGCTGGGCCGCAGCGGCATCTGCGCCGGATCCTGGATGCGCATGGTCAGGCCGCGGCGTTCGCGATCCAGTTCCATCGACACCCGCGCGTTCTCGCGCCGGCGCAGCATGTCCTGATAGATGTCGCGGTTCACTTCGTAATCGCGGGTCAGCTCGGCCAGCGTGCTTTCCGACGCGGCGATGCGCCGGCTGCGGCCGAGTTCGCCGTCGAGCAGTCCTTCGGATGCCGACATCCGCGACTGGATCGCGGCGATCTCGCGCCGGGTTTCGGCCAGTCGGCTGCGCAGTTCCTGATACATCGGGTTGACCCGCGCTTCGGCCTCGTCGCGCGTGCCCGGCGTTCGGCGGCGGCTCTGGTCCTCGGTCATCGCGGTCTGGATGTCGGCCATCTGGTGGCGGATCCGCACCACGTCGGGATGTTTGTCGGTGTAGCTCAGCAGCAGCGTGTCGAGCTGGTTCTGCAGCTCCAGCAACTGCGTGCGGTACAGGGTCTCGCGGGTCTGCACCGAGGTCACCGCTGATTCGCCCGACAACTGAGAGGCCAGCGCGTCCTCGCGCGAGCGCAGTTCCATCAGGCTCATCCGGGTCTGCTCGACCTGGGTGCGCAGCGCGCCGATGCGAGTGGTCACGTCGGTGGCGCTGCCCGGCTGCGCGTCCGCGTTCGCGGAGCGATAGGCCTGCAGATTCGCCTCGGCTTCGGTGAGCTTGCGGTGATAGTCCGCCACCTGTTTGTCGATGAATTCGTAGGCCTCGCGGCTTTCGCGTTCCTTGCTCGCGAGACTTTCCTCGATCAGCAGGTTCGCCATCGCGTCGGCGACCTTGAACGCGCGCTCCGCGTCGTTGTCGTGATAGGTGATCTGGACCAGATTCTCGCGCGCGTTGCTGATCTGGGTGCGGTCGCGGATCTGTTCGATCAGCTTGTCCTGCACCGCGGCCGACGGCTTCTCGTCCATCCAGCCGCCGATCTCCAGCACCCGACCCATGACCTTGCGGCCGAAGACGACGGTGCGCGCCAGCCCGGCGCGGTCCACCGCCCGCGTGGCATGGGCGCGGTTTTCCAGCAGCGGCTGGATGATGTCGCTTTCCTGCGCCAGCACCGAAGTCGAGGCCACGTACTTGCGCGGCAGCACGAACAGGCCGGCGAGCAGCGCGAGCAGCGCGATGGCGGCGAAGATCGAGACCAGCACCAATTGATAACGGCGCGCTTCGTGCAACAGCACCGGGATCATTTCGTTCGGCGCGAGCGCGGCCGCCTGCGCGCCCGCGCGTGCGGCCGGCGTCCGCCGCAGCGGGAGCATCGGGGCGCTCATCAGAACGTCCGCTCCGGCACCGTGATCACGTCGCCCGGGGCGACCGGATAATTGGTCGCCAGATCGCCACGGTTGAGAATGCGGTCCAGCTTCACCTCGAACGTGCGCGAAGCGTCGCCGCTCCTGCGATGCAGTTCGGCGCGGTCCGGCGCGGCGAATTCGGTGAGGCCGCCCGCCGCCAGCACCGCGTCGAGCACGGTCATGCCGGGACGGTAGGGCACCGACACCGGCTGGCGCACCGCGCCGGTCACGCGCACGCGCGACAGATATTCGTGGCTGCGCAACTCGGTCAGGATCACCGCCACCTGCGGGTCGCGGACATAGGCCGCGAGTTTGTCCTGGATGTCTTTCGCCACTTCGGGCGGAGTGCGGCCGCCGGCGAGCACATCGCCGATCAGCGGCACCGAGATCATGCCGTCGGGGCGCACGGGCACGGTGATGCCCAACTCTGGATTGCGCCAGACCGCGACCTGGACCTGATCGTCGACACCGATCCGATAGGCATCCACAGCCCGGGTCTGCACCGCATCCATCGGTGGCGCATTGGCGGGAATCCCCCCCGTGGTCGCGCAGCTGGCAAGGATGAGCGACAGGCACAGGGCCCAGACGCATCGGATCGTGAACATTGATTCCCCCGGAGATTCGCCTGAGTAGTAACGGGAGACGGCAAAGTTTGAGGCCAGTCACAAAATCGAGGTCTCCGGACGCCTTCGATCGCCCGATGTCGCGAGGGATGCTTCGGCTCATCCCATGCCATCCGCCGATGGATGCGCCGGTGCGCAAGCCATGCCCATGCGTTCGGACACGGCTGGCTTGACAGGGCATGGCGACAGTGGGAAGTTAATTAGGAAATTACTTAACTATCGAATCGCCAATGGACCGTGTCTTCGAAGCCCTGTCGTCCACCCCGCGCCGCCGGATCCTGGCCTATCTCAACGGCGGCGAATTGACCGCCGGCGAGATCGCCTCCCGATTCGACTTCAGCAAGCCCGCGCTGTCCGCGCATCTGCGGATTCTCGAAGACGCCGGCCTGATCTCACGCGAAAAGCGCGGCCAGTTCGTCTATTTCCAACTGGTTCCGGACCGCCTCGCCAACACCGTCTTCGCCTGGGTGTCCGAGCTGTGCCCGCAGGGCGGTCCGCTGAAACGCGAAAGCCGGGCCCGCGCGAAGGCCGCGAAGGCCGCGCAAGACGGCCCGGTCGAGCCGACAGGCGACGTGGATGCGGCCGATCCGCAGGCAAACGACGCGGAGGAACCTGCATGACCGCCACCACCCGCCGGACCGACACCTTCCCCGTCGCGCGTCTGCCGTCGCTTTCCGGCGGATTGCCGGTGGAAGTGGTGCTCGTCGCGCAGATCGGCATCGGTGCCGGCACCGCGCTCATCGGCCGGACCGCCGCACTCCAGCGCAGTCACGACGCCTACGTCGATGCGCTCGACGAGCCCTCCGCCCGCATCGGCGGCGCCGATTTCGCCCGCGGCGACGCGACCTCGCTCTACAGCTTCGTGGTCGGCGCCTTGGGCCACCCCTTCCATCGCCACGCCGGGCATCGGGTATTCACGGCGGTGTCCGGCAGCGGCGGCGCGCTGTTGAGATTTTCCACCGCATCGCAGGCGCAGATCGAACGCGACCCGCAGGCGTTCGTCGACGCGCTGCGCCATGTCGAGATTCCGCCGGATTGCCTCTTCACCGTGCGCTTCGGCGGCGGCACCTGGCACCAGTTCCTGCCGCGCGATCCCGATGCCGGCCACCCGGCGCTGTTCGCGCTGTCCTGCCACACCAACGAACTCGGCGGCGATCTCGATGCCGACCAGCGCACGCGCGTGTTGGCCAACGCCGCCGACATTCCCGCATTGACCGAACTGCTGCCCGAGCGCGTCGCCGCACGGCTGGCGACGCTGGACTTCGCGGACGTGCCGACGACGACGCTGTCGCTGACGGCGGCCACGACCTCGCTGCGCGGACGCGCCTGCGCGCAGGCCCGCCGCGTTCTCGGCCATGTACGCCGCCGGCTCGGCGCGTGGCGGCGGCCGGCGGGATTTTTCGACGATGCCCGCGGCCGCAGCGTGATCGCGCTCGACGCCCCGCCGCCGCATTCGCTGTTGCGGCGCCAGTTCGAGGATGGTTTCGATCACGAGGACAGTTTCGCGCTCGACATTCCCGTCGCGGAACTGCCGTCGGCATCGGCGACGACCCTGCTCGCCGCTCTGCTCGAAGGCTTTCTGCGCAATCCGCCCGGCGGCGTGGCGCGGCTGATGCGCCTGCGCAACGTGCTGGTGAAACCGCTGGGCCTGCGCACCTCGCCGCTGGGCTGCCCGGTGTCGTCGTTGTTGAACGCGGCGCCGCAGCGCTTCGCCGGCCGTTATCCGGTGCTGGCGCAGTCGGTCGATGCCCGCGATCGCTGCGCGCAGGTCGTGCTGGGCGCCGACGACAAACATCTGCGCTTCCGTTCGTGCGTCGGGGTCGAACTGCTGCCGGGCGGCAAGGCGCGCTTCACGCTCGGCACGCGCGTACGCAATCGCAATCCGTTCGGTGCCGTGTACATGCGCCTGATCGATCGCACGCATCGCCACTATGTCGCGCCGGCGATGCTGTCGATGGCGGTGGGACATCTGTCGACGGCGTCGGTGCCGCTGCGCACTGCGTTCGTTCCGGGAGAAGCATGATGAGCATGGATGCCAGATCCTTCGTCGCAAGCCGCGATTGTCCCCCGTCGTGGCGTGGCTTGCGCCGGGCCTCGCGTCTCACGGGTTCCCGCGTCTGCGCGCGCTCGCACGATCGGTCTGCGCCTCGTGCGCGTGGTGGCTGTATCGACGGAATCGTCGCCATGGTCGCTGGTGATGCCATGCCGCGGCGCGAGCCGCCGCTGTTTCCGCACCTGCCGGCGTCGATCGTGGCGCATTCGCGTTGCTGGCGACAATCCGATGCGTGCATCGCTGATGCGGCGATGGTGTCGACGCCATGTGCGGTGGTGAACCACCGGATCGCGATGCCCGCACACACATCCACAAGACATGTCGCGGACGCGACGCACACGGCATCCGGAGCGGGTGCCTTCGACAGGGTGGAGGCCCGATGAACGACACGACCGTTTCAAACCGAGCAATCTCGAACCGCACAATCTCGAACCGCACAATGGAAACCCGGACTCCGGCAAGAAGGATCACCACGCGCAGCGTCGTGGCCCTGGTGTTCGGGGCGACGGCCGCCAGCCTCGTCGCCGCGCTCGGTGTGGGCGTGCTCATGGGGGCCGGCTCGCTTGGCGTGCCGGGGGAAACAGTCCTGGATGTCTTGCTGATTCTCTTGTATGCCTTTCTCAGCCTGATGTACGTCTTGCCGCTGGTCGCGGCGTTCGGCGTGCCTTATGCCCTGCTGCTGCTTGCATGGGGCCGCTTCGGGTTCTGGCCGATGACGTTGGGCGGATTCGTGATCGCCGGCGGCCCGGCCCTGATCAGCGCCGCTGCGATGCACTTCGGTCTGTCGGGTGGCCTTGTCGACGTCATGGGGCTCCTCGGCGCAGGCGCGTTCGTCCTCGCGAGCGTGGTTCCCTATCCGGTCGCCGGCCTCGTCCTCGGCTTGCTGGGCGCGCTGGGTGCGGCGGCGTTCCACCGCACCTACGCGTGGGTCGCGCGACCGCGCTGAAACGCGGACTCGCCGGAGGCACCAGAGCGTGCTGCGCACTTTTTCACATGGCGCGTGCGCAGCCTGTGGCGCCGAGACAAGGTTCGGTGGCGCAGCCTTGGCGGCGGCGCGCGCCAAGGCTCAGGCCCGCAGATGGCCTGCGCGTCACATGAAAAAGTACATGACACGCTCCAGGCGATCCGCCCCCGCTCAGCCCTCCCAGGCCGGCAGCTTTTTCTTCACCGCCACGTTCTTCAGCGTCACGTACTTCGGCATGCCATCGCGGCCGTACGGCGGCGGGGCTTCGCCGCGAATCAGCGGTTCGAGATAGGTGCGGGCGGCAGTCGTGATCCCGTAGCCGTCCTTGCGCAGGAAATTCGCCGGCATCGTCTTTTCGTGGTTGGCGACCTTCTCCAGCGGCGCCGCTTCGATCTTCCACTTGTACGGTGCGTTGGACGTGCGCTTGATCACCGGCATCGTCGAGTTCAGGCCCTTCAGCGCGAACTGCACCGCGGCCTTGCCCACGGCCATCGCATGGTCGAGGTCGGTCTTCGAGGCGATGTGGCGCGCCGAGCGCTGCAGATAATCGGGCAGGGCCCAGTGGACCTTGAAACCCAGTTCGTCCTTGACCTTGCCGGCGAGGTACGAGGCCACGCCGCCGAGTTGGGTATGACCGAAGGCGTCCTTGCCGCCGCCGGCGTCGGCGACGAAGGTGCCGTCGGCCGTGCGGATGCCTTCCGACGCCACCACCACGCAATAGCCGACCTTCGCCACCACCTTTTTCACCGTGGCGAGGAAGTCGGCTTCGTCGTAGGCCCGCTCCGGAAACAGGATGAGGTGCGGGGGTTCGTCCGCGCCATTGCCGGCGAGGCCGGCCGAAGCGGCGAGCCAGCCCGCGTGGCGGCCCATGGCCTCGTAGACGAAGACCTTGGTCGAGGTCTCGGCCATCGCCGCGACGTCGAAAGCGGCCTCGCGCACCGACACCGCCGTGTACTTGGCGACCGAGCCGAAGCCCGGGCAGCAGTCGGTCACGGCCAGATCGTTGTCGATGGTCTTCGGCACGCCGATGCAGGTCAGCGGGTAGCCGAATTCGGCCGCCAGCTTCGAGACCTTGAGCGCGGTGTCGGCGGAGTCGTTACCGCCGTTGTAGAGGAACCAGCGGACATCGTGGGCCTTGAAGACCTGCAGCAGACGTTCGTACTTGGCCCGATCCTGCTCCAGCGATTTGAGTTTGAACCGGCAGGAGCCGAAGGCGCCGCCCGGGGTGTGGGCGAGGGCGCGGATGGCGGCTGCGGATTCCTTCGAAGTGTCGATCAGGTCCTCGCGCAGCGCGCCGAGGATGCCGTTGCGGGCCGCCAGCACCTTGATCTTGCGGGCGCGGGCCTCGGCGATGACGGCGGAAGCGGTGGCGTTGATGACGGCGGTGACGCCGCCGGACTGGGCGTAGAGGAGTTTTCCGGATGCCATGGGGAGTCTGTCGATGGGGGCGGGGCGGCGCCGGCCGTGCAGTGGATCGGGCGGGCACATCCGGACCAGTCTAGAGCGTGTCATGCACTTTTTCATACGTCGCGAAGGTCGTCTGCGGCCCGTGGCTTGCCTTGGCCACCAGCCAAGGCAAGCCACGGAACCTTGTCTCCACACCACAGGCTTCGCAACGCGCCATGTGAAAAAGTGCATGACGCGCTCTCGCCGCCTTTGGGCAGGCCGCCGCCCCCGCGGACATCCTGCTCCGGGTGTCCCTCGCTTTTGGTCGAAGACGGGTTGGGCCGGGGGCGGCGAGCGGTTAAGCTGGGGAGGTTGCGGCCCGAAGGCAGCCCCCCGGCGCCCGGGCCCGGTTCTTCTTTATCTATGGAGCATGCGATGCGACTGGTTCTCCTCGGCGCCCCGGGATCGGGCAAGGGTACTCAAGCGGCACGACTGAAGGATCATCTGCAGGTACCGCACATTTCCACCGGCGACCTGCTGCGCGCCGAAGTCGCGGCAGGCTCGGCCCTCGGCCTGCAGGCCAAGGCGGTGATGGATCGCGGCGACCTGGTGTCCGACGAGATCCTGCTCGGCATGCTCGAAGACCGTCTCGCGCGTGCGGATGTCTCCGGTGGTTTCATCCTCGACGGCTACCCGCGCAATCTCGCCCAGGCCGATGCCCTCGGCCGCCTGCTGGCGCGCATCGGTCAGCCGATGGATCACGCCGTGCAACTCGAGGTCGATACCGATCTGCTGGTGGAACGCATCGCCGGCCGCGCCAAGGAACAGGGCCGCGTCGACGACAGTCCCGAAGCCGTGCGTAACCGTCTCAACGTCTACAACCAGGTCACCGCGCCGGTGGTCGAGTATTACCGCCAGCACGGCATGCTCAAGGTCGTCCACGGCGAAGGTTCGATGGACGATGTGTTCGCGCGGATCGTCGAATCGATCTCTGTCGGTGCGGATGTCGGCTGATCCGTTCGCCCGCGGGGCGCGGCTGTTCCGGGTCGGCCCGATGGCCGGGAAACGGATGTCGGAAACATGATGCGCAAAAAAACGCCCCGGCATGCCGGGGCGTTTTCGTTGTCGCTTCGTCCCGCTCAGGGCGCGACGGACAGGGTCAGGCCATAGGCCTGCAGCAGCGGATTGAGCGGCTGGAAGTAGCTGGTCGCCAGGCTGGCCTGACCGCCCTTGCAGCTGTAGTTGCCGCCCGAGAGCACGCCCTGGCCCTGGCCCGCGGTGGTGATGAACGAGCCGCCGGAGTCGCCGCCCTCGGCGCAGACCTTCACCTGGGTCATGCCGTTGACGGTGCCGTCGGCGCCGTAGCTCACCGACACGTTCTTGGCTTCGATCACGCCGCAGCGCCAGCCGGTGGTGCGGCCGGAGCGGCAGACCGCCGCGCCGATCGGCGCTTCCAGGCTGCCGCGCACCGCGACGTCGCCCTTGCCGTAGCCGCTGACCGACGGCAGCAGCGTGTGGCTGTTGTCCACCTGCACCCAGGCGCGGTCGCTGTTGGGAAAGTTCGATGCCTGGAACGTCCCGATGCGGCTGAGCGCGCGCCGGACCAGCACGTTGGCGCTGTCGCCCGCGGAACCGCAGTGGCCGGCGGTCGCGAAGCCCTTGGCGCCGTTGCGGGTCACCGAGAAGCCGACCGAGCAGTAGTAGTAGCCGCTGCTGGTGCCGGAAAGATATTCGCTGCCGCCCTGCAGGGTGGCGAGCGGGCGCGGGGCGCTGCCCATCGTCTGGAAACGGACGGTCGAAACGTCGGCGCCGCTGAGCGCAACGAAATCGACGGCGGCCCGGTCCGCGAACGGGGCGACGTTCACGGTCACGCTGTTGTTGCGGACATCGACGAACCAGCCATGGATGCCGGCCGGGGCGCGGCCGCGGCGCTGCGCCAGCACGTCGTCCAGCCGCGCCTTGGAGGCGCCGAGGGTTTCCGCGTTGAACCGGGCCCGACGGAGCTCCACGCCGGCGGGCGCGGCCTTCGGCACGGCCGCGGTGGTCGCGACCACGACCTTGAAATCGCCGCCAGGGGTGCGCTCGATCCAGCTTCCGGCGAAATCGCGGCCCTGCGCCTGTTCCAGCGACTTCTGCTGCTGCGCGGCCAGACGCTCGGCCTTGAGGTACTGCCCGAGTTGCTGCTCGGTGACGCCGAGGTCGCGCTGCATCGCGGATTTCAGCGCGGGATCGACATCCGCGGCCATGGCGGAACCCGCCGCGACGGCGATGGCGAGCGCGAGCGGGGCCGAGGCGAGGCGTGCCAGGGAAGTGGTCTTTCGCATTCCGAATGCTCCTGATCAGTGAAAAGTGGTGCGGTTCGTCCGAGCCCGTTCCCAGTGCCTGCAGGGGCGGACCGCCATCGGACACTAACACGGGTGTTGCACCGCACACCGCCACCGGCGCGAACGGCCGGCGGAAATCGGCGACAATTCCGGCCATGAGCAAACTCCACATCCTCGGTATCTGCGGCACCTTCATGGGCGGCGTCGCCGCGCTCGCGCGCGAGCGCGGACACACGGTCGAAGGCAGCGACCAGTCGGTGTATCCGCCGATGTCCACGCAGCTCGAATACCTCGGCATCGCGCTGCGCCAGGGCTATCGCCCGGAGAACATCTCCGCCGACTGCGACGAGATCGTGATCGGCAACGCGCTGTCGCGCGGCAATCCCGCGGTCGAACACGTGCTCGATCAGGGCCTGCACTACACTTCCGGCGCCGCATGGCTGCGCGAGTACGTGTTGCCCGGGCGCGACACGCTGGCGGTGGCGGGCACCCACGGCAAGACCACGACCACGACGATCCTGAGTTTCCTGCTGGACCGCGCCGGTCGCGACCCCGGCTTCCTGATCGGCGGCGTCGCCGAGGATTTCGGCGTCTCCGCGCGTCTGGGCGGCGGTCGCGAGTTCGTGGTCGAGGCCGACGAGTACGACACCGCGTTCT